>JBBQNQ010000010.1:0-54203 GCA_038330095.1 Solirubrobacterales bacterium
CCCCACAAACTCCGTCCCATACGGAAACGGAGGCCGCACCGCCGAAACCAACGTCTTACCGGTCAGGATCATCATGTCCCCAACCTCCTCCAACAAAGACTTCGCCGGCAAGAACGCCCGATCCGCGACGCTACGAACCATCTAGACTCCCTCTCGCGCGTACTGCGCTAGTCAGCTAGCACTGTTCGGGCCCGAAGGTACTCCCGCAGCCACGCGCTGTCAACCGAATGTGGCGTAGTTGTCTGGCACTCTCGTCGCGAGTACCATGCGGAACGCGGTGTCTCGCTCGCATCCGTCCATCCTGCCGGTAGCGCTCGACCGAGACTCGGACGTCCCGGTCGGCGTCCAGCTCGCGTGGCACCTGCGCTCGCTGATCGTGGGCGGCGATCTGGAGGCCGGCCAGCGGCTCCCCGGGGTGCGCGAGCTCGCGGCCGGCGCGGGCGTCAACGCGAACACCGTGCGTGCGGTGTACGCACGCCTGGAGGCCGACGACCTGATCTCGACCGAGCACGGGCGTGGCACCTTCGTCGCCGCGCGCGCGGGCGCCGACGAGCGGCTCGCGGAGATCGTCGAGCGCGCCGCACGCGAGGCGCTGCAGGCCGACCTCGACCCGCGCGAGGTCGCCGCGGCGCTGTACGTCAACCGGCCCGGCGCGACCCGCGAGGCGGCTCGCGGTGGGGAGGCCCAGGAGCGGCGGGCCGTGCGCCGCGAGATCGCCGAGCTCGAGCAGCGCCTCGCCGACGGTCACCTCCAGCGTCTGCTGGGCGCGGCGACCGACGAGCCGGATTCACGGCCGCGGCCGCGGACCGCGACCGGCGGCCGCATCCTCTCGCTCGAGGAGCTGAGCGCGTTACGCGACGAGCTCGCGGGGCGCGTCGCGTTGCTCGAGGGCGCCGAGCGCGCCCGCGGGCGGGGGGCGGCCGCCCGCAGGCGGGCGGCGAGCGAGCCCGAGCTGCCGCCGGCCAGCAGCCCAGCCCGCCCGGGGCGCCTGAAGCTCACGCCGGGGCCGGTGCCCTGGTCGCTGCGCTACCAGGGCTGACGCCAGGCTCTTAGCCCGTCTCGACCGGCTCGTCGCGCCGCGCCTCGGCGCGCACCAGGCGGTCGATCCACTCGTAGACGATCGGCACCTGGTACCAGCCCTGGTGCTCGGCGCGCCAGCGCTGGAACTCCGGGCCATACCAGTAGCGCTCCCAGTCGAGCTTGTCCTCCCAGCGGGAGAAGTGCAGGAACTTGTAGGTGTCGTCGTGAGAGCGCAGCACGTCGTACTCCAGCGCGCCGTAGCGAAGGGCGATCGGCGCGATCTCGACTATCTCCTCCTCGAAGCGGTCGCCGCGGAAGAGCGTCGCGTACCAGGGCACCAGCACGACCCCGCCGCCGGACATCGCCCCGGCCATCAGACGCCGACCTCCGCGTGGATCGCGCCCGCGCCCTCGGCGGTCTTGCCCTCGCCCTCCCGCTCGGCTCCGACGAGGATGGCGATCTTGCCCAGGTGCTTGTTCTCCATCATGAGCTGGTGGGCCTCGGCGACGCCCTCGAACGGCATGGTGCGCCACAGCACCGGGCGGATCAAGCCGTCGTCGATGAGCTGGTTGGCCTTCGTGCACTCCCACGCGTTGGCGAAGTGCGAGCCGAGGATCTCCTTCTGGCGCATCCACAGATAGCGCACGTCGAAGTCGAGGTCATAGCCGGTGGTCCCGGCGCAGATCACGACCTTGCCGAACGGCTTGACGCACAGCACCGAGGTGGGGAAGGTGGCCTTGCCAACGTGCTCGAAGACGATGTCGGGCGGTCCGCCGAGGATCTCCTCGACTGCCTTGCAGAAGCGTCGCGACTCCTTGAAGCGCGCCTTCTCCTCCTCTCCTGACTCGCCGCCTTTGCGCATCATCCCCGCGAACTCGCCGCGGTTGATGAAGCCCTCGGCGCCCAGCTCCATCACCAGCTTGCCCTTCTCGTCGCTGTTGACCACGCCAACCGATTGCGCGCCGGTGATCTCGCACAGCTGGGTAGCGAACACGCCGAGGCCCCCGGCGGCGCCCCAGATCAGGACCCGGGCGCCGGCCTGCAGGTTGCAGCGGTCGATCAGCATGCGGTAGGCGGTGAAGTAGGTCAGCCCGTAGGAGGCGGCCTCGTCCCAGCTCAGCGCCTTGGGCTTGTGCAGCAGCTGCTGGGCCTTGACCTTCGTGAACTGGGCGAACGAGCCCCACGTCGTCTCGTAGCCCCAGATCATCTGCGAGGGGGCGGCGAGCGGATCGAGGCCGTGGACCTCGGGGTCTTCGTAGGAGGCCACGTTGCAGTGGACGACCACCTCGTCGCCCGGCTTCCAGCGCGTGACGCCCTCGCCGACCTTCCACACAACGCCCGAGGCATCCGAGCCGCCGATGTGGTGTCCGTACTGGGGGTGGTCGCCGTAGCGCATCACCGAGACCGGCTTGCCCTGCGCGGCCCACACGTTGTTGAAGTTCACCCCGGCGGCCATCACGCGCACGATGACCTCGAAGGCCCCGGGCTCGGGCACCTCGATCTCCTCGACCTGGAAGGCGTCGACGGGATCGCCGTAGCGCTCCTCGCGGATGACCCACGCGGCCATCGTGTCGGGGAGCTCGCCGGGCTCCACGTCGAGGTGGGCGATTCGGCTGGTGTCAACTGCCACGGGCATCTCCTCGCAATCAGTACGTAGGGAAAGGCGCGAGAAGGCTACCGCGGCGCGGCTAGAGGTAGCCGCCGCGGCGAAACCAGACGACCATCGCGCCGACCGCGAGCACGAGGCTCCCCAGCCCCCAGACCACAAAGGTCGTGGCCGACGCGACGTGGCGTACCAGCCAGGCGAAGTTCTGGCCGAAGAAGCCCGTGATGAACGTGAGCGGAAGGAAGACCGTCGCCACGACGGTCAGCCGCTTCATGACGACGTTGAGGTCGTTCGAGGAGCGCGACAAGTAGATGTCGGTGGCGCTTGTGAGCATCTGGGCGTGGTTGTCGAGCTGGTCGGAGATCCGGCTCAGGTACCTGGCGACCTCGCTGATGTACTCGCGGTCGCCCGGCTCCAGGCCGGGCAGGTCGCTGATCTCGTCAGCGACGCGCTGGAGCATGTCGCGCTCGGGGTTCACGAGCCGCCGCATGTCGTGCAGCTCACGCTGCAGCTGGGCTATGCGGCTGAGCTGCTCGCCCCGTGGCCGCTCGATGACGTTGTCCTGAAGCTCGTTGATGTCGTCGTCTACGGCCGTCAGCACGACCATGAAGCTGTCGGCGATCGCGTCGAGCACACGCGCAACGGCGAGCTGCTCGTCATGCGCCGCGCGACGGGCGAAGCGCTCGCGCAGGCGGTCGAGCTCCTCGACCGGCCGGTCGTGGTAGGAGACGATGAAGTCGCCCGACACGTAGATGATCACCTCGAACGGCGCGATGCGGTCGCCCTCGAGGTGGGCGCCCTTGAAGACCAGCACCGCGTGGTCTCCGCGGTGGGCGTACAGGCGCCGGCGCACGTGCGGTTCGTGCTCGGGTGGCGGAGCAACGTGGAGCACACCGCGCAGGCGCTCGAGGTCCGCAGGCGACGGGCCGGTCAGGTCCAGCCAGAAGAACTCCCCGCTCGCCTTGAGCTGAGCGATCGCGTCGGGATCGATCGCGGTCAGTGCGCGCACAGGCTGAGACGCTAGACATGGCTCAGGACGCGACGCGCAGCTCGCCGGTGTCGTGCAGCTCGTAGCGCAGCGAGTTCACCACCGCGCCCCCGAGGATGATGATCGCCAGCACGTAGAACCACAGCAGCACGATGAGCACGAACACGAACGTGGTGCCGAAGCTCGCGAGCGTGTTGACGTTCTGCAGATAGACCGGGAAGGCGTAGTCGACCGCGCCCATGGCGACCGTCGCCGCCAAGGCCCCGGGCCACACCGAGGACCACGGGAGCCGCCGGTTGGGCACGGTCCAGTAGACGATGCACAGGAGCAGGAAGACCAGTAGGAGCCCCGCGGCGACAGAGCCCGCGACGATCAACCCGCGGACCCTGTCGAGGCCGAAGGGCAGGTCGTCGGCGCCCGAGACGAGGAGGCTCTGGGCAACGGGTATCAGCAGGGTCGCGGCGACGAGGGCGAGCGCCACCAGCAGCATGACCAGCGCGAAGCGCTTCTGGGCGAGCCAGCTGCGGCAGTCGACGTGGTAGATCCGGCAGAAGGCGGTGTCAAGCGAGCCCCAGAACGAGGAACCGATCCACACCGAGGCCACCAGCGCGGCGACGCCGAGCTCGGTGCCCGAGGTGCGGAGCCGGTCGGTGAGGGTCTTGAGCGTCGACTCGGCGGCGGTGGGGAAGAGCTGCTGAAGGTCCTCGATAACCCTCTGCTCGAGCTCGGCGCTGCGGATCACCCGTCCGGCGACCCAGAGGCCGAGCAGCGTCGCGGGGAGCAGCGACAGCAGCAGGTTGTAGGCGACCATTCCCGACAACCCGGTGAGGTTGTCCTCGTAGGCCTTGCGCCAGAAGAGGCCGACCAGGCGCCCCAGCCGCCTCATCGGCGTCACGGTACCAACGGCGGCCGTGCCCTAGGGCTGCGAGATCGAGTTCTGTGCGCTCGCCCGCTGGGTGCCGACGGTGATCTGCGCGGGGTCGATCTTGTCACTGTCGGTCTTGAGCGTGTAGGTCGTGTCGGGCTGGACGACGACCCTGAGCTGCGCTGCGTCCATCGGGTTGATGGGTCCCGTCGACTGCCGCAGGCCTGCGGTCTTCACGCGGGCGGGACTGGAGGCGATGTCGTTGACCTCGAGCGTCGCCACCTGCGACACGCCGCTCTGGTTGACCACCGTGAGGACGATCGGGCCGGCGCCGAGACGCGTCGGGGCGATCGAGATCTGCTGCTGGTTGATCGCCGCTGAGACGTTTATCGGGGCGGGCGGTCGCAGCTTGTTGTGGTAGGAGCTGTCGCTGCCGCACGCGGCGAGCGCGCACGCACTCGCGCCCACCAGCATGAAGGGCGTGGCCAGCCTCCCGCGGACTCTGCTCAGGTTCCTCTCCATTCGCAACCCTTGACCCCGAGCCCCCGGTGGGGGCGCGAGCCCGCGCAACCCTAACCCACCGGACGGATGTGCGGAAGTCCGACCGTCATGCGCGATCTCCTTCACGCGAACGGCGGCGCACCGCTCCCTCGTCGGTCTGCTCGAGCTGCTGCAGATCGCGCTGGAGGCGCTCCCACGAGCGGTGCTCGGCCTCGTCATACGCTGCGCCGTCGAGGTCACGGAGGCTGTCCCGGTAGGTGGCCCACGCGCGTCGCGTGCCCTCGTCGAGCTTGGTCACAGCAGGCTCCTTCCCTCGGGTGCGCTGATCGTACTCCTGCACGCGGTCATGCACGCCGTCCGGGCGGGCGCGTATCGGTTCGCGACGTGCGACTCCTCGATCGGCCCCTGCGCACCGCCGAGTTCCTCGCGGTCGATGTCGAGACCAACGGCAAGGCCGGCGAGGCCTGTGAGCTGACCGAGGTGGGGGCGGTGCTGGTCGGCGGCGGCGAGCTTCACGAGCGCTACTCCTCCCTCGTCCACGTGCGCGTCCCTCTTACCCGCGGGATCCAGCGCTTCACCGGGATCAGCCAGGCGATGGTCGACGGCGCGCCCGCGCCCACCGGAGTGCTGCGCGAGCTCGCCCTGCGCCTCGAGGGCCGCGTGCTGGTCGCCCACAGCGCGGGCTTCGACCGGCGCGTGCTGCGCGACGCCTTCGCCGCGCGCGGCCTCCCGTGGCCGGAGCCGCCCGCGCTGTGCACGGTCGCGCTCGCCCGCCGCTTCGCGCCGCTCGCGGGCCAGCGAAAGCTCGCGCCGCTCGCCGCATCGCTGGGTATCGACGTGGAAGTCAGCCACCGTGCGCTCGCCGATGCGGAGACCTGCGCGCGCGTCTTCTGCGCGCTCTTTCACCGCCTGTGTGCCCACGCGGCGACGGTGGGGGAGGCGCTCTCGCTGCTCGCCCCGGCACGGCGCACGCGCCGGCGCTCGCCGGGACGCACCGTACCCGCGCACGATCCCGCCCGCCCGGTTGGGCCGCGCTCGCCGCTGGACTTCGGCGCCCTGCCGGCCGGCCCCGGCGTCTACGAGTTCCGCGACGCGCGCGGCCGTGTGCTCTACGTAGGGAAGTCGGTGAACGTGCGCTCGCGCGCGCGGGCGCACTTCCGGCCCGGCGCGCCGCGGCCCGACTGGGCGTCGCACGTGCACGTCGTGGACGGCATCCAGACTCGCTCGGAGCTCGGCGCGCTGGTGCTCGAGAGCCGGCTGGTCAAGGAGTTGCGGCCGCCGGGCAACGCGTTGCTCAAGCGCGTCGTCGAGGGGGTCTACCTGCGCTGCCGCCTGGACATCGCGTTCCCGGTGCTCGAGGTGGCGCGTGAGCCGGCCGCCGGCCAAGGGGTGACGATCGGGCCCCTGCGCGGTCGCGCCGCGGCGTCAGAGCTGGTGGAGCAGCTCAACTCGCTGTTCGGGCTGCGTCACTGCGGGCGCACGCTTCGGCGGCGGCCGTGGCCCTCGGCCTACGGCCAGATGGGGCGCTGCCTCTCGCCCTGCCTCGGTGACCTCGACCCCAACCTCTACCGCCGGCGCCTCGACGAGGCTCTCGGCCTCTTCACCGGCGCGGCTGACGGCCGCGAGCGCCTGCTCGCCCACGTCGAGTCGCAGATGCGGGCAGCGGCCGAGCAGCAGCGCTTCGAGCGGGCGGCGTGGCTTGCGCGCCGGCGCGCCCGGCTCGGGGCGCTGCTGGACCGCCTCGGCGGGGTGCTCGCCGCCACCCACGCCCGCCCGCGACTGGTGCTTGCCGGCGAAGGGCCGTTCGATGCCCTGTGGCTGGTGGGTGGTCGCATCGTCGACCTCGAGCTCGGGCTCCCACAGGAGTGCGACGCCGACGACCTGCACCGGCGCACGCTCGCGGCACTGCGCCACGCGCCGGGCCCGTGGACGGGCGTCCACCTGCCCGCACACGAGGTCGAGGAGGTCCGGATCGCCGGCGCCTGGCTGGCCGCGCATCCCGAGACGGCGGCGCTCGCCCTGGACGTCGCGCCCACCCCGCCGGCCCTGGCGCGCTTCGTCCGTCGCTCCTGTCAGTCCAACGCGATCTCGTACTCGAACCACGCCGAGCGCGCGGCACCCGTGCTCTCGTAGAGCCGCTGGGCGCGGCGGTTGTCGAGCTGGGTGCTCCACGCCACGGCCACCGCCCCGCGGTCGCGGCCAACCGCGAGCTCGTCCTCGGTGACCGGACGGATCTGGACCATGGCGTCAGCCTACGCCGCGATGGCGGCGGCTACCTTCGAGCCGATGGACGACGACCGCGCCCTCGCGCTGCGCTTCCTGCAGGAGGTGGACGTCCGCGCCGCCGAGAACGTCGTGCCGGTGGACGGCGGTCTCGCGCTCCTGCATTCCGAGGTCCCCACCCTGTGGGATGCCAACCACCTCGTGGCGCTGCAGCCCGGGGCCCACGGCGCGCGCGGGTGGGCGCGTGCCGCGGAGACGATGAGGCGCGAGGCCGGCCTCGGCCATCGGATGGTCGTCGTGCCCGACGAGGACGAGGGTCGCCGCCTCGCCGGCGGCTTCCGACGGCTTGGCTGGGACCTCGAGCGCCACCTCGTCATGGCCCTGCGCCGCCCGGCCGATCGTCCCTCTCGCACGGCGGAGGTCCGGGCGCTTCCCTTCCACGAGGTCAAGGAGGCGCGCGCGGCATTCCTGCGCAGCGAGCCCTGGGGCCGCGAGGAGGTCGTTCGCGAGGTGCTGCTCCGTGATCGCCTCATCGCGCAGGCCGCGGAGGACCACGGCTTCGCGGCGTTCGAGGACGGACGGCCGGTGGCCTTCTGCCGCCTGCTCTCCGACGGCGAGGTGGGCCAGGTCGAGGACGTGGCGACCCTCCCCGCCCATCGCGGCAACGGGCTCGCGCGTTCCGTCGTGTCCGCGGCGATCGAGGCCTCGCGCGCCGCCGGACACCGACTCACCTTCCTGACCGCCGACGCCGACGACTGGCCCCAGGCCCTCTACCGCAACCTGGGCTTCGACGACCTCACCATGATCCACCGCTTCCGGATCGTGGTGGGGGGTTAGGCCGCGCGGCGGTGTAGCGCGGCGCGAAGCAATCGGCCGTTCGCCGGCGCCCCGCAGCCGCCGGCTACCCGAACGGTAGCTCGACCACCTCGGCGGACGCGTCCTGCTCGCCCACGAGCACCGTCGCCCCCGGCTCGGCCTCCCGGCGGAGGAGGGCCAGGGCGATCGGCCCCAGTGTGGGGGAGACGGCTGAGCTGCCCACCGCGCCGACCGGGCGCTCGCCCAGCCGGACGGCGTCGCCGTGCGCTCCCGGCGCGGACAGGCGCAGGCCCCGCAGGTGGCGGTTGGGCTTGCCGCGGTAGTGCAGTCGCGCGACGGTCTCCTGTCCGACGTAGCAGCCCTTGGTGAAGCTCACCGCGCGCTCGTTGATGCCGGCCTCCTGCGGGATCGTTCCGCTGTCCATGTCGAGCCCGAAGCGCGGGCGGCCCTGCTCGATGCGCAGCGCCTCCGCTGCCGCCTCGCCGACCGGGCGCGCCCCGGCCGCCTCGAGCGCCGCTCGCAGCTCGCCGGTTCGCCCGGCCGCGCAGAACAGGTCGACTCCCACGTCGGTCACCGCCTGCACGACGGGCACGCCGGCCAGCTCTGTGCGCGCGCAGGCGTGCTCCTGCGCGCCGAGCGCGCCGGCGCCGGCGGCGTCGCGCGACAGCGGCCCGATGAGCGAGAGCAGGCCGCATTCCAGCGTGCGCTTGTGCAGCTCGACGTCGCGGCCGAGCTTGAAGCGGTGGACCATCGTGAACAGCTCCTGGAGTGCGACGCGCTCGGTGTCGAGCAGCAGCTCGTCGCCGAGGTCGAGCACGCGCAGGTCCCCCAGCAACTTGCCCTTGTGGGTGAGGAAGGCCGCGTAGACGCCGCTGCCCGGCACCAGCGCCTCGATGTCGTTGGTCAGCTGTCCCTGGAGGAAGTCCTTGGCCTCGGAGCCGGTGAGGGCGAGCTTCCCGCGGTCTGAGCGGTCGAGCAGCCCGCACTCCTCGCGTACGGTCCGGTGGTCGTCGGGCGGCGCGACAGTTTCCATTGCGCCAAGAGTATTGGTCGTGGCGGCGCACGGGTTTAGGTATGCCATAATCTTTCTCCAGGATGCCCAAGCTCTCAGATTCGGTCGAGAACTACACGAAGGCGATCTACTCGTTGCAGCAGCGAGAGGGCCATGCGACGACCAACGGGCTGGCCGAGCGGCTGGGGGTCACCGCCGCCTCCGCGTCGGGCATGGTCAAGAAGCTCGACGGCCTGGGCCTCGTGCGCCATGTTCCCTACAAGGGCGTCGAGCTGACCGGGGCGGGAGAGCGCGTCGCACTCGAGGTCCTGCGTCACCACCGCCTTCTGGAGACCTACCTGGCCGAGAACCTCGGCGTGCCGTGGGACCGCGTACACCAGGAGGCCGAGGTGCTCGAGCACGTGCTCTCCGATGAGCTCGAGGAGGCGATCGCCGCCAAGCTCGGCAACCCCACCCACGATCCCCACGGCGATCCGATCCCGACCCGCGACGGTCGGGTCGAGCAGCGCGAGACCCGGAGCCTCGAGGTCCTCGAGCCCGGCGAGCGCGGAGTCTTCGTCCGCGTGTCGGACTCAGACCCGGCGATGCTGCGCTACCTGTCTGATCGCGGCATCGCCCCGGGGGATCCGTTCGAGGTCGTCGACAAGCAACCCTTCGAGGGCCCGCTGTTCGCCCGCTTCGGCGATGACGTTCACGTGCTCGGCGGGGCGCTCGCCCACGCGATGCGGGTGGAGGCGCACGCGTGATCCCGCCGCCTCCGCCACCCCCGACCGGCGAAGCCGTCGCGCTCCCCGCACCGAGCGCGCTGCAGCTGCACCGCGCGCGCGGCAGGCTGCGCTACCGCCTCGCGCTGCTCGGACCGGCCTTCGTCGCCGCGATCGCCTACGTCGACCCCGGGAACTTCGCGACCAACATCAGCGGCGGCGCGAAGTACGGCTACCTGCTGCTGTGGGTGATCCTCGCAGCGAACCTGATGGCGATGCTGATCCAGTACCTGTCGGCCAAGGTCGGCATCGCCACGGGACGCAACCTTCCCGAGCTGTGCCGCGAGCGCTTCCCGCGACCGGTGACCTGGGGGCTGTGGGTACAGGCGGAGCTGATCGCCATGGCCACCGACCTCGCGGAGTTCGTCGGAGCGGCGATCGCTCTCAACCTTCTCTTCGGGGTGCCGCTGTTCGCCGCCGGGCTGATCACCGCCGTCATCGCGTTCGCGATCCTGGCCCTGCAGGCGCGCGGTTACCGGCGCTTCGAGACGGTGATCATCGGGCTGCTCGGGGTCATCCTGCTCGGCTTCCTCTACGACACCCTGCGCGTGGGACCGAACGCAAGCGGCGTGCTCGGCGGACTGGTGCCGGGGTTCGCGGGGACCGAGAGCGTGCTTCTCGCGACCGGCATCCTCGGCGCGACCGTTATGCCCCACGTCATCTACCTGCACTCCGCGCTCACCCAGGACCGGATCCGGCCGCGCGACGACGACGAGCGCCGCGAGCTGCTGCGCTTCCAGCGCGTCGACGTCTTGATCGCCATGGGTCTCGCGGGCCTCGTGAACATGGCGATGCTCACGATCGCCGCCGCCCTGTTCCACGGCACGGGCCTCAACGTGGACTCCATCGAGAGCGCCCACGCAGGCTTCAAGGCGCTCGTCGGCTCGGGCGCCGCGCTGGCCTTCGGGCTCGCGCTGCTCGCCTCGGGGCTGGCGAGCTCGAGCGTCGGCACCTATGCGGGTCAGGTGGTCATGCAGGGCTTCATCGCGCGGACGATCCCCCTGGCGGTGCGCCGGCTGGCGACCATGACCCCGGCGCTCGTGGTCCTGGCGATCGGGCTGAACCCCACGCGCTCACTGGTCATCAGCCAGGTCGTGCTGTCGTTCGGGATCCCCTTCGCGCTCGTGCCCCTCGTTCTCCTTACGCGCCGGCGCGAGGTGATGGGCGCGCTGGTCAACCGCCGCGCGACCACCGCGATGGCCGGCGTCGTCGCGGCCCTCATCATCGCGCTCAACGGCTTTCTGCTCTGGCAGACGTTCGTGGGCTGAGCCGCGGCGATTGACATACGATCGGCGCGATGGCCGAGCGCTACGACTTGATCGTGGTCGGCATGGGCTCGGGCGGAATGGTCGCCGCCGAGTTCGCCGGCACTCTGGACGTCAGGGTCGCCGTCGTCGAGCGCGACCGGGTCGGAGGCGACTGCCTGTGGACCGGCTGCGTGCCGAGCAAGGCGCTGATCGCGTCCGGCAAGGTCGCACAGAACATGCGCACGGCGGGTGACTTCGGGATCGAGCCGGTCGAGCCGCGGATCGACAGCGCCAAGGTCTTCGAGCGCATCCGCGCCGTGCAGGCGTCGATCGCCCAGACCGACGACGACCCCGAGCGCTACCGCGAGATGGGCCTGGACCTGCGGTTCGGCGAGGGTCGGCTGACCGGCCCCAACGAGGTCGCGGTGAACGGCTCGCGCCTGGAGGGGCGCTTCATCCTGCTGTGCACCGGCAGCCGGCCGCTCGTCCCGCCGGTCGAGGGCCTCGAGGACGCCGGATTTCTCACCTCGGAGACCGTTTGGGACCTCGAGCGCGCGCCCGAGAGCCTCACGCTGATCGGCGGCGGCCCGATCTCCATCGAGATGGCCCAGGCCTTCTGCCGCCTGGGGGTCCGCGTGACCGTGCTGCAGAAGGGGCCCGGAATCCTCCCTCGCGACGAGCCGGATCTGGTTGCGGTCCTGACCACACGGCTGCGCGACGAGGGTGTGGACCTGCGGGTCGACGTGGAGACGCACCGCGTGGACGTAGAGGACGGCTTGAAGGTCGTGCACGGGACCGAAGGCGGCGAGCCGCGCACGTGGGCGGCGCACGAGATCCTCGTTGGCGCGGGTCGGCGGCCCAACGTCGAGGGCCTGGGCTTGGAGGAGCTCGACGTGGCGGTCGGCCCGCGCGGGGTGATCGTCGACGAGCGCAGCCGCACCACCGTGCCCTCGGTCTACGCCGTGGGCGATCTCGACGGGCGCTTCCTGTTCACCCACATGGCCGGTTACGAGGGTGTGCGCGCGGTGCGCGACATGTTCTTCCCGGGCAAGGGGAAGGTGACCGATCTCGTCCCGTGGTGCACGTTCACCGATCCCGAGCTCGCCCATGCCGGGCTGACCGTGGCCGAGGCGCGGGAGCGCCACGGCGCGGACGACGTACAGGTCTGGCGCCAGGACCTCGAGCACTCCGACCGCGCGCGCGCCGACGGCGCGAGCGATGGCGCGGTGATGATCGTCACCGCGAAGGGCAAGGTCGTCGGGGCTCACGTCCTCGCTCCCCACGCCGGGGAGATGATCCACGAGCTCGCGCTGGCGATCTCCCAGGGCCTCAAGCTCACCGAGGTCGCGAGCCTCATCCACGTCTACCCGACGTACTCGATCGCCAACGGCCAGCTCGCCGCCGAGGCGGCCTTCGAGTCCGCCCAGAAGTACCGCTGGCTCGTTCGCCGGGGGCGGTAGGGTTCGTGCCGCGATGGCACTCGCGGAAGACTTCAAGCAGGTCGTCGACTCGCTGCCCGACGACTGGACGGACCTCTCGCTCGACCTGCGCATCCACGACGAGAAGCGCTACATCGACGCCGCGGTCTACCTCACCGCGTGCAACGCGCAGAACTACTCCCGCCATCCCGAGGGCTGGCACTGGCGGCTGATCGTGGCGCACCGCTTCGGCCACGCCGCGGCGCCCGAGGTGGTCCAGGCGACGCTGGGGCTGCTCGACGACGCCGGCATCGCCGGCGAGCTGGCGCTGCGCGGCGTGCGCGAGGGACGGTCTGAGGTCGTGCAGTGGTGGGGCCGGCCGGAGTCGGTCCGCGAGGACTTCCGGCGCCTGCGCGCCCAGTAGCCACGACGCGATGCGGGTAGTCGCGGTGCTTCCCGACCTGATGTTCGGGTCCAAGGTGAGCGAGCTGCTCGGGGCGGCCGGACACGAGGTCGTGATCGCACCCGCCGGTGAGGTCTCCGCAGGGGACGCCGAGGTCGTCGTGGTGGACCTGGCCAGTGGAGTGGTGGCGCCCGAGGAGGTCGACGCCGGGGCCACGCCGCGCCTGGGCATCTACGCCCACGTCGACGCGGCGATGCGCGAGCGCGCGCAGGCCGCGGGCTTCGCGCTGGTCGTCCCTCGCTCGCGCTTCATGCGCGAGGGCGCCGCGCTGGTGGAGGGCCTCGCCGAGAGCTAGGGCGTGACCAGCGGCCCGCCGAACGTCCTGGAGACGTCCGGCGGGCGGCGGGTGATCCCGAAGCGCGCCTCCCAGGCGGCCCACACGCGCAAGCGCGAGAGCTGCAGCTCGCCGAAGCGGTCGGCGCTGCCCTGCAACGCCGGGCTCACCGCGTCGAGCTCAGCCTTCACGAGCTCCGGCTTGAGCCCGCGCACGCGCTCGACGAGGTCCTGCGCGCTGCTCTGCGGATCGGAGAGCGTGAACTCGTAGCCGCGGACCAGGGCGCGCACGGCGGCGCGGACCAGCGAGGGGTCATCGTCGAGGGTGTGGCGCGTCACGCACAGGACGAGCTCGGGATACGCGGGCGCGCCGAACTCGTCCACGCGGAACTGCCGGAAGCCGGGACGCCGCCTGGCCAGCGCGACCCCCTCGACGTTCCAGAAGGCCGTCGCGGCGTCGACCCGCCCGCCGAGCAGCGAGGCGACCGCGTTGAAGCCGATCGTCACCTCGCGGACCCGGGCCGGGTCCCCGCCGTCGCCCGAGACCACCGAGCGCAGGACGGCGCTGTCGGACGGCAGGCCGGTCACGCCGGCGCTGGCGCCCTCCAGGTCGGCGGGGCGGCGGATTTGGGGGGCCGCAAGGACCGCGGCCAGCGGCCGCTGAACGAGGGCCATGACACCCACGATGTCGCGGCCCTGCTGGCGGGCGAGCGCGAGGTCGTGGATGTCGAGGACCGCGAACTCCGCGCGCTGGGCCAGGAGCAGCTTCAGGCCCTCGCTCGAGGAGCCGGGCTCACGGACGCGCAGGTTGACGCCCTCGGCCTCGTCGTAGCCTCGCCCGACGGCGGAGTAGATCCCGGAGTGCACGGCGTTGGGGGAGAAGTCCAGGACCAGGGTGGCGTCGGCCTCTGGCCGATCGGTGCCGCCGGCGCCTGCGCAGCCGGCGAGCGTGACCGCCAATCCGAGAATCAGCGCGAGCAGCGCGCGGCGAGTGGCCATGGGCGGGGAGTCTGACGATCACGTCACCGTCTACACTCGCGCCGCGATGGAGTCAGGAGCCGTCCCAGCCGACACCCGCCCGCAGGCCGCCGAGGCGCGCAGCGCCCCCGTGGAGCGGGACATCCCGGCCTACGCCGCCGAGTTCATCGGCACGTTCCTGCTGGTCTTCTTCATCTGCACGGTGGTGTCGGTCGCCGCCGGGCTCCAGGTCACTGACTACGCGGTCATCGGCCTCGTCCACTTCCTGCTGCTGGCCATGCTCGTCTACACCCTGGGCGGCACCTCGGGCGCGCATTTCAACCCTGCGGTCACCACCGCGCTGGCGGCCCTGCGCGAGATCCGCCTGATCGACGCGGCGATCTACATCCTGCTCCAGCTCGCCGGCGCCGTCGCGGGCGCCCTGCTGTGCAAGGCGTTGCTGCTGGACGAGGGCAAGGGCGCGAACTACGGGGCGACGACGGTGAGCGACTTCCTCAACGGCAAGGCGTTCCCCGGCCTGATCGCCGAGGCCATGGGGACCTTCGTGCTCATGTGGGCGATCATGGGAACGGCGGTCAACCCGCGCGGCGAGCGCAACTGGGCCGGGCTGGTCATCGGAGGAACGCTCGGCTTCGCGGTCATGGTCTTTGCGCCGCTCACGGGTGGCAGCTTCAACCCCGCGCGCTCCTTCGGGCCCGCGCTGGTGAGCGGCGAGTGGGCGGACTTCTGGATCTACGTCGTCGGCCCGATCCTGGGGGCGCTGATCGCTGCGTTCCTCTACGACGCGATCGCCATCAGGCCCCAGGGCCGCGTAGCCGAGCGGCCGATCGACACGCTCGGGTAGGAGCGCACGCACCGCGGCGCTAAGGTCACGGCGATGCGCCGGCGCGTCACCTTCAGCCGCAACCTGACGCTGTCGCTGTCGCGCACCTGCCGTTGCTACTGCAAGTACTGCGCGTTCGCGACCCACCGGGCGCACCTGCACGAGCCGGCCGAGGTCGAGACCCTCCTCGACGGGGCGGCGCGCAGGCGTGTCAAGGAGCTGCTGGTCCTCACGGGGGAGCACCCCGAGGTCAACCCGGAGGTCGCTGCGCGGCTAAGCGAGTGGGGCTTCGAGGACTTCGTCGCCTACGTGGCCTGGGCGTGCGAGCGCGCGCTGGAGCGCGGCATCCTTCCCCACACCAACCTCGGGGTCCTGGACGGGGAGGCGCTCGCGCGCTTGCGCGAGGTGACCGCGTCGCAGGGGCTCATGCTCGAGTCGGTGCGACCCGACCTCGCGGTCCATCAGGGATCGCCCACCAAGCACCCCGAGCGTCGCCTGGCCACCATCAGGGAGGCCGGGGAGCTGCGCATCCCGTTCACCAGCGGGATCCTCGTCGGCATCGGCGAAGGCGAGGAGGACCGGGTCGCGGCGCTGGAGGCGCTGGCCGCCGTCCACGCCGAGCACGGCCACCTCCAGGAGGTCATCCTCCAGAACTTCGTCCCGCATCGCTCCTACTACGGCGAGGAGCCCGCGCAGATCGCCTCGGAGGCGTCGGAGCGCTTCTGGCGCACGGGGATCTCCGATGCCCCCCACCACGAGCTGCCCGAGTGGGCGACCCCGGTGGGGATCGAGGAGATGAAGCGCCTGGTCGCGCAGGCGCGGCGGCTGATGCCCGATGTGGGGGTGCAGGTGCCACCCAACCTCGCCGACTGGTGGCCGGAGCTCGTGCGCGCGGGGGCGACCGACCTCGGCGGCCTGAGCGCCAACGGCGACCACATCTCTCCGGAGCATCCCTTCCCTTCGCCCTCGCACGCTCGCAAGCGGTTGGCGCAGGACGGCATCGCGCTCTCCGAGCGCCTGTGCGTCTACCCGCAGTACATCGGGGCCCAGTGGCTCGAGCAGGGCGTGCTCGACGTCATCAAGGCGCGCTACTGGAGCTTCATCCCGCGGCGTGGCTCGGGGCGGCGCGAGGAGCGCGCGATCCGAGGCGACCTGGTCGCCGGGGCGATCGCGAAGGGCCGTGAGGGCCGGCGCCTGAGCGAGGAGGAGCTCACAGCCCTGTTCGCCGAGACGCGCCCGGAGGCCATCGAGGAGCTGCGCACGGCCGCCGACGAGCTGCGCGCCGAGCAGGCGGGCGAGCTCGTGACCTTCGTCGTCAACCGCAACATCAACGTCTCCAACGTGTGCGTGGTCGGCTGCGCGTTCTGCGGCTTCGGGCAGGGGCGCCGCTCGCCCGACGCCTACGAGCACGACCGGGAGGAGTTCGCCCGGCGCGTGCGCGAGGCGGTCGACTACGGAGCGACCGAGCTGTGCATCCAGTCCGGCATCCACCCCGACTGGGAGCTGGAGGACTACGAGGGCTGGCTGCGCCTGGCCAAGGAGGTCGCGCCGCACCTGCACCTGCACGCCTACAGCGCGATGGAGGTCGCCCACATGTGCGACCGCAGCGGCCTGGGGCCGCGCGCGGTGTTCGAGCGGTTGCGCGAGGCGGGCCTGGACTCCACCCCCGGCACGGCGGCCGAGGTGCTGCACGACGGCGTGCGCGAGCGCATCAGCCCGAACAAGCTGCCGGTCGCGCGCTGGGTGGAGATCATCGAGGCCTCACACCTCACGGGCCTTCGCTCGACCGTGACAGTGATGTTCGGCCACATCGAGGAGCCGTGGGAGCTGGCCGAGCACATGCGCGTCGTCCGCGAGCTGCAGGAGCGCACGCACGGGTTCACGGAGTTCGTCCCGCTGTCGTTCATCCCGTTCCACACGCTCCTTGGCCGCACGCACGGGATCGAGGAAATCTCCCCGGAGGAGAACCTCAAGCACACCGCGGTGTTCCGCCTGGCGCTGGGCCACACCATCCCCAACGTCCAGGCGAGCTGGGTGAAGATGGGGTTGGAGACCGCGACCGAAGCGCTGCGGTGGGGGGTCAACGACCTCGGCGGGACGCTGATGGAGGAAAGCATCAGCCGCCTGGCGGGCAGCTACCACGGCGTTCGCCTCGACCCTCAGGACCTGATCGCTGCCGCCCATGCGGCCGGCCGCCCGGCGGCCGAGCGCACGACGCTGTACGAGCTGCGGCGGCTGTACGAGCTGCCGGTCGCGGCGTAGGCGTTCCCGGCCGCGGTTGCGGCGGACCGGGAGTACCATCGGCCGGTGCCCGCGCCCTCCGTCGCCGCCGGCCGACCGCCTCGCCCGAGTGCGATCGACGTCTTCGTCGAGCTGCTCTCAGAGCTCGACACCGGCGCCGCGCCCCAGGACTTCTACAGCCGCGTGTGCGCGGCGCTGCTGCGGCTGACGTCCATGGAGCGCTGCGGCCTGTTCCTGTACGACCCCGCGCGCCACTGGGTGTCCGCGGTGGGCTGCGCCGGGGTTGATCCGGCCCTGCTCGAGGGGGTTGGCGGCCGCTTGCGGGAGACCCCGGCGGCGCGCGTCGCCCTGGGCGAGGATCGCGTCGTCGAGACCTCCGAGCACCTGGAGCGCGCGATTCCCGCCCGCTACGCGCGCTTCGCCGGGATCACGACGCTCACCACCACGCCGGTCGCCGCCGCCGGGCACTGGTTCGGCGTGATCTTCGCCGACCGCGGCGGTGGGCGCTTCACGCTCACCGATGACGAGCGCCACGCGATGTGGACGCTGGGCAAGCTGGCCGCGGTGGTGGAGAGCGCCCGCGTCGCCACGCGCCACCAGGAGCGCGCGCGGGGGCTGGGGGAGCGCATCGACCTCGCACGCGAGATCCACGAGCGGGTGATGCAGCGGCTCTTCGGCGTTTCGCTCGTGCTGGACTCCGACCACGAGCTGACCCCCGCGCAGCGGCGGCGCTGCGGGCGGGAGCTCGGCGCCGCGCTTGGGGACCTGCGGTCCGCGCTGCACCGGCCGCTGGCGCCCCAGCCCCGCGAGACGAACACCACCCTGCGCGCCGAGCTCGACCGCCTGGCTCGCGGGGCCTCGCGCCTGCCCGTGACGGTCGACTGGCGCGAGGGCGCCGAGTTGCCCGCGACGCTCGAGCCGCTCGCGCAGTCCGTGCTCGCCGAGGCGCTGCGCAACGCGCGCAAGCATGCCCGTCCGAGCGACGTTCACGTCCGGGTTCGCGACGGCGACGGCGCGTTCGTCGTGGAGATCGTCAACGACGGCGTGCGCCGCTCGGGCCGCGGTGCGGGCATGGGCCTGCGCCTCGCCGGCCTCGAGGCGCTACAGCACGGCGGGGTGCTCGAGCACGGCCCGGCCGGCGAGGGGTGCTGGCGGGTGCGCCTGGCGGTGCCGTTGGTGGACGAGGCGCTCGCATGACGGCGGCCGCCTCGCGCCTCGACCCCGCCTCGCTCGCCGGCGATTCCCGGCGACTCGGCGTGCTCGTCGTCGACGACCACGACGTGGTCCATTGGGGCTTCCGCCTGCTGCTGACCGACCAGAGCTGGGTCGAGCGCTGCCTGTCGGCGCGCTCGGGCGCGGAGGCGCTCGCCCTTGCCCGGCGCTACGAGCCGCACGTGGCGCTCGTCGACCTCTTCCTCGGCGCCGAGTCCGGGGCCGACGTCTGCGAGGCGCTTCGCCGCACCTCTCCCGGGACTCGCGTGCTGCTGATCTCGGGCGCCGGGCGCATCTCCCCTCAGGCCGCGCGTGCAGCAGGCGCCTCGGGCTTCGTCTCCAAGGACTGGGGCGCGCAGGACGTAGCCACGGCGGTCCGGATGGTGGGCCTGGGCATGACCGTTTTCAGCCGCGCATCGGACGAACGTCCAGCCGCTCCCCTAACCGATCGCGAGCGCGAGGTTCTCGCCCGGATCGCGGCCGGAGCGACCAACCGCGAGATAGCCGAAAGCCTGTTCCTGTCGCCCCACACCATCAAAGAGCACACGAGCGCGCTCTACCGCAAGCTCAAGGTCCGCAACCGCGCCGAGGCGGTGCGCCGGGCCGAGCGGCTCGGTTTGCTGAACTAAACGCATGTTTGGCCTTTAGCTCGGGCCAACCCGTGCCGAAAAGAGGGGCATGCACCTAAACGCCATGAATGGCAGCGTCGTGAAGGGACGGCTCGGACTCACGGTGTCCCAGGCCGCCGCGGAGCTGGGAGTGAGCGAGAACACCGTCCGTCGCTGGGCCGACGCGGGCTACATCGGGGTCTACCGGACACCCGGCGGCCAGCGCCGCTTCAGCGAGAAGGCGGTTGAGGAGTTCATGCTCAGCGTCGCCGACGGCTCGGCAGCGCGCGTGAGCGCCGCCTAGCACCCGCGCCCGCTCGCTGCGCTCACCTCCGCCGGCCGGCCCTATCGAAGGACGGGCCCCGAGGCAAGCGCGAGCTCGTGTACGCGCGCCTCGAGAGCCAGCTCGGCGTCGAAGTCCGCGTCCTCGCCGTGGCGGAACCGAACGTCGCGACCGTCGAGGATCGAGACGAAGGTCTCCACCAGCTTCCCGTCGAGCTGGGTTCCCGAGACCCGCCGCAGCTCCTGGATCGCCTCCGTCGATGAGACCGACGAGCGGTAGGAATCGCGCGCGGTCATCACGTCGTAGGTGTCGGCCACCGCGATGATCCGCGACAGGAGCGGGATCTCCTTCCCGTGGAGCCGCCGCGGATAACCCGTCCCGTCGATCCGCTCGTGATGGGCGAGGATGATCTCGGACACCGGCCCGTAGCCCTTGACCTGAGAGGCGACGCGGGCGCCCTGATACGGGTGGGTGCGAATGATCCGCCAGTCGATCTCCGAGAGCCTCGTCGTCGCCTTGAGGATGTGGTCGGGGAACGAGAACTTCCCGATGTCGTGCAGCAACCCGGCGGTGTGAACCAGGTCCTGCTCGCGCTCCGGCAGGCCGAGCTCCCGCGCGAGCTCACGCGCATAGCGGGCGACCGCCGCCGAGTGGCGCGCCGTCATGCGATCGCGGAGGTCGAGGGTGTGGACCAGTGAGCTGACCAGCCCGAGGTGCAGGCTCGCCAGCTCGTGCGTGCGCGTATCCAGCGTCTCGGCGCGCTGCTGGGAGCGCAGCAGCTCGCGCAGGAGGTACTGGAACGTGAACAGGACTCCGGCGAGCAGCGCGAGCGCCGCCAGGCCCACGCGGTCGTACAACCACACCATCCCAACCGCGAGCAGGCCGGTGGCGAGCTCGGACGGCAGGACGGGGAGGAACATCGTGGCGAACGAATGCCTCAGCGAGCGGCCCTCGAGCACCGAGAGCGCTCCCACGCTCATCAGGAAGTTGATGAGGTTGGAGAGCAGGAAGACTCCGAACACGAGAAGCAGGAACGAAGGTTCGTGGACGCCCGAGTCGCCGGTGCCGCGGCCCCATTCGATGAGCAGCCCGCCGATGAGCGGGAAGGTCGCGTAGGTCGCAAGGTTGTTCAGGAGCAGCGAGCGTCTGGGGTGCTCGCGCAGGGCGGCTACGACCACCGAGGTCAAGGCGACGAGCATCGCCGGGGCGGGCCCGCAGACCGCCATCGCGACGACGAAGACCACGTGGGAGCCCGAGATCCTCAGGTGGCGGGTCGGGATCGTTACGAGGTCGCTCGCGACCGCGAGAACGGCGAGCAGGCCGATCAGTACGACGGGCCGCCAGTGGTCGGCCTGCGACGTGAGGACCGCGACGCTCAGGGCAGCGAGCAGGATTAAAAGCTGGCTGACCTCGAACAGCCGCCGGCGAGCGCTCATCTCAGCTGTATCGACCGTGAATCGACAGAGATTTAGTTTGCCAGGCTGGGCCCCTGCGCGGGGATGCTACTGCCCTACTTCCCCGACGGGAGGAACTCGCGCGCTGCCGCAGGGGTCGCCGGACACGATGATCAGCGCCGGCATCTGTGGACCGCCGACGAGAGGATCCCATGACCGTTGGGACGATCTCTCGACGGCTATTCGGTGTTGGCTAGTGGCGCCAGGACATATGGGTTCTCCTTTGGGCGGTGCGTCAGGGCTGGGGTCGTGTCGGGGCTAGTGGCGCCAGGACATGTGTCTCCTTTTGGTCGGGCAAGAACGGAAATGTGGTTGGGTCTAGTGGCGCCAGGACATGTGGACCTCCTGTGAGGGGCAAAAGATGGGAAATGTGGTTAATCAATCAGCTCGTAGACACCGCGCTTGTTCCAAAAAAACGGTGTGTGTTGCCGAAATGTGAAAAGGAACAGTGAGTCGAAGGGCAGTATGTATAAGTTTCGTCCACTTCCGGTAGGGTTTTTCCCGCAAATTGCGACCTTTTACTGGCGGAGGAGGGGCAGTTGCGTCTGATGCGGTCCCGGGGGCTGGCTCCCTTGCAAAGCGCGCCTTTCCGGCGCCTCGCCGGCTCCTACGCGGTTAACGAGCTCGGTGATTGGCTCGGGGCCGTCGCGCTCGCCGTGCTGGTGTTCCGCGAGACCGGTGATCCGCTTGCCCTCACAGCGCTGTTCGTCGCCTCAAAGCTCGTGCCGGCCTTCCTCGCCCCGGCGATCACGGCGCGACTCGATCAGCTGGCCGTGCGGCGCGCGCTGCCGGCGCTGTACGCCGTCGAGGCGATCGCCGTCGCAGGCCTCGCCGTCCTTGCCACCGGCGCGTTCTTCCTCCCTGGGGTCCTCGTCCTCGCCTTCGTCGACGGCCTCCTCGCGCTGACCGCGCGTGCGCTCAGCCGGGCTGCGGTGGCGGCGGTCTCCTCGCCCGACGATCAGCTCCGGGAGGCCAATGCGGTGATGAACATCGTCTTTGCCGTCGCGATGGCCTCCGGCCCCGCGCTCGGCGGCGTGTTCGTCGCCGGTCTGGGGGTCTCGGAGGCGCTGCTGGTCGATGCAGCGTCGTTCGCGGTCGTCGCCGGGCTGCTCGCCACGGCGCGGGGGCTACCGGGGGCCAGCGCGGACCGTCAGCCCTGGCGGCCGCGCGTGCGAGAGGGGCTCGCATACGTCCGCCGCCAGCGCGAGCTGCGAACGATCCTCGGGGCGCAGGCCCTGGCCCTGGTCTTCTTCACCACGGTGATGCCGATCGAGGTCGTCTACGCGAAGGAGGCGCTGGGATCGGGAGCACGCGGCTTTGGTCTGCTCCTGGCGGCCTGGGGCGGGGGCGTGGTGCTCGGCAGCCTCGTCTTCGCGGCGGCCCGGCGTGGCTCGGTGGCCGCACTCGTCGCGGGATCCACGGCCCTCGTCGGAGTCGCGTACCTCGGCCTGGCGATCACGAGCCGGTTGTGGGTCGCCTGCCTCATCTCGGTCGTGGGTGGACTGGGCAACGGGATCCAATGGGTCTCGGTGATGACGGCCGTCCAGCAGCGCGTCGAGCCCGCGATGCAGGCACGGGCGGTGGGGCTGCTGGAGTCGATCGCGGCCGCCATGCCCGGCCTCGGGTTCGTGCTCGGCGGCGCGCTGACCGCGGCCGCAAGTCCGCGGGTCGCCTATGCGGTCGCCGGCGCGGGAGTGCTGGTCGTCCTGGCCGTGGCGTCACTCGCGTTGCGCCGGACAACGCCTGCGGGCGCGCTCGAGCCGACAGGCTGACGAGCCGGTCCTTCTCCCTCGCTACTCGACGTACACCCCCCGGTCGGGGGGTGTGGACGAGTCGGCGTGCAACGCGAGCGCGCCCGCGGTGCAGGGTTGACGAGCTTTGAACCAGACCGCCCCCACAACCGCCGTGATGTTCCCCGGTCAGGGCAGCCAGAGCGCCGGCATGCGCGACGACGTCGAGCGCCTCGCGCCCGAGCTGCTGGAGCTCGCCGAGCGCGAGGTCGGCGCCGATCCCTTCGCGCGCCTGGAGGAGGGGACCCAGTTCGTGCAGCCGGCGATCCTGTGCGCGAGCCTCGCCGGCTGGCGGGTCGCCCAGGACGAGAGGCCCTCGGTGCTTGCCGGGCACTCGCTGGGCGAGGTGGCCGCGCTCGTCGCCGCCGGCAGCCTGTCGCCCAGGGACGGGATCCGGCTCGTGGCCCTTCGCGGGCGGCTGATGCAGGAGGCCGCCGAGGCCGTGGGTGGCGGCGGGATGGTGGCCGTGATGGGCGGCGGCCGCGAGCAGGTGGCGCCCATCGCGCAGGAGCTGGGCCTGGTGCTCGCCAACGACAACGGGCCCAAGCAGGTCGTCCTCTCCGGCGATCGCGCCGCTCTGGCCGCCGCGACCCAGCGCGCCCGCGAGGCCGGCCTAAAGCCGATCGATCTTCCCGTGCCCGGCGCCTTCCACTCCCCCGCGATGGCCTCGGCCCTGCCCGCGTTCCGCGAGGCCCTCGCGCGCGTCGAGATCAGCCCGCCGCGCGTGCCGGTCTACTGCTCCACCACAGCGGCGCCGTTCGACGACGTCCGCGCCCGCTTGGCCGAGGGGCTGGTGAGCCCGGTGCGCTGGCGCGACACCGTGCACGCCATGTACGACGCCGGCGTCCGGCGCTTCGTCGAGGCCGGCCCGGGCAAGGTCCTGGTCGGACTGGTGCGCCGCACGGTCGACGGCATCGAGGTCTCGACGGTCGCCTCGCCAGCTAGGTCGGCCGCGTGACGGTCTCGGCACCGGCCGGCAGCCCGATCACCCAGGCGCGCGCGGCGGGCGGCGCCGCGGCGATCGGCGTCGGAATGGCCGTCCCGCGGACGGTCGTCTCGAGCGCGCAGACCGCGGCGCACCTCGGTCTCGACCCGGGCTGGATCGAGTCGCGCACCGGGGTTCACGCACGACGGGTCGCGGGGCCGGACGAGACGCTCGCCGACCTCGCGGCCGCGGCGGGCCGCGAGGCTCTGCGGGCGGCCCGCGTGCAGGCTGCCGACCTCGACCTCGTCCTCGTGGCCACCGTGACCGCCGACCAGGTGATGCCCAACGCGGCACCCGTGGTCGCCGGGGCACTGGGGGCACCGAGCGCCGCCGCGCTCGACATCGGGGTGGCGTGCACGGGCTTCCTCGGCGCCTTCTCGCTCGCGGCCGCCTGGCTGGAGGCCGGGCGCGCGCAGCACGCGCTGGTGATCGGCGCCGACCTGTTCAGCCGCATCGTCGACCCCGACGACCGCCGCACCGCCGCGCTGTTCGGCGACGGCGCGGGCGCCTGCGTGCTGACCACTGTCTCGGCCCCGGGTCGGGTCGGGAAGGTGATCATGCGCGCCGACGCGCAGGCCGCCTCGCTCGTGGTCGCCGACCGCGGCGGGCTGATGCAGATGGAGGGCCCCGAGACCTACAGGCTCGCGGTCGCGCGGCTGGTGGAGGTCACGCGCGAGGCGTGCGCGGCAGCCGGGATGGCCACCGCCGACGTCGACCTCTTCGCCTATCACCAGGCCAACGCCCGGATCCTGCGGGCCGTCGGGCAGCGGCTCGGGCTCGACCCCGAGCGGGTCATCGACAACATCGAGCACTACGGCAACACGTCGGCCGCCTCGATCCCGATGGCGCTCGCGCGGGCCGCCGCCGAAGGCCGCCTCGCGGAGGGCGCGCGGGTGTTCCTGGGGGCGTTCGGCGCGGGGATGACCTGGGGCGGCGTGGTCGTGGAGTGGGGCCGGTGACCGACGGCGGCTGCGCGCTGGTGACCGGCGGCTCGCGCGGGATCGGCGCGGCGATCTCCGTCTCGCTTGCTTCGGTCGGCCGGCCCGTGGCCGTCAACTACCGCTCGGACCGCGACGCCGCCGAGCGGGTGATCGCCGACATCGAGGCTGGCGGCGGAAGCGCGGTGGCGCTGCCCGGCGACGTGTCGCGCCAGGAGGACGTCGATGCCCTCTTCGGCGCCGCCGAGGAGCGCCTGGGGCCGGTTCTCGTACTGGTCAACAACGCGGGCACGCGCGCCGACGGGCTCTCGCCCCAGCTGCGCGACGACGACTGGGACCAGGTGCTCGCCACCAACCTCTCCGGCCCCTTCCGCACGACGCGACGCGCGCTCGGGCCGATGCTCCGCGCCCGGCACGGCCGGATCGTCAACATCGCCTCGATCGTCGGCGCGCGGGCCAACCCGGGCCAGTCCAACTACGCCGCCTCCAAGGCCGGCCTGATCGGCTTCACCAAGACCGTCGCCGCCGAGGTCGCACGCCGCGGAGTTACGGTCAACGCGGTCGCGCCCGGCTTGGTGGAGACCGACATGACCGAGGGCGTGGGCCGCGAGCTGCTGGCGGCCGTGCCGGCGCGGCGCGCGGGCACCCCCGAGGAGGTCGCCGCGTGCGTGCGCTTCCTCGCCTCCGACGAGGCGGCCTACGTAACCGGAGCGACGCTTACCGTCGACGGCGGATTGACCGCGTGAGCAACCCACAACCACAAGGAGACCCATGAGCACCACCAACGCACAGCAGGTCGAGGAGCGGCTCGTCGAGGCGATCGCGAGCTTCGGCCCGGACGCCTCCGAGGTCACCCGCGACGCGACCTTCGAGGAGCTCGACATCGACTCGCTCGATCTCGTCGAGCTCGGGCAGATCGCCGAGGACGAGTTCGGCGTGCGGATCGAGCCAGACGACATGAAGCAGATGAGGACGGTCGGCGACGCGATCGACTTCGTGGCCGCCAGGGCATGACCCGCCGGGTGGTGATCACGGGGATGGGCGCCATCACCCCGCTCGGGGTGGGCGCCCGGACCCTGCACGAGCGCTGGGCCGCCGGCGAAAGCGGGCTCCAGGACGGCCTCGGGCGCTGCGACGAGTTCGTCGCCGAGGACTTCCTGTCGCGCAAGGAGGCACGGCGCAGCGACCGCTTCGCCCAGCTCGCCCTCGCCGCTTCCACCCAAGCGCTGGACGATGCCGGCTGGGACGACGGCCTTCCCTACGAGGACGAGCGCGTCGGGTGCATCATCGGGACGGGAATAGGAGGCCTGGGCTCGCTCGAGCGAGAGCACCTCGTGCTGCAGGAGAGCGGCCCCGGCAAGGTCTCGCCGCTTTCGGTCCCGCTGATGATGGGCAACGCCGGAAGCGCCGCGGTGGCCATGCGCCACGGCCTGCGCGGGCCGATGTACGCCGTCGTCTCCGCCTGCGCGGCGGGCGCCCAGTCGATCGGCGCGGCGGTGCGGACGATCGAGGCAGGCGACGCCGACGCGATGGTCACCGGCGGGGCCGAGGCGACGCTGACGCCGCTGGCCAGCGCCTCCTTCTCGGCCATGGCCGCCACCTCGCCGACCGGGATCTCGCGCCCGTTCGACGCCCGGCGGGACGGCTTCGTGATGGGGGAGGGGGCCGGCGTGCTCGTGCTCGAGGAGGCGCAGGCGGCGCGCACCCGCGGCGCATCGATCCTCGGCGAGATCCTCGGCTACGCCGCCACGGCCGACGCCCATCACCTCACCGCCCCCGAGCCCGACGGCCGCGGGCCGCGACGGGCGATAGAGCTCGCGCTGCAGGACGCCGGCGTCACCCCCGCCGACCTCGCCTACGTCAACGCCCACGGGACCTCCACGCCGCTCAACGACCGCTCCGAGACGCTGGCCATAAAGGGCGCGCTGGGCGAGCACGCGCACCGGCTGCCGACCTCCTCGACCAAGTCGGCGGTCGGTCACCTGCTCGGCGCCGCCGGCGCGGTGGAGGCGATCGCCACCGTCTTCGCGCTCGACGAGCGGCTCGCGCCGTCCACGCTGGGCTATGAGCAGCCCGAGGAGGGCCTCGACCTGGACTACGTGCCGGGGGAGGCGCGGCCGCTGAGCGGCAATGGTGCGCCGCTGATCGCGATCTCCAACTCCTTCGGCTTCGGTGGCCACAACGCGGTCCTGGTCATCGCGGGAGCCCCGTGAGCCTCGCGCTCGCCCACGAGGCGCACGGCGCCTTGGGCCCGCGGGAGCGGCTCGAGCTGCTCTGCGACCCCGGATCGCTGCACGTCATCCGGTCGGCCGTCGAGTCGTGGCGCATGGGCGAGCGGGCACGGGGAGGCGACGGGGTGGTCGGAGCGGCGGGGCTCGTCAAGGGCCGGCCCGTCTTCTGCTACGCCCAGGACGCCTCCTTCGCCGGCGGCTCGCTGGGAGAGGCCCACGCGGACACCATCGTTCGCGTGCTGCGGCTGGCCGGCCAGGCCGGCGCGCCGGTCGTCGGCTTCGTCGAGTCGGCCGGCGCGCGCATGCAGGAGGGCACCGCCGGCCTCGCCGGCTACGCGCGCATCTTCCAGGAGCACGTCGCGCTCTCGGGCCGCGTGCCGCAGGTCTCCGTCGTGCTGGGCACCTCGGCCGGGGGCGGGTCCTACTCCCCGGCGCTCACCGACTTCGTGGTCATGGGCGAGCGGGCGAGCATGTTCCTCACGGGCCCGGCGGTTGTTCGTGAGGTGATGGGCGAGGAGGTCGGCGCGGCGCAGCTCGGCGGCCCGCGCGTGCACGAGCGCACCGGAGTGACCCAGTTCGTCGTCGGTTCGGATCACGAGGCCGCCGATCTCGTCCGCGAGCTGCTCGGCCACCTGCCGCAGAGCTCCGCGACCCCGGTTCCCCGGCGCGAGCCCGTTCCGCCGCCTGCCGGGCCGGGGCCCGCGACCGCGGTGCCCGTCGAGGCAAGGCGCGTCTACGACGTGCGCGAGGTCGTGCGCGCGCTCGCCGACGGCGGCGAGCTGCTCGAGGTCGCCCCGCGCTGGGCGCGCAACCTGGTGTGCGCGTTCGCGCGGCTCGACGGCAGGCCGGTGGGGGTGGTCGCCAACCAGCCCCGCCACCTGGGCGGCGCGATCGACGCGGAGGCCGCGCGCAAGGGTGCGCGCTTCGTGGGCACGTGCGACCGCTTCGGCGTGCCGCTGATCGTGCTCGTCGACACGCCGGGCTTCCTGCCGGGCCGCCGCCAGGAGGCCGCGGGGGTGATCGGCGCCGGCGCTGCCCTCCTTCACGCCTTCGCCTGCGCGCGCGTGCCGCGGCTCACGGTGATCCTGCGCAAGGCCTTCGGCGGCGCCTACATCACGATGAACTCCAAGGACCTCGGCGCCCACTTCACGTTCGCGTGGCCCGGGTCGCAGATCGGCGTCATGGGCGCCGCCTCCGCAGTGGGCGTCCTGCACCGCCGCGACCTCGCCGCCGCCGAGAATCCCGAGGCGCTGCGCGACCGCCTCGCCGGTGTCTACGCCCAGCGCCACCTCGCGGCGAGCACCGCCGCGCGCGAGGGCTTCGTTGACGAGGTCGTCGAGCCGGCCGAGACCCGCGCGCGCCTGTGCTGGGGGCTCACCACGCTACGGAAGGAGCGCGCATGACCGCCTCGCTCGAGCTCGGGTCCAGCTTCGTCACCGCCGGGCGCACGATCACCGAGTCAGACGTCGTGTCCTTCGCGGCCCTGACCGGCGACTGGCACCCCCAGCACGCCGACGCGCAGTGGGCGGCCGCCGGGCCCTTCGGCGAGCGCATCGCCCACGGGATGCTCGTGCTCTCCTACGCCGTCGGGCTCGTCCCCTTCGACCCCGAGCGGGTGGTGGCCCTGCGCCGCGTGCGCGAGGCCACGTTCAAGCGCCCGGTTCGCCTCGGCGACACCATCCGGGTCAAGGGGCGCGCGGGCGAGCTGCGCCCGCTCGACGAGCGCGTCGGCCTCGTGGAGTGCGCGTGGACGGTGGTCAACCAGGACGACCGCGTGGTCGTTCGGATGGTGGTCGAGGCGCTGTGGAAGCGCGACGACGCGCCGCTGCCCGTCCAGGACGGCGAAGGCGTTCCGCTCACCGGCGTGCTGCCGCTCTGATGCTCGCGGGCAAGCGGCTCGTCGTCACCGGGGTCGTCACGCGCGACTCGATCGCCTTCGCGGTCGCCGAGCGCGCCCAGCGCTCGGGTGCCCAGGTGGTGCTCACCAGCTTCGGCCGCGTGCGCCGGCTCACCGAGCGCGCAGCGGCACGGCTGCCCGAGCCCGTCGAGGTGCTCGAGCTCGACGTCAACCAGCCCGCCGACTACGAGGCGCTGGCCGGTGCGCTGCGCGAGCGCTGGGGCGGAGTCGACGGGGTCCTGCACGCGGTGGCCTTCGCGCCCGACGACGCGCTGGGCGGCAACTTCCTCGACGCGCCCGACGAGAGCGCGGAGATCGCCTTCCGGACGAGCGCGGTGTCGCTGCGCTCGCTGGCCCGGGCGATGGCCCCGCTCATGGACGGCGGGGGCAGCGTCGTGGCACTCGACTTCGACGCCTCGGTCGCCTGGCCCGTTTACGACTGGATGGGCGTGGCCAAGGCGGCGCTCGAGTCCGTCGGGCGCTACACCGCGCGCGACCTCGGCCCGCGCGGCATCCGCGTCAACCTCGTGTCCGCCGGCCCCTTGCGCACGGTCGCCGCCGGCGGGATACCGGGCTTCGACCGGCTGGCCGGCGTATGGGAGGGTCAGGCGCCGCTGGGCTGGAACGTCACCGACCCCACGCCGGTCGCCGACGCCGCCTGCTTCCTGCTCTCCGACTGGGCGCGCGGGATCACCGGCGAGATCCTCCACGTCGACGGCGGCTTCCACGCCATGGGCTGCGCGCTGGAAGGCGCGTCCTAGCGGAAGAGGTCGTCCGCCGCCGGGCGTCGCAGCACTGCTGCGCCCGGCCCGTCATCGGCGGTGACGTGACGCTCGAGCCCGCGGACCAGGACGGCCGGCTCGCGGGAGTCCTTGGTGCGCGCGAGGTCGGCGGCGGCTGCGACCTCGTCGGCCACCGCGATCCACGTCGCGTGCAGCTCTCGGCCCGCGGCGTCGGCTCGCCCGCGCCAGTCCTCGAGCGGCTGAAGGCCGGCGCAGCCGATGGCAACGTCGGCCTGGCCGTGGCGCCAGGCGCGGCCGAAGGAGTCGGTGATGACCACCGCGGGGGCCTCGCCGGTGAGCTCGCGCAATCGCGCGCGCAGCGCTCGCGCGGAGGCGTCGGGATCGGCGGGGAGGAGGACCAGGGCGTCCGCTGCCGGGGCGTTGGAGGCGTCGACCCCCGCGTTGGCGCACACGAAGCCATGGTGGGTGACGCAGATCAGGACGCCGTTTCCGGCGCGCAGGAGCTGGGCCGACTCGTCGAGGACGACCTGCGCGTGGCGGGCGTCCTTGCCGTGCTCGGTGGCGATGCGGCACGCGAGCTCGCCGGCGACGACATCGGCCAGGGCGCGGATGCGGCCCTCGGCCTTGGACACCACCTTGTGGGCGACGGCGAGCACGTCGCCTTCGCGCAGAGGCTCGGGAAGGCCCTCGGCGAGCAGCGCCGCGAGGTCGTCGCCGGGCCGCACCTCGGGCAGGCCGGAGAGGGCCTTCGCGGCGAGCGTCACCCGCGCCGCGTAACGGCCCGCGGCGTCACTCCGCCGCCACCGCCCGCCGCTGCCCGCCGCCGCTGCTCTCGCTGCGGTCGAGCTGGCGCAGCATGCCTCGCGTGTTGGGCGCGATCGTCCGCGCGCCGTCCAGCGCGCCGCGCAGCGCGGCCAGGTCGTCAGGCGTGTCGACGTCGAGGCCCAGCGACGTGACCTTTGCCACCGCAGGCGCCAGTCCCGCCGCCTGCGCGCGATCGCGGTGGCGGGCGAAGCTGCCCTCGCCGAAGCCCGGCTCGATGACCTGCGGCGGAGACAGCACCAGCGCGTTGGTCCCCGTGCCATGGCGGTCGGGCACGATGACCACCGCCGGCTCGTGTTCGGAGGCGCCCCCGAGCAGCGCGTCGAGCTCGGCCGGATCGATCGCCGGGCAGTCGCCCGGGACCAGGAGCGCGCGCTCGAAGCCGCGCTCGACGGCGCGTGCCAGGCCGAGCGCGGCGGCGGCGCTCTGGCCGCGGTCGTGCGGGTCGTCGACGACCTCGATCCCGTGACCGGCGGCGAGCGCCGTCGCGTCGAGCTCGCCCGTCACGACGACGACCTCGTCCACGCGCCGCGCCCGCCGCAGGGCGAGCAGGACGTCGGCGCACATGGCCTGGGCCAGCGCGCGCCGGATGCCCGCCGGCACCTCGTCGGCAAGCCGCTGCTTGGCCGCGCCGAAGCTCTTGACGGGGAGGATCGCAAGGGTCGCCACGCAGCGTCCGAGATTACCGGGCGTCGCCCGTCCCCAGCCGTCGGGTTCCGCGCAATTACCGTCTATCGCGCAAGGCCAGCGCGAAGCGCATGGTGTCCGCGGCGACCCGCCGACGGGCCTGGAGCGTGTCCATCCGGGTGTCCGTATGCAGAACCGGGAGGCCCGCAGCGTCCTCGTCGGCCACCAGGCCATCGATGAGGCCCTCGTACAGCGCCGCGATCCCCTCGGCGCTCGCCGGCTGCCCCGACCAGGCCATGAACGGCCCGGTCGGGCCCTTGAGGACCTTGCCGCCGACGATGGGACTAACCGCGACGACCGGTGCGGCCGCCTCGCGCAACGCCTCGCGCATCCCCGGCAGGGCGAGGATCGGCCCGATCGATATGACCGGGTTGGAGGGGCCGATGACGATCGCCCGCGCGGCGCTCAGCGCCTCGAGGACCTGGCGCGTCGGGGCGGCCGCGTCGGCGCCCGTGAACTCGACGTCCTCCACCGGCCCTGCGGCCTCGCCGCCGCGGATCAGCCACTCCTGGACCTCCCACCAGCGCCCGCCGCCGCGCACGCGCGTGCGCACCGGCGCGTCAGCCATCGGCAGCACGCGGGCACCGACGCCCAGCGCGCGGCGCAGGGCGTCGATAGCCTCGGTCAGCGTCCCGCCCTCCGACAGCCGCCGCGCGCGCTGCAGGCCCACCGCGAGGTCCCGGTCGCCGAGGTTGAACCACACCTCCTCGCCCAGCTCGCGCAGTCCTTCCATGACGTTGAAGCTGTCGTGTGCCAGCCCCCAGCCACGCTCGTCGATGCGATCGGCCAGCCAGAAGAGGATGAGGTCGGGGTCAGGGGACACGTGGGCGCGGTGGATCTCGACGTCGTCACCGGTGTTGGCGACGACCACGAGCTCGTCGCCGGCCACGTCGAGCAGGCCGCGGGCGAGCTTCGCCCCGCCCGTGCCGCCGCTCAGGAGGACGACGGGGCGGGCCACAGCTCGTCGGGGAGCCCGACGATGCGCACGCCGGCATGGACCTTGTGGCGCGCGTTGATCGAGATCATCAGCGCCGTGAGCTGCTCGGCCACGCGAGCCATCTCCAAGCGGCCGGCGTCGACGCAGCGCAGGCCGGGGATGCGGTCGATCAGCTCCGCCACGCGCCGCTTGTCCTCGCGGCGGTCGCCGCACACGAGCACGTCCTCGTCGAGCACTTCGTCGAGCTCGGCGAGCTTGGGCGCTCCCACGGTGTGCAGCGCGGAGACGACCCGCACGCCGTCGGGCACCATCTCCGCCGCCTGCTGGGCGGCCGAGCCCTGGGGGACGCCGAGCGTCCGGGTGGCCCGGCCGCCGACCGCCGCGGCGAGCGGCACCGTGGCGTCGACGAGGATCTGGCCCTCGCGCAGGGCCCCGCGCAGGTTCGCGAGGTTCTCGGACTGGTTGCGGAAGGGCACGCAGAGGAGCACGATCTCCGCCCCTCGCGCGGCCTCCTCGTTCACCGCCGCCGTGAACTCGCCATCGGGCAGCCGCTCACGGGCGCGCGCGACCGCCTCCTGGGCGCGCTCGGCCGAACGCGAGCCCATGAGGATCGGCACCCCGGTCGCCGCGAGCCGCAGGGCCAGCCCGTGGCCCAGCGCACCGGTTGCGCCGACGATGGCGACGGGCTCGGTCATGCGGCGGGCAGTGTACGGGGGTGAGGGGCCGGTACCCTGCCGCGGTCATGGCACTGGAACCGGGGCTTCGGCGCGAGGACGAGTTCACCGTGGAGGGCCGCCTGCTGACCGACGTGGGCGGCACCATCGGCGCGAAGGTCCTCTCGACGCCGGGGATGATCGCGATGATGGAGCGCAACGCCGCGATCCTCGCCCTCTCCCAGCTCCCGCCAGACCGCGCGACCGTCGGCTTCGAGGTCTGCATCAAGCACGTCGCGGGCGCCGGCGAGGGCGCACGCTGCACCGTGACCGCCGAGCTCACCGAGGTCCGCGAGGAGCGCAAGCTCTTCTTCGACGTGGAGGTCCGCGAGGGAGATCGCACGCTGGGCGTGGGGACCCACCAGCGACGCGTGGTGCCGGCGCCACCGCGCTCATAGACTGGAGCACGTGAGCGAGCTTCCAGAGTGGGTCTGCATCCGCGAGGTGGGGCCGCGCGACGGCTTCCAGAACGAGCCCGAGGTCATCTCCACGGCGGGGAAGGTGCGCCTTGTGGAGCTGCTGGCCGCCAGCGGCCTGAAGCGCATCGAGGTGACGAGCTTCGTGCGCCCGGACGTGATCCCGCAGCTCGCCGACGGCGCGGAGGTGCTCGAGGCGATCTCCGTGCCCGACGACGTGTCGCTGGGGGTGCTGGTCCCCAACGAGCGCGGGCTCGAGCGCGCCCTGGAGCACCGCGAGCGCTTCCACGAGGTCAACGTGTTCCTCTCGGCGTCGGAGTCCCACAACCGCGCGAACGTCAACCGGTCGATCGAGGAGTCGCTGGCCGGGCTGGAGCGCGTGCTTGCGCGCGCGCGCGAGGCCGGGCTGCGGTGCGAGGGGGTGATCTCGGTCGCCTTCGGCTGCCCCTACGAGGGGCACGTCCCCCCGGAGCGGGTGTTCGCGATCGCGCGGCGGCTGGTGGAGGCCGGGGTGGAGGAGGTCGGCTTCGGCGACACGACGGGGATGGCCAACCCGCGGCAGGTGCGGGCCTTCTTCGCCGAGGCGTTCGCCGCCCTGCCGGACTCAGAGCTCACGGCGCACTTCCACAACACGCGCGGCCAGGGCCTCGCGAACGTCCTCGCCGCGCTGGAGGCGGGCGTCGAGAGCTTCGAGTCGAGCTTCGGCGAGCTGGGCGGCTGCCCCGTCCCGCAGGGGGCGACGGGCAACGTGGCCACGGAGGACGTCGTCTCGATGCTCGAGGAGATGGGGGTCGCGACCGGTGTGTCGCTCGAGCGGCTGCTCGACGCCTCGCGCGCCGCGCAGGAGGAGCTGGGCCGCCCGCTCGGCAGCCACCTGCTGACGGCCGGGCCGGTCGACTGGCGTACGGGTTGATGGCCGCGCTGAGCCTGGAGATCGTCGAGGGGCCGGGCGCCGGGCGCCAGGTGCCGCTCGGCGAGCCGCTCGTGCTCGGCCGCGCGCAGGACGCCCAGCTCGTCCTCGAGGACCCGCAGGTCTCGCGCCACCACGTGCGCATCACCCCGCACGGTGCCCAGGCGGTCGTCGAGGACCTGGGCTCGAGCAACGGCACGTTCGTCAACGGCGCCGAGCTGCAGGCGCCGGCCACGGTCGGGCCGGGCGACGACATCCTCGTGGGGGTCACGGTGGTCGAGCTGCGCAGCCTGGCCCAGATCGCCGCCCAGCCGTCGGCGGTGCGGGCCGTGCCGCAGGCCATCGCCGCCGAGGCGCCGTCTCCGCCGCAGGCGCCACCGCCGCCCACTCCGGCCGTGGCGCCGCTCTCCGCGCCGGGCGCCCCCGAGGGCCCCGGCGAAGAGCTCGCGCGCCTCCTCGACGTGCGCACCAAGCGACGCGCTCAGACCGCGCCGCTCGCCGTCTTCGTCCTGGTCGTCCTGGTCCTGCTGGTGTACTTCGCCATCAGGTGAAGGTCGACCGCTCCGCGCTGCGCGCCGACGTCGAGGCGCTCGCGGGCATGGGGCGCGGGTCGGCGTCGGCGGGCGAGCGCGAAGCCGCGGCGTGGATTGCCGGGCGCCTGCGCGAGCGAGGGGTTGGCGACGTGCGCGTGGAGGCGTTCCGGGGTCGCAGGACGTTCGCGTGGTCGCACCTCGCTCACGCCGTCGCCGGCCTCGTGGCAGCGCGGCTCGGGGGCGGGCGGGGAGCCGCGCTCGCGGCGGGCGCCCTGCTCTCCTTGGAGCTCGAGGCCAGCGGTCGAGCGTCGTGGCTCGCACGCTTCCTTGGCCGCAGCGAGGGGGCGAACGTCGTCGCGCGGGTTCCGGCGCGGGGCGAGAGGCGGCGCACCGCGGTCCTCGTCGTCCATCACGACGCTGCGCGGACAGGATGGACCTGGCGCCTGCTGGCCCGCCTGCCGGTTCGCCCCCGCCGGGTAGAACCCTTCGAGGCCGCGTTCGCGGCCGGGCTGGCGCTGGTGGCGGCCGGATGCGCGGCCCGCAAGCCGGGCGCACAGCGTGCCGGAGCCCTGCCGCTCGCGGTGGCGGCCGCGGCCCAGACGGACATCGCGCGCTCTGCGGTCGTGCCCGGCGCCAGCGACAACGCGTCCGGCGTAGCGGCGCTGCTCGCGCTGGCGGAAGCGCTCGCCGCCGCACCGCTCGAGCACGTCGAGGTGCTCGGCGTGTCCACCGGCTGCGAGGAGTCCGGCATGGACGGGATGCGGGCGTTCCTGCGCGGCCACGGCGCCGAGCTGGACCCCGGCGCGACCGTCGTCGTCGGCCTCGACACGCTCGGCGGCGAGGAGCCCATCGTCTGCGCGGCGGAGGGCGCCGTGCTCACCCATCGCTACCGCGAGCAGGATCTGGCGCTGGTCGACGAGGGCGCGAGTCGCGCCGGCCTAGACCCTCCCGCGCGGTGGCGCATCGGCGGCTGGACCGATCCGGTCCTCGCCCGCTTCGCTGGCCTGCCCGCCGTCTGCCTCCTGTCCGCCGGCCCGCGCGGCCTGCAGAACTACCACCTCCCCACCGACATCCCCGACGGCGTGGACTGGGACTGCGTGGAGCGGTGCGTGCGCCTCGCCGCGGGCACGCTCGAGGCGTTCGCGGCGCAGGGTCAGCGGGTCGCGAAGTAGGCGAGCAGCGCGAGCGCGTCGGCGACGACGATGGCCCACGTCGCGACCATCCCCGCAGGGAGCCGGGTAGCGGCGGCGCGGCGAGGCGGCCGTGTAGGGATCGGGGAGGAGGCGAAGGACCCGAAGGGCTGCTGGGGCGGCCCGGCCGCGACGGGAATCGCCGCCGCGGCCGCTCGTTCGACGTGCATCCGCGAGTCGCCGACCACGAGCTCGTCGCCGGGCGTCACCACAGTCGGTCCGGCGACCCGCGCTCCGTTGACCCACGTGCCGTTGGTGGAGCCGAGGTCGTTGACCAGCAGGCCGACCACCGGCTCTGCCGGCGGTGCCCTGCCGGCGGGCTCGACGGTCGCGTGGCGGCGCGAGAGCTCCGGGTCCTCGATCGTCACGTCCGCGTCGCGACGCCCGACCACGAGCCGGCGCTCGACCGCGACGCGCAGCCCTGCCGCCGGCCCGGCGGTCACGAGCAGGACAGGCGTCACCGGATGCCGCTCGGTCGCGCCGCGAGGCGCAGCAAGTGCCCGTAGGCAGTCGCGGTGGGGGGTCGCTGCGCCGGGTCCTTGGCCAGGGCGTGCAAGACGATCTGGGACAGGCCGGCAGGGGCGTCGTCGCGCTTCGCACACGGGTCGCCGGGCTCGTCCTCGAGATGGGCCATGCCCACCTGGAAGACGCCCTTCCCGGCGAACGGCGGCTGGCCCGCGAGGCATTCATAGACCACGCAGCCGAAGGAGTAGATGTCGCTGCGCGGCCCGGCCTCCTCCCCGCGGATCAACTCGGGGGCGAGGTAGTCGAGCGTCCCCATGACCTGCCCGGGCTTGGTGAGCAGGCTGTAGCCCTGGCCCTTGGCCAGCCCGAAGTCGGTGAGCGACGCGCAGCCGTCGGGCTCGAGCAGGATGTTGGAGGTCTTGATGTCGCGGTGCACGAGGCCGCGCTGGTGCAGCGCGTCGAGACCCGCCGCGATGTGGGCGACGATCTCCAGCAGCTCGTCGACGGGCAGTGGCCCGTCGACCTCGATGCGCTCCTCGAGCGAGCGGCCGGGGACGTAGCGCATCACCAGGTACTGGCGCCCATTGGCCTCCCCGGCCTCGAGCACCCGGACGAGGTGCTTGTGCTCGACTTCCTGGGCGGCCCTGGCCTCGCGCAGGAAGCGGCGGCTGTACTGCTGGTCGGCTGCGAACTCGCGCTTCATGACCTTGAGCGCGACGGTCTCTCCCTCGGGCTCGCGGATCGCGCGGAAGACCTGGCCCATGCCTCCCTCGCCGAGCATCTCCTCGACCCGGAAGGGGCCGAGGGTCGAGCCCGGCAGGGGCTCGTCCGTGTGCCGCTTGAACATGCCGGCCAAGCATAACCATGGCCATCCACCGCCTCGCCGCGTGTACACTCGCGCCCCCGTGGCGCCCGGCCCGGCCGCTCTGACCCTCTCGCCGCGGCGGCTGGCCGTCTACTTCGCGGTGCTCGGCATCGTCGCGGTGGCCATCGCGGCCGTGGTCGTCCAGGCCGGCCGCGACAAGCACAGCGAGCGCTCGATCGCCGGCGGCTACGACGTCACCCGAGCCAACCCGTGCCTCGGCGCGACCGGAGCGAAGCTCGATGTCCTGCAATCGGGGCGCTTCGTCAACGTGGAGTCGAGCGGGGGCGGCGCGAAGGGCAAGCTCGAGGTGCGCGACGGGCGGTTGACCGGCACGCTGGACTGCGCGCGCGGCGGACAGGGACAGGGGGAGGTTCGCGCGACCGTGGCCGACGGGGTGCTGCGCGGCGAGGTCGGCGGGGCGCCCGCAAGCGCACAGCTTCGCCGCGAGCCGCCGCCGCCGGGCGTCCAGCGCCAGCGTCCCCCCGGCGACGTGGCCGGCGAGTACAGCCTCAGCCCGCGCTCGGATTGCCTGGGCGGGAACCTGGCGCTCGAGGGGAGCGGCCCCTACACCGTCAGGTCCGGCGAGCGCACGGCCGGAACGGCGCGCTACGCAGGCGGCCGGGTGACCGGGAGGGTGACGTGCCAGAAGGGCGGGCGGGCCCTGCTGAGCGGCGATGCGGCGGGCCGCCAGATCAGCCTCACGGCTCCGGAGAAGGTGACGGCGACCAAGGTCCGCGACTTCGAGGGGATCCTCGGCGCCTTCTTCATCGCGGTCGCCGTCGTAATGCTCGCGGCGCGTTTGATGGGAGTGCTCTTCCAGCGCCTCGGCCAGCCGCGGGTCATGGGCGAGGTGACCGCGGGGATCCTGCTCGGCCCGACGCTGCTCGGAAAGGTGGCGCCCGACGTCCAGCAGTCGCTCTTCCCCAGCGACGTCATCCCGTTCATCGGTGTCGCGGCGAACCTGGGGCTCATCTTCTACATGTTCCTGATCGGCCTCGAGCTCGACCTCTCGCAGCTGCGCGGGCGGGTCAGCCAGGCGGTCGCGATCTCCAACACCGGCGTGCTCGTGCCGATGGCCGCGGGGCTGCTGATCGCGCTCCCGGTCTACGAGCTCGTCGGCCCCGACGCCGACTTCGTCGGCTTCGCGCTGTTCATGGGCGTCTCGATGTCGATCACCGCGTTCCCGGTGCTCGCGCGCATCCTCGTGGAGCGTCGGATGCTCAAGCGGCCGGTCGGCGCGCTCGCCCTTGCCAGCGCGGCGATCGACGACGTGACCGCATGGTTCCTCATCGCGCTCGCGACGGCGGTGGCCGTTGCCGGCTCGGCCGTCGGCGTGTTCGAGACGATCGGTCTCGCCCTCGCGTTCGTGGCCGTGATGTTCCTCGGGGTCCGGCGCGTGCTGGCGCGCGCGTCGCTCGCCTACGACGAGGCGGGCCGCGTGCCCGGCGCGTGGATCGCGGCGATCTTCGCCGGGGTCCTCGTGTCCGCCTTCGTAACCGAGCAGATCGGCATCGCGGTGATCTTCGGGGCCTTCGTCATGGGCGCGGTGATGCCTCGCCACGCGGGTCTCACCGAGGACGTGACGCACCGCGTCGAGGACTTCGTCGTCACGCTGCTGCTGCCGCTGTTCTTCGCCTACACCGGCCTGAAGACCAACCTCTTCCTGCTCGACCGCGGCGTGCTCGTGCTGCTCACGCTCGTGCTGCTCGTCGTCGCGATCACCTGCAAGTTCGGCGGGACGGTGCTCGCAGCGCGGGTCACCAGGCTGGGCTGGCGCGAGTCCGCGGTGCTCGGCACGCTGATGAACACGCGCGGGCTCACCGAGCTGATCGTTCTCAACCTCGCGCTGGAGAAGGGGGTCATGACCCAGGCCCTGTTCGCCGCGCTGGTGATCATGGCCCTGGCCACGACCTTCATGACCGGGCCGCTGCTGCGCCTGATCGATCCGCGCAACGAGTTCGGGGCCCCTGTCGAGGAGGAGCTGGAGGACGCCCGGCGGGCGAGCCTTGCCGACTCGCCGGTGTCGATTCCCGAGCGCTCGATCCTCGTCGCGCCGCAGTCCGACACCGCGATGGAGCAGCTCGTGGCGCTCGCCGAGCCCCTCGCGGCCAGCGAGCCCCCGCGCGAGCTGATCCTGACACGGGTCAACCCGCCGCCCCGTGCGGCCCAGGTCCGAGGGGCGTTGCAGACCGAGGACCGCATGCTCGCCGAGACCTCCCAGCGCCTGGCCAGGCTCCGCCTCGAGCTACTCGGCCGCGGGATCGCCGCGCGCGCGGTGGCCTTCAACTCCGCACATGCGGGCGAGGACCTGGTGCGGCTGTCCGAGAGCGAGGAGGTGGACCTGGTGCTGGTCGACGGCCGCCGGCCGTTGCTCGGTGCGGGCGTGCCGCGCGGCGACGTCGGGACGCTGCTGCGCAGGGCGCCCTCGGACGTGGCACTGCTCGTCGCCCGCGAGGGCGACCGCGTCCTGCCCGGTCCGGAGGCTGCGGTGCTCGTTCCCTTCGGCGGCGCCGACCACGACTGGGCGGCGCTCGAGCTCGGTGCCTGGATCTCGACCGCAACCGGCGCGCCGCTGCGCATGCTGGGCGCCGCCGGCAAGGGCGACGGGGGTGGCGACTCGACCCGCACGCTGGCCAACGCCTCGCTGATGCTGCAGAAGTTCGCGGGAGTGCACGCCGAGCCCGTCGTCGGGTCCGGCGGAGCGGAGATCGTGGAGACCGCGCGGGGCGCCGGGCTGCTGCTCATCGGGCTGTCCGAGCGCTGGCGCCAGGAGGGGCTGGGGGAGACCCGGCGCGAGATCGCCCACGCGGCGCCCGCCCCGATCCTCTTCGTGCGCCGCGGCCTGCGGACCGGAGCGCTCGCCCCACGCGAGGACGTAACGCGCTTCAGCTGGTCCTCGGCCGCGCTGGGCCCGGCGAGCCTCGGGGGCCGGTAGATTCGCCCCGGCCCATGCACATTGGTGAGATCACGGTACGCGGCGCCCGCCGCGCGCACCTGCCGATGCACGACTTCGGCGGCGCGTTCGGGTTGATGTGGGTGTGGACCACCCCGACCGCATGGCTGGCGAGCCCGTGAGGCGCTCGTGAGGCGAGCGGGGACGCTCGCCGCCCTGTTCGTCGCGCTCCTGCTCCCGGGGGTGGCGCGGGCGCAGGCCACCCCCACCGCGAAGCAGATCTCCGCTGCCAAGGCCTACCTGAAGGCCCGCGAGGGACGCAGGGCGTTCGCGGTGATCGACGGCGACGGGCGCCTTGACGGGATCAACATCCATGCCCGCTTCGTGACGGCGAGCGTGGTCAAGGCGATGCTGCTCGTCGAGTACCTGCGCAAGGTCGACGGCTCCGACCGCGAGCTGACCGCGCGCGAGCGGGCGCGCCTGGGGCCGATGATCCGCGTCTCTGACAACGACGCGGCCACGGCGATCTACCGCCATGTGCGCGACGGCGGTCTGCGACGCATCGCCGAGGTCGCGGGGATGACCGACTTCGTCATCGGCCCGGAGAGCATCCGGTCCTGCCGCTGCTCGGCCCGCAGCTGGGCGCGCGCGCAGATCAGCGCAGCCGACCAGGCGCGCCTCTTCTACGCGCTCGACCGCGTGCTCCCCGAGCGCTTCCGTCCCTATGCGAAGGGGCTGCTGGAGACGGTCGTCGCCGAGCAGAGCTGGGGCATCCCTGCGGTCGCCCGGCCGGCGGGCTGGCGCGTGTTCTTCAAGGTGGGCCTGCGCTCGACGGGGCGCGGTGGGCTCATCCACCAGGCGGCGCGGCTCGAGCGCGGCGGGACCGTCATCGCGATCGCCGTCCTCACCGACGGAAACCCCTCCTACGGCTACGGGATGCGCTCGGTCCGAGGCGTGGGTCGCCTGCTCGCAAGCGCCCCGGCGGCGGGATAGCCGCCCCCGCCTCCCGCCGCGACGACCGCCGCTGAGGCGAGAGCGGCCCCCGCGACGACCAGCAGGATGCATATCCCCCAGCGCACCGGCGGGCTCCACGCCGCATCGCCCAGGAACCACAAAGGGCCGTCGACTCCGACGGCGGCACGCCGTTCGTTGAGCCACCACGCGACCACCTGGCCTGCACTCGCCAGGACCGGCACGCCCACCAGCAGCGCTCGCCGCACCCGGGAGGCCAGCTGCTCCCATCGCTCGCGAACGAGCTCGCCGGCCAGCAGCGGCACGGCCACGATGATCGGCAGCACGTGCCGGCCCTGGACACCGAAGCCGGTGTGGCGCAGGTAGACGACGTACAGCACCACCGGGATCAACGGGGCGGCCGCCGCCGTCGCCGCGAGCACGATCCGCTCGCGCCGCCCCGCCACCGCCAGCGCCGCGGCGACGAGCACGGCGACGAGGGCCAGCCACCCGAGCGAGAGGACGAGCGGCGGCTTGAACTCGAGGTAGCCGTAGCCGATCACGAGCTGGTCGCCCAGGCCCCGAAGCTGGTCGAGGCCGTCGCGCAGCGCCTGGCGGCCGTTCGCCAGGCCGAGCGACAAGCTCGGGCCATATAGGGACTCCCACACCCGGTTTAGGGCGAGCGCGACGACGAGCGTGCCGCCGGCGAGCTGCGCGGCGCGGCGGCGGACCAGCAGGCGGCCGGCCGCGCGCGGCCCGACGAGCGCGACGAACAGCAGCACCGCGAGCACCAGCCACGCCGGCGAGGCCGAGCGGCTGAGGGCGAGAACGGCGCCGGAGACCCCGGCGGCGGCCAGCACCCATGCCGGCGCGCAGTCGCCGTCGCGGCGCACGCGCAGCAGCGCGGCGAGGAGCGAGATCCCCGCCGCGATCTCTATGCCGCTGCCGGTCAGGCTCCCCGCGCAGTAGAGCGCCATCGGGGTCACCGCGACGACAGCCCCCAGCAGCGACGCGCCGCCCGTCACCGGATCCCACAGCAGGGCAACGGCCAGCGCGAGCAGCGCGATCGACGGCAGAAGGATCCCCAGCCGGCCGAAGCGGTCGGCCGCCGCAGCGCGCCCGCCGATGCGCGTCAGTGCCGCCGGCAGCAGGTAGGGCAGGGGCTGGTAGTCGCCTACGTAGGTGACCGCCCCGATCGTCCCCGACGGGGGCTCTCCGCTCTCGTCCACGCAGGTTGCCGGCACGCGGGGGTCGCGGATGTAGCAGCCAGCATCGGGGGGCGCGAGCCTTCCCGGGATGGTCACCGCGCGCGAGATCTCGTCGAGGTTGCGCTGCTGTTGCGGGATCACCGCCGTGGGGGGCTTGCTGGTCTCCTTCCCGATCAGCGTGCCGCCGCCAACGCTGAGCGCGCGCAGGTAATGGGCCGCCTCGTCGGGCGCGGCGAACGGCGGGTTGGCCACCAGCCACGCGAGCGAGATCAGCGCCCAGCCCGCGACCAGGGCGGCGGGGAGGCGGCGCAAGGACGCCTGCTCGGGGGCTCGTCTGCCGATCGGCTCAGCGGTTGGCGAACTCGGGCTGGCGCTTCTCGACGAACGCCGTGGCGGCCTCGGCGAAGTCCTCGCTCGACGCGCAGACCTGCTGCGCGGTGACCTCCTGCTCCAGGGTGACGGCGAGCGCCGGCTTGGCCGCCGAGTCGATGACCCGCTTGGCGAGGCCGACCGCGATCGGGGCGCAGGTCAGCAGCTCGTCGCACAGAGCCTCGGTGGCGGCATCGAGCTCGGCCGCGGGCACCGCCCGGTTGGCGAGCCCGATGCGCTCGGCCTCCTCGCCCCCGATCAGCCGCCCGGTCATGATCAGCTCCTTGGCGCGCCCCACGCCGACCACGCTGGGCAGGCGCGAGCACCCGCCGACGTCGGGAATCAGGCCCAGGCGGGTCTCGGGCAGGCCGACGAGGGTGTCGGTCGCGAGCACGCGCAGGTCGCAGGCCAGCGCGGTCTCCAGCGCGCCGCCGATGCACGCCCCGTGGGCCTGGCAGATCACCGGCTTGGGCATTGCCTCCATCAGGTTGCAGACGTCGATCCACGGGCGACGGAACGTGCGCAGGCTGCCGGGGTGCTCGGCGAGCTGCCCGGCGCTGCTGAGGTCGACGCCCGAGGAGAACATCGGCCCGGCGCCGCGGAGGACCACGACCCGTACCCCGGGATCGTCGGCCGCCGCGCCCATCGTCTCGCCGAGGCCGAGCACGAGCTCGGCGTTGAACGCGTTTCGCTTCTCGGGCCGGTTGAGGACGATGTGGCGTACGGCACCGCGGTCGTCGGTCTCGATGACGGGCATGGCGGGGCTCCTCGCGGTCGGGCCCACGAGGCTACCGGCCGCGAGCGCCCCACCATCGAGCCGCGTACCTGAGAGGATGACGGCGATGCGCGCCGCGGTCTTCGACTCCTCCAACCGGCGGCTGGAGCTCGAGGACGTGCCCGTTCCGGAGCCTGGCCCCGGCGAGGTGCTGGTGCGCGTGAAGGCCTGCGGCATCTGCCTGTCCGACGTGCACCTGCTCGACGGCACGCTGCCGACGCCGCTGGCACGAGTGATTCCCGGCCACGAGTCGGCAGGGGTGGTCGAGCGCGTCGGCGAGTACGTGCCCGACGTCTGGCAGCCCGGGACGCGGGTGGTAATGGCCGGCGGCAAGCCGTGCGGGGTGTGCGACAGCTGCGTTCGCGGCCACGACCCCGCGCGCTGCCTGGCGGTGAAGGTGATGGGCTTCGCCTACGACGGCGCCTGGGCCGAGTACGTCGTCGTGCCGTGGCTGGCGCTGGTCGAGGTACCCGACCACGTTCCCTTCGAGCAGGCGGCGATCCTCGCCGACGCCGTCTCCACGCCCTACGCCGGCCTCACCGCACGCGCGGAGCTGCGCCAGGGCGAGGCGATCGGCCTGTGGGGCATCGGAGGGCTCGGCGTGCATGCGGTGCAAGTCGCGAGGATGGTCGGCGCGGGGCCGATCGTGGCGCTCGACCCCATCGAGGCCGCGCGCCGCCGCGCGCTCGAGTTCGGCGCCGACCACGCGCTGGATCCCACCGCTGAGGGTGTCGAGCAGGAGGTCTGGCGCCTGACCGGCGGCCGGGGGCTGGACGTGGCCGTCGACCTCGTGGGCCTGAACCGCGTCCTCGTGCAGGCCGACGCCTGCCTCGGGCGCTTCGGACGGCTCGTGATCATCGGCCTCTCCGCCGAGCCGATCGTGCTCGGCCCCAGCGCCCTGTTCGGCGTCATGTCGCACGCCCTCCTGGGCCATCTCGGCTATGACAAGTCCCACCTCGACCAGCTGGTCAGCTTCGTGTCGACCGGCCGCCTCGACGTCTCGCGCTCGGTCACCGAGGTGATGGCGCTCGAAGAGGTCGCCCGAGGCGTCGAGCAGCTCGCCACCAAGGAGGGCGACCCGATCCGGTTGGTCGTCGCGCCGTAAGGGCCCTGACGCCTCAGGCCGGGCGTGGGCGAAACCGCGCCCGTACCCGGCCGCGCTCCTCGGCCCGCAGGATCCGCCGCCAGGCGAGGGGCAGGAAGGCGGCGAGGACGAGGACCAGGAAGGCCGCTCTCGCCGCGACCCCTTCGAGCAGGAAGGCCGCGCCGTAGGCGAGCGCGGCGGCCACGAAGGCCGGCGCGAGCGGGGCGATTGCGGCCGCCGAGGCGGGTGAGAGGCGGCGGACGAACGCCCACAGGACGGCACCCTCGAGGACCGCGCGCGCCGCCCAGACGGCCGCCGCGGCCTGGATGCCGCCCGCGCGCAGCGCGAGCCAGAAGCCGATGAGGTAGACCGGCAGCTCGACGAACGCCAGCTTCGCGGTCAGGTCCGGGCGGCCGCTCTGGACGAGCGCACTGGCGAGCTGGTTGAGGCTCGAGACCAGGACGCCGATCGCCAGCCACTGCAGGACGCGCTCGCTGTTGTTCGCGAATTCTCCGCCGAGCCACAGGTTCAGCCCCTCGTGGGCGAAGGTGACGATGGCCAGGGTGATCGGGAAGAGGGCTATGAAGCCGAGGCGCATCGCTCCGCCGAAGATCGTCGCGGTGCGCTGCGGGCGGGCGGCGAGCGAGAGCGCGAAGGCCGGGAAGAAGACGCCCGACAGCACGATCGAGACCAGCCACAGCTTCGAGACGACCTCGTAGGGGGTGGCGAAGTACGCGACGGCGGTGATCGAGGCCACCGCTGCGACGACGAAGCGGTCGGCGGCGGTCATCAGCGCGTTGGTGACGTTGGTTCCCGTGACCCAGCCGCCGAAGGTCAGCAGCGGACGCAGCATCGCCCGTCGGACTCTGCGCTGCGCGCGCACGTCGGGCGAGATGCGCAGCACCAGCACGAGGTTCGTCGTCCAGGACAGCGCTCGGCTGAACACCACCGCGGCGACCACGAGCACGAGGTTGTTGTCGATCGCCAGCATCAGGACGGGGCCGAAGTAGGTCACGAGCGCGATGGGGACGATCACCGCGTTGGTCAGGTCGAACCGCTGCCACGCCTCCAGGTGAGCGCGCAGCGCGGCGCCGCTGATGGCCAGAGGAAGGCTGGCCGCGAGCAGCCAGAACGCATGCACGGTCTCGTCCTCGAGCCCGGCCGGAATGTTGAGCACGTCGCGTACCAGCCACGAGGAGAGCGCGGCGACGATCGCGCCGACCACCACGCCGAGCCCGGCCATCGCGGCCAGCCCGGTCCAGAACAGTCCGGGCATCTCGGCCGCTCGCGGCGAGCCGATCCGCTCCGCCGTGAGCTTGGTCAGCGCCCGGCCGATGCCGAGGTCGAAGACCTGCGCATAGCCGATCAGCGCCCAGGCGAGGGTCAGCACTCCAAAGCGCGCAGTGCCCAGGCCGTCCACGAGCAGGGGGACGGCGACGAACGCCGCCAGCAGGGTCACGATCTGGCCGCCGAGCGAGAACAGCGTATTGCGCGCCAGCAGCCGGCTGGAGAGCAGGCGGCGCTGCTCGGCCTCGTCCTCCGGGGGCGACCCCACGACGGCGGCGGGCGTGGAGTCCATCACCGCGTCGCGGTCGCCGCGGGCTCGCGCGCGGGCGCGCCCTGCACGAACGCGCCGTGCCACACGGCCAGCTCGAGCAGCGCGTAGAGCAGCCGCTTGTGGTCCGCGCGGCGGGCGAGGTGGTCGTCGACCAGGCCCTCGACCACGGGGCGCCGGGCGAGGCCGTCGAGCGCGCCGTCGCTCCAGCGCCGGCGCACCTCGGCGGCCAGCGAAGTGCGCAGCCATTCGTCCAGCGGCGTGGTGAAGCCCTGGCGCGGGCGGGCGAGGACCTCGCGCGGCACCAGCGGGTCGATCGCCTCGCGGTGCAGGCGCTTCTTGGCACGCAACCCGGTCCGCAGCCGTCCGGGGATCCGCTCGACCCAGCCCATCAGCTCGGCGTCGAGATAGGGGACGCGCAGCTCCAGCCCGTGGGCCATGGCCATCTTGTCGCCGCAGATGAGCAGCCGGTCGGGCAGGAAGAGGTGGGCGTCGAGGTAGAGCGACTGATCGAGCGGCGGCCGGTCCCCGACGTCGGACCGCACGGCCTGCACCGCCGCGCGACGCTCGGCGGCGGCCTGCGCGCCCGCCGCGGTCCCCGACAGCCGCTCGCGCATCGGTGCCGAGGTGAACTCGACCAGCGCGAGCTGGGCCTCCGTCGGCCCGGCGCCCACCAGCGCGGCGAGCTGGCCCGCCCGCTCGAGGCGCGGCAGCGCGCTGGCGAGGCCTGCGGCCGGCCGCGCGAGGCCGGAGGGGGCCGCGCCCAGGAAGCGCAGCGCGAGCGCGGCCTGGTGGCGGTCATAACCTCCGTGCGGCTCGTCGGCTCCCTGACCCGAGAGCACCACCTTCACCGAGCGGGCGGCGTAGGCGCTGAGCTGCATGAGCGCGGGGGCGGAGGTGATCGCCAATGGCTCCTCGAGCCGGCGCACGGCGGCCTCGAGGTCTGAGAGGACGTCGCCGGCCTCCTGGACAGTCGCGTGGTGGTCGGTGCCCAGCGCCCGCGCGGTGATCGCCGCGGCCTCGCGCTCGTCGAAGGCGCCGCCCGCGCCCGGGAAGCCGATGGTGAAGGTGTTTGGCGGCTGCTCGGCGCTGCGGGCCATCGCCGCCACCACGGCGGCCGAGTCGACCCCGCCCGAGAGGAAGGCGCCGTAGGGGACGTCGGACATCATCTGGCGCTCGACGGCGGCGAGGAAGCGGTCGCGCAGCTCGCCGGCGCTCGCATCGGCGAGCACCGGCCCGGGCGGCGCGCGGAAGCTCTCCACCCGCACCCGTCCATCCTCGGCGACGAGCATCGAGGCCGCCGGGAGCTTGGACACGCCCGCAAACAGCGTCCGGGGCGCGGGCACGAGCCGCAGGGCGAGGTAGTGGTCGAGCGCGACCGGGTCGACCTCGGCGCTCACCAAGCCGGTCGCCAGCAGGGCCTGGACCTCGGAGGCGAGCGCGAGCCGCCGGCCGTCCCCGCACCAGTAGACGGGCTTGACCCCGAAGTGATCGCGGGCGGCCACGAGCCGCCGCCGGCGGTCGTCCCACAGGGCAAGCCCGAAGATGCCGTTCAGGCGGCGGAACGCGTCGAGCCCGTGCTCCTCGTAGAGGTGCACGACCACCTCGCAGTCCGAATGGGTCGCGAAGCGGTGCCCGCTCGCCTCGAGCTCCTCGCGCAGTGCGAGGTGGTTGTAGATCTCGCCGTTGACCACGACGGAGACCGACCCGTCCTCGCTCGACAGCGGCTGGTCGCCTCCGGCCACGTCGATGATCGCCAGCCTGGTGTGGACCAGCGTGGCGGGCCCCCACCGGCGCGTGGCGTCCCCGTCGGGCCCGCGGTGGCGCAGCTCGGCGACCATCCGCGCCGGCGCGTCGGCGGAGACGGTGCCGGCCGCGTCGAGGATCGCACCCATGCCGCACATGGGGCCCCATGATCGCAGGGGGTCCCGTCAGCCCCGGGCGGCGCGGCTCAGGTGGTGAGCAGGCCGCCGTCGACCGGCAGGACGATGCCGGTGACGTAGGAGGCGGCGTCGCTGGCCAGGAAGACGAGCGCCGCCACCAGCTCGTGCGGCTCACCCGTCCGCCCGGCCGGCAGCCGCCACATCATCATGTCGAGGTAGCCCTCGGGGAACTCGTCGGTCATCTCCGACGGGAAGAACCCGGGCGCGAGCGCGTTGACGCGGATTCCCTTGCGCCCCGTCCATTGCTGAGCGAGGTCGCGGGTGAGCCCGATGATCGCGGCCTTGCTCGAGCAGTAGGCCGCCTGTGGAAGCCCGGCGGTGGTCGAGCCCAGGACGCTGCCGATGTTGACGATCGAGCTGCCCGGCTTCATGACCCGCCCGCACGCCTGGGCCATCCAGTAGGAGCCGTTGAGGTTGACGTCGATCACCCGGCGGAAGTCGTCGGGGTCCTCGCGGGTGGCCGGAGCCGCCGTGCCGATGCCGGCGTTGTTGACGAGCACGTCGACATGACCGAGCTCGCTCATGGCCTGCTCGACCACGTGCCCGCAGTCCTCGACCTTGGACACGTCGGCGGGGACGGCCAGGCAGCGGCGCCCGAGCTCCTCCACGCGCGCCTTGGTCTCCTGCAGGCGCTCGGCGCGCCGGGCGCAGATCACCACGTCGGCCCCGGCCTCCGCGAGCCCCTCGGCGAACGCCACCCCGAGCCCCGAGGACGCCCCGGTGACGAGGGCGACCTTGCCGTCCAGGCGAAAGCGGTCGAGGAGCGTCATGCCGCGGGATGGCCTACCCGGTCCGCGAGGCGAGCAAGCACGCCACCGCGTGGCGGAGCCGCTCATGACGCTCGCGGAGGGGGAAGGAGGACAGCACGCGCTCGCGCGCCCGCCGCCGGCCCTGCGGCCCGGCGCTCAGCGCCCGCTTCACCCCGTCGGCGATCTGCTCGGGCTCGGAGCCCGCAATGAGGACGCCCGCGTCGCCGACCACCTCGGGCATCGCTCCGGCATCGCGCACCACGGGCACGCAGCCGCCGAGCATCGCCTCGCATACCGCCATCCCGAAGCCCTCGTGCCAGGAGGCCTGCACGTACACCGCCGAGCGCCGATAGAGCTCCTCGAGCTCTGCCTGCTGGACCCAGCCCCGCAGCTCGACATTGTCGCCGGCGCGCTCGCGCAGCCGTTGCACGGCAGCTTCCTCCAGCCACGCGCCGGCCTGCACCCAGCGGACCTCGGGCACGAGCCGCGCGGCGTCGACGAAGGGCCGCTGGCCCTTCTGCTCGAGGGTGAGCGCGGTGACCCCGCCGACCGTCAGCACCACGGGATCGCGCCGCTCCTCGGGCGCAAGACCCCCGAAGGGGTCGGGGATCCCGTGGTGGATGACCTCCACGCGCGCGGCAGTGCGCGGCCCGATGTTGCGGGCGATCTCCTCGCGGCTGTAGTGCGAGTTGGTGACCAGCCGCGTGGCCCGGGCGATGATCCAGCGGCTCGCCCACTTGCGAAACCCGCCGAGCTGGTAGCCGAAGCCGACCTCCGGCACCGCGGCGACGTCGAAGCCCCCGACGATCAGCAGCGACGGCTTTCGCGCCAGCCACGCGAGCGTGATCGGGAAGAAGGTGTGCCACGAGGCCCACCAGCCCACCACCGCGTCGGCGCGGCGCAGCAGGGAGATCATCCGGCGCAGGTTGGTGAACCGCCCGGGCTGCTCCCAGTCGAGCACCTCGTGCTCGGCCGCGAGCGCCTCGCGGTCGATGGCGATGAACGAGGACATGCGCGGATAGACGTACAGGAGGGTGGCCACGAGGGGCGCGAGTGTAGGCTGCCGCCCTTCGCTCACGAAGAGGAGGGTTGGGTGACGGAGATCACGAAGCTTGGCGTGCTGGGCTGCGGGCTCATGGGCCACGGCATCACGCAGGTGGCTGCGCAGTCCGGCCTCGAGGTCGTCGTCCGGGAGGTCGACCAGACCGCGCTCGACAAGGGCGTCGGCAAGATCGAGAAGCAGCTCGCGCGCGCCGTCGACAAGGGCAGGTCCAGCCAGGAGGAAGCCGACGCGGTTCGCGGGCGCATTCACGGAACGCTGGAGTACGGCGACCTCGCGGAGAGCGACCTCGTGATCGAGGCGATCACCGAGGACCTCGCGCGCAAGCTCGAGATGTGGAAGGAGGTCGACGCAATCGTCAAGCCGGAGGCCTTCCTGGCGACGAACACCTCCTCGCTGCCGGTCATCGACCAGGCGGCGGCCACCAGCCGCCCGGACCGCTTCGTGGGTCTGCACTTCTTCAACCCCGTGCAGGTGATGAAGCTGCTGGAGGTGATTCGCGGCGTCACCACCTCCGACGAGGCCTTCCAGGCAGGCATGGACTTCGGTCAGCGGCTCGGCAAGCTCACCGTGCAGACCCGCGACACCGCCGGCTTCATCGTCAACCGCCTGCTCGTCCCCTATCTCCTCGACGGGATGCGCGGCTACGAGGAGGGCATCGGCTCGATCGCCGAGATCGATGCCGCGATGCAGGCGGGCGCCGGCCACCCGATGGGACCACTGACGCTGTCGGACTTCGTGGGACTGGACACCATGGGGGCGATCTGCGACGTGATGTTCGACGAGTACCGCGAGAAGCGCTTCGCCCGGCCGCCGATCCTCAACAAGATGCTCGCCGCCGGGTGGTTCGGGCGCAAGTCGGGCACGGGCTTCTACGACTACTCGGGCGAGGAGCCGGTCCCCAACCCGCAGCTGTGACCGACGCCGCGCACCTCGGGGACGCCATCGCCCGCGCGCTGGACGGCGGGCCCGAGCGTCACCGGGCCCGGGCGGGCGAGCAGGGCAAGCTGCCGGTCCGAGAGCGCGTCGCGCGTCTGCTCGACCCCGGTTCGCTCGCCGAGGAGGCGCTGCTGGCCAGCTGGGAAGCCGACGGCCTGGGCGCCGACGGCGTGGTGACCGGCATGGGGACGATCGGCGGGCGCCCGGTCGCGCTGATGGCCAACGACCCGACGGTCAAGGCGGGGTCCTGGGGCCCTAAGACGGTCGAGAAGATCCTGCGCAGCCAGGAGCAGGCGCTGCGCCACCGAGTGCCGATGGTCTATCTCGTCGACTCGGCCGGCGCGCGCATCACCGAGCAGGTGCAGATGTTCCCGGGCCGCCGCGGCGCCGGGCGGATCTTCTTCAACCAGGTCCGCATGTCCGGGGTGGTGCCGCAGGTCTGCGTGCTCTTCGGGCCCAGTGCGGCGGGCGGCGCTTACATCCCCGCGTTCTGCGACCTGGTGGTCATGCGCGACGGCAACGCCTCGATGTACCTCGGCTCGCCCCGCATGGCGGAGATGGTCATCGGCGAGAAAGTGAGCCTCGAGGAGATGGGCGGCGCGCGCATGCACACGGGCGTGTCGGGGTGCGGCCACCTCCTCGCCAAGACCGATGAGAAGGGCATCGACCTCGCCCGGCGCTACCTGTCCTACCTTCCCGCCAGCTGGGAGGCCGAGCCGCCGCCCGCGCCCCCCGCCGAGCCGGGCTCGGACGCCGCTGTCGCCGACATCGTCCCCGCCGACGAGAACAAGCCGTGGGACATGCGCGACCTGCTCTCGGCGCTGCTCGACGCCGAGTCCTTCTTCGAGGTGCACGCGCGCTGGGCCAAGGAGCTGATCGTGGGCTTCGGCCGGCTCGACGGCCGCGCGATCGGGATCGTCGCCAACCAGCCCAAGTTCAAGGGCGGCGTGCTGTTCTCCGACTCAGCCGACAAGGCCGCGCGGTTCATCTGGACATGCAACGCCTTCAACGTCCCGCTGCTCTTCCTGGCCGACGTGCCCGGGTTCATGATCGGCACCGCGGTCGAGCGCGGCGGGATCATCCGCCACGGCGCGAAGATGATCAGCGCGGTGTCCGAGGCGACGGTCCCCAAGCTCTCGGTGGTGGTCCGCAAGGCCTACGGCGCCGGGCTCTACGCGATGGCCGGCCCGGCCTTCGAGCCCGACTGCTGCCTCGCCCTCCCGACCGCGTCGATCGCGGTGATGGGCCCGCAGGCCGCGATCAACGCTGTCTTCTACAACCAGCTGCAGGGCATCGAGGACCCCGACGAGCGCGCCCGGCGCACCGAGGAGCTGCGCACCGAATACGCCCAGGACATCGACATCCTGCACCTCGCCTCAGAGCTCGTCGTCGACGCGGTGATCGCACCCGAGCAGCTGCGCACCGAGCTCGCCCGCCGCTTCGCGCTCTACGCCGGGCGCCGCAGGGAGTGGCCGGCGAAGCGCAACCCGGTGACGCCGGTATGAGCGCACCGCTCTGGACCCCCTCGCCCGAGGCCGTCGAGCGCGCCACCCTGACCCGGTTCACGCGCTGGCTGGAGGAGACCCGCGGCCTCTCGTTTCCCGACTACGAGGCGCTGTGGAGCTGGTCGGTCTCAGAGCTCGAGGACTTCTGGGCCGCGCTGTGGGAGTTCGGAGGGGTTCGTGCGCGCTCGCCCTATGACCGCGTGCTCGCGCGCCGCGAGATGCCCGGCGCACAGTGGTTCGGAGGCGCGGAGCTCAACTACGCCGAGCAGCTGCTCGGCGCCGGGGGCCCGGGCGAGCCCGCGATCGTCGCCCGCTCGCAGACGCGGCCGGACGTCGAGCTGAGCTGGGACGAGCTGCGCGACCAGGTGGCGCGCGCGGCGGCCGGGCTTCGGGCGCTGGGAGTCGGTCGCGGCGACCGCGTGGTCGCCTACCTGCCGAACATCCCCGAGACCGTCTTGGCCTTCCTGGCCACCGCGAGCCTGGGCGCGATCTGGTCGAGCGCGGCCCCCGAGTTCGGCGCGCGCAGCGTTGTCGACCGCTTCGCCCAGATCGAGCCCAAGGTGCTGCTCGCGGTCGACGGCTACCGCTACGGCGCTCGCGAGCTCGACCGCCGCGAGATCGTCGCCGGGCTGATGCGCGAGCTGCCGACACTCGAGCACACGGTCGTCCTGCCCTACCTCGGCACGGGGAGCGTCGAGGGGGCGATGGGCTGGGACGAGCTGCTCGCCCACGACGGCCCTTTGACCTTCGAGGCGGTGCCCTTCGACCATCCCCTGTGGGTCCTGTACTCCTCGGGGACGACCGGCCTACCCAAGGCGATCGTCCACGGCCACGGCGGGATCCTCGTCGAGCAGGTCAAGAAGAACCTGCTGCACCTCGACGTGCACCCGGGCGACCGGATGTTCTGGTTCACCACCACGGGCTGGATGATGTGGAACTTCCTCGTCGGCACGCTGCTGGGCTCCTCCACGATCGTCCTCTTCGACGGCAACCCCGCCCATCCCGGGCTCGAGGCGCTGTGGGACTACGCGCAGGATGCGCGCATGACCTGCTTCGGGACGAGCGCGAGCTACATCGCGTCGTGCCTGAAGACGGGGCTCGAGCCGCGCGCGACCCACGACCTCGGTGCCCTGCGCAGCGTCGGCTCGACCGGCTCACCGCTCGCGCCCGAGGGCTTCGACTGGGTCTACGGCTCGGTCAAGGAGGACGTGTGGCTGTTCTCCACCAGCGGCGGGACCGACGTGTGCACGGCCTTCGTCAGCGGCGTGCCAACCCTCCCCGTCCACCGCGGAGAGCTTCAGGCGCGCGCGCTGGGCGCCGCGGTGCAGGCGTTCGACGAGTCGGGCCGGCCGGTGGTCGACGAGGTGGGCGAGCTGGTCATCACCGAGCCGATGCCCTCGATGCCGTTGTTCTTCTGGAACGACCCCGGCGAGGAGCGCTACCGCGCCTCGTACTTCGAGAGCTATCCGGGGGTGTGGCGCCACGGCGACTGGATCGAGATCACCTCGCGCGGCACCGCGATCATCACCGGGCGCTCGGACTCCACCATCAACCGCCACGGCGTGCGCATGGGGACCAGCGAGATCTACCGCGCGGTGCTGGCCGAGCCCGAGGTCGTCGACGCGCTGGTGGTCGACCTCCCCCGCCCGGGCACGGCCGGCTGGATGCCGCTGTTCGTGGCCCTGGACGAGGGGGTGCAGCTGACCGACGACCTGCGCGCCCGGATAGCGCGCCGGGTGCGCGTGGACTGCTCCCCGCGCCACGTGCCCGATGAGATCATCGCGGTCGCCGAGGTCCCTCGCACGCTCAGCAACAAGGTGCTCGAGGTGCCGGTCAAGCGCATCCTGATGGGTACCGCCCCCGAAGAGGCGGCCAGCCGCGAGTCGCTCGCCAACCCCGCCGCGCTCGACGCGTTCGTCGAGCTGGCCGGGCGGCTGAGCCCAAGCGCCTAGGCCCGCACGCCGGCGGGGTTGGCCTGTGCCCAGGCGATGATCGCCTGCGAGCCGTCGACGAGCTCGCCGTCGTCGAGCACCAGCGTGGGCACCCACGAGTTGCCGGTCAGCCGCTTGACCTCCCGGCGGCGAGGCCCGTTGACGGCGTCGGGCAACAGGCCGAGCCCGTAGGTCTTGGTCACCTCGGGCTCGTGGCCCGCGTCCTTGAGCGCGCGGTAGGCGTTCCCGCACGGGTGTCCGCCGGGCCGGGGGGAGTGGAAGGTGCCGTAGCAGACGTAGAGGTTCATCCCGCGACCCTAGTAC
>JBBQNQ010000011.1:0-52514 GCA_038330095.1 Solirubrobacterales bacterium
GAGGCGACCAGCTCCCGCTCGTCATCGAAATGGACGAATCGGAGCCGGTCGCCCGGCCCGAGGCGAGCGAACGTGCTGGACCGCTCCATTCCACGGATGCGGGCGTCTTCGCCCTACGCAGCTCACGCTCGCTCGGGACGAGAGGGGAGCGTGCGCGCCAGCGCCGGCGTCGCGCCCGCTTTCGGCTCGAAGCAGCGAGCGGGTCCGTCCTCCACGCGCTGGGCGCTGAGCGCGCAGCAACGGGACGGCTTCTGAAACCGCTTCTAAGGCGCCAGGCCGTCCGACGTACTACCGCCAGCCAACCCTGACCCTTCGGCCGACGCGTGGACGCGCCCACCCAGCGATCAACTTCCCACTGGACCTAGTACGCACTCCGGCGGACCCTGAGCCGCCTACTGCCTACGAACGACCGCGCCCACTGAGGCCTTCTTCCGTAGCGCCAGGCGTCCCCCTGCGCTTACGGACAGCCATCGCCGGTGACAGGCCTGTGGTGCTTACGAGTCTGATTGCTTCGCCCGCCGACTCCTACGCGGACGGCGGGGCGACGAGATGAACGTGACGCACCGCCTACGCCCACCCGAACCGCCGGCCCCGGCCTAGTTTGCCCACCAACACCAACTCTGACCACCGGGTCTGGGCCCTGCATGTCCGCCTACCCCGGCCCGAGCCCTAGGAGCGGGACGTTGACGCCGTTACGGCTGCTTGAACCGCCCGCAATGGGGAGCTCAACTCATCTGAACCGCGACGCCGCCGCGAAAGCCGGTGCAGCCAAAAACCATCACCCCAGACTACGGCCCACCCGGCGCCAAACATCCAACAGCGCGCACAGAGACCGTTACTTAAATCAGTGATGGGAACCCAACTCGCGCGGAAGGGGTGGCCGGGGGGAGGGGCACCCCCACGGGCCCGCTCATGCGCCAGTAATGCGCCAGTCGCAACCCCGGTCCAGCGGTCCTGAGCGGTCCCGAGCGGTACAGCCGGGGCCACCCCTCCCCCACCCCCTGCTTGCCCCATCGCGCTTGCCAAGCCGAGATTCGGCCTGACGAGCGGCAGTACCCGGGGTGGGACTCGAACCCACACGTCCCGAAGGACAGCGGTTCTTAAGACCGCAGCGTCTGACCAATTCCGCCACCCGGGCGCCGTATCAGGGCAGTGTAAGGACGCGGCGGAAGGGCCTGGATCGCAACTTCCCCGTTGCTACGGTGTCGTCACCGGCGAGGTCCCCCGCGCGCGTTTTGGAAGTCTCTGCCCTCAAGCACGCCGGCGCAGCCGGCATACACGGCACTTCGCCGCTGCTCCGCCTGCAATCGGACGAGCGGCTGGTGGCGCTCATCCGGCGTGGCAACCACGGCGCGTTCGAGGCGCTGGTCAAGCGCTACCAGTCGCGGCTGCTGGCCTTCTGCCGGCACATGCTCGGCTCGCGCGAAGATGCCGAGGACGTCCTCCAAGAGGTCTTCGCGGCCGCGTTCAACGCGCTCCTGGCGGACGAGCGCGCGATCAACGTGCGGCCGTGGCTGTACCGGATCGCCCGCAACCGCAGCCTCAACCACCTCCGTCGCACGCAGGCGATCGGTGTGGACTCCATGGATGTCCACCTCTCCGAGGGCGGGATCTCGACGGCCGAGAAGGTGCACAAGCGCGAGGAGTTCCGGCTTCTCATCGGCGACGTCCAGGGCCTTCCCGAGACGCAGCGCACAGCGCTGCTCCTGCGCGAGATCGACGCGCTGAGCTACGACCAGATCGCCGAGGCGATGGAGACCACCATCCCCTCGGTCAAGTCGCTGTTGGTCCGTGCGCGCGTGTCGCTCGCCGAGGCAGCCGAGTCGCGCCAGATGTCCTGCGAAGAGGTCCGCCTCGAGCTCGGCGAGGTCGCAGAGGGGCTCAAGCGCCTCAGCCCTCCCGTCCGCCGTCACGTGAAGGCCTGCGAGCGCTGTGCGACCTTCCGGACACAGCTCAAGGAGACCAACAAGGCCCTCGCCGCGGTCTTCCCCATCGGGCCGCTGCTGATCTTCAAGAAGCTCGTCCTCGCCCACCTCGGCACGACCAGCGCCGCCGGCGGCGGCGCCGCCGCGGGCGGTAGCGCTGCCGGCGCCGGCGCCGGCGGGCTCATGACCGCAGGCGCCTCGACGCTGGCGACCAAGACCGCCGCCGGGCTGGCTGCCGCGGCGATCGTCACGGCCGGGGCCGTGGAGGTACGCCAGGTCAGCGTCGATCGGCCGGCCGACCGGCGCGTGGCCGCCGCCGCTCCTGCCTCGCCCGCGCCGGCCGTTCCCAAGACGTTTGCGGCCGTCCCTCAGGCCGTCCCCACGCCCAGCCCCGCGGTGGTCGCTCCGGCCCCGCCGCGTAAGGAGGACCTAGAGGCCACGAGCGCCGCCGAGAAGGCGAACGCGGCGGCCAAGGCGGCAGCCAAGATCGACGCGAAGAAGACGACGACCACTCCCGCTACCACCACGCCTGCGACCACAACCACCCCGACCACCACCTCGACCACGCCCGCTGTGACCGCCCCCGCCCCGCCGCCCCCGCTCCAGCCGCAGACCGAATCAGGTACCTCGGTGCTGCCCAGCAAGGACGGCTCGACGACGACCACCACGACGGTGCCTACACCGGCGCCCTCCCCCACGCCGACCGTCCCCGGCGCGCCACCGGCCCCTGCGACGACGACGCCCACGCCGCCGCCCCCTCCCGCTCCGGCGCCGGTCCAGGCACCAACGCCTGCGGGCCCGTAGTACGGCTAAGAGTCTGTCTCAGGCTCTAAGCGATCCGGGCGCCGAGCTCGGTGTCGTCGTCCTCGGGACGCAGGAGGACGACCCCCTTCTCGCGGTCCATCGCACCGAGCACGAGCACCTCGGAGCGAAATGGGCCGATCTGGCGCGGCGGGAAGTTCACCACCGCCACGACGAGCCGTCCGAGCAGCACGTCGGCCTCGTAGTGGACGATCTGGGCCGAGCTGCGCTTCACGCCGATCTCCGGCCCGAAGTCGATGGTCAGCTTCCAGGCCGGCTTGCGGGCCTCGGGGAAGGGGTCGACCGCGGTGACGCGCCCGACCCGCATGTCGACCCGCTCGAAGTCGGCGAGCTCGATCAAGCGGCGGTGGCCAGCCCGATGACCTTCAGCCGGCGATCGAGCGCCTTCAGCGCGTAGGCGCGCGTCTGCGCGACCGAGGCGCCGAAGATCTCCTGGTCGTCGGGAACGTCGGCGGCCCACTTGGGCCGCAGCACGCCGTCCGCAGCCGGCTCGATCTCCACCAGCGTGCGCTGGATCGCCTCGCCGTAGCGCGGATCGCGCGCGGCCATGTCGCGCAGGAAGCGCGAGCCGAAGGCAACGTGACGGTGCTCGTCGCGCGCGACGTTGATGAAGCCGCGGACGAAGCCCGGCAGTGTCCCGACGTGCTCGTTGTAGTCGATGATGAAGTGCTGGCCGGTGAGCGCGAGCATGCCCTCGATGACCATGTGGTAGATCGTCACCGCCTCCACCAGGGCCTCGAGGTCCTCGGGCTCCTCGGCCAGGCGGTCGACCCGGCGGCGCAGGAGCTCGTCGAACAGCGTCCCGAACTCCTCGTTGAGGTGCTGGCTGGTCTCGGCCAGGCGCCCTTCGAGGTGGTCGGCCTCCAGTACGCCGACCTCGCGATAGAAGCGGTCGAAGAACGCGACGTGGCGGGCCTCGTCGGCGATCTGGGTGCACAGGAACAGCCGCGCCTCCTCGTCGGGCATGGCCCGCATCATCGGCCCGAGCTCAGCGGCGACCCGCTGCTCGCCCACGAAGAACGACGACAGCCCGTACATGCGGGCATAGCGTTCCTCGGGGTCGATGCGCTCGTGCCAGTCGATGCGGTCCTGTGAGAAGTCGATGTCCTGCACGGCCCAGTGCTGGCGCTCCCACAGCTCGTAGAGCTGGCGGTAGCTAAGGAGGTTCGTCTCCCCGTGGTCGGCGCTCTCCTGCAGGGCGGGGTCACTGGTGGCGCGGAAGTCGACGCGCTCTGTGCGCGACGCGGCGAGGTCGGTCACGACTGGCTCCTTCGACGGGGAGCGCCCAGCGTACTTCAGGGACTGGCTGGCTGGCCAGTCAATCGGCGCCGATCGAGAACAGCGCTTCCAGGTCGTGCTGGGAGAAGACCTCGAAGGCGACCATGGTGTACGTCCGGTCGACGCCCTCGAGCTGGCCGATGCGGCCGGTCACGACGCTCGCGAGCTGCTCGTGCTCGCGTACGCGCACGATCGCGACGAAGTCCCACTCCCCGGTGACCGAGTAGGCCTCGGCGACGCCGTCGAGGTCGGCGAGCGCGCCGCCCAGTGCGGCCAGGGCGGTGCGCTCAGCCTCGATCAGGACGACGGCGTGGGTCACGCGCTGTGGGTCTCCCCCGGCGCGAGGACGACGACCTTCTCGCTCGCCCGCGACTCGTAGCTCGTCGACTTCTCCACGTCGGCCTTGAACGCCTGGACGTCGGTCTCGACCGGCGGGAAGGTGTCGTAGTGGCACGGGATGACCGTATGGGCCCGCACGAACTCGGCGGCCACCACCGCGTCGTGGCGGTCCATCGTGTAGTGGCCGCCGATGCACATCAGGGCGACGTCGACCCGGTTGCCGCGCTGGGCGACGAGCTGCAGGTCGGAGAACAGCGCGGTATCGCCGAGGTGGTAGACCGTCGTCCCCGCGAAGTGGATGACCATCCCGGCCGGGGTGTTGACCGTACCGCTCGGCGTCGTGGAGGTGTGCCAGGCGGGCACGAGCTTGACCCAGCCCCAGTCGAACTTGACGGTGCCGCCAAGGTTCGGGTCGAACACGTCTACCCCCGCCTCGCCGAGCTCATTGGCCAGCTCGACGATGGCGACGACCGGCGCCTGCGCGCGCTTGGCGATGTCGACGGTGTCGCCGATGTGATCGGCGTGGCCGTGGGTGAGGAGGATCGTCGTCGGATCGAGCTCCTCGGGGCCCACCGCGGCCTTGGGATTGCCGGTCAGGAACGGGTCGATGAGCACGCTGGTGTCGCCGTCGCGCAGCTCGAAGGCCGCGTGGCCGAGGAAGCGGATGTCCATGGATCTAATCCTCCGGGGTCGGGAGCTGACGGGCCAACTCATACCCGACGGCGACCCCGACGAGCATTCCGAGCCGCGTCTCGTCGGCGACCAGCGTCCGCACGGCGCGCACGCGCTCCTCGGGATCCTCCTGGGCGGCCGCCCCGCGGACCGAGCTGTCGTGGGCGCCGGAGAACCAGCCGCCCTCGTGGAGCGCCTCGTTGAGCACCCGCTGCAGCTGCGGAGCGATGCGAGCGACGAGGGCCTGGGCGGCCTGCAGGCGCCCTGGCTCGGTGAGCGCCTGCACGGCGGCATCGACCTCGGCGTCGGTGTAGGCGCGCGCGTCGGCCATCAACGAGGGATCATAGGCCCGTGGCGTTGCGGCTCACCGAGCTCTCCCACGGCGCGGGCTGCGGCTGCAAGCTGCCCGCCTCCGAGCTGCACCCCCTGGTTCGCGGGCTGGCCGCCACCCGGAACCCGAGGCTGCTCGTCGGGCCCGCGACCGCCGACGACGCCGGCGTGTGGCGGTTGACCGACGAGATCGCGCTCGTGCAGACCGTCGACTTCTTCACCCCGATCGTCGACGACCCCTACGACTTCGGACGCATCGCGGCCGCCAACGCGCTCTCTGACGTCTACGCGATGGGGGGACGGCCGGTCACCGCGCTCAACCTCGTCGCCTTTCCGCTCGAGCGCCTCGGAGGCGAGGTCCTGCGCGAGATCCTGCGCGGCGGCGGCGACGTCGTCGCGACCGCCGGCGCGACGATCGTCGGCGGGCACTCGATCGACGACCCCGAGCCCAAGTACGGCCTCGCGGTCACCGGCGTCGTCCACCCCGACGAGGTGCTCAGCAACGCGGGCGGGCGGCCGGACGATGCGCTCGTTCTCACCAAGCCGCTGGGCGCCGGCGCCATCTCCACCGCCGCCAAGCGCGGTGCGGCGCCCGAGGCCGCGCAGCGGGCGGCGATCGAGGTCATGACGACCCTTAACGACCGCTCCGCGGCAGCCGCGCGCGCGGCCGGCGCGCACGCGCTCACCGACGTGACCGGCTTCGGGCTCCTCGGCCACCTGCACGAGCTCGCCCTCGCGAGCGGGGTGGCGGCGCAGCTCGACGCGGGCGCGCTCCCGGCCATCGAAGGCGCCCTGGACCTGCTCCGCGACGAGGCCTCCGTTTCGGGCGGCGCGCGCCGCAACGCCGCCTGGGCTCAGGACTTCACGCGGCTCGCGCCCGACCTCCCCCCCGAGCGCCGCCGCCTGCTCTCCGATCCGATGACCTCAGGGGGCCTGCTCGCCGCCCTGGCCCCGGAGCGGGCGACGGAGGCGGCCGGTTGGGTGATCGGCCGTCTGGTGGAGGGACCCGCGGGAGAGGTGCGGGTCAGCTAGCTGGCAAGGGTGTGGGAGCGCCGGCGAACGGCACCGGCTGGACTAGTAGCTGCGGCCCAGCCGCGAGAGCGGTAGGCCCGCGAGGAAGCCCACGAACGCGCCGGCCACCGCGGCGACCGGGCTTGCCTCGGCGACCGCGATCGGCAGCGCGAGCACGGCGAGGGCGATGACCAGGACGCCCAGCATGTCGGCGTCGACGTCGTCGCCGCGGCGCATGGCGAGCAGCGGGCCCGTGGCCCACGCGCACAGCAATGCCATCGCCGCCCCGTTGCCGCCCCACGCCGAGGGGAAGGACTCCAGCGCCGCGACCGCGAGCATGCCCAGCGCACCGCCGCTGAGGAACAGCAGGAGCACGGGCAGTGGGCCGTGGCGGCGCTCGAGCAGCCAGCCGAAGAGGGCAATCGCCGTCAACGCGACAAAGGCGTAGCCGAGGTTGTCGTAGACGAAGCTCGCGGTCAGCACCCGCCACCACTCGTCGCCCACCGTGCCGAGAATCACGTAGTCGTCCATCGCCACGACGTTCGCGCGCTGGAGCAGCAGCGGGATGAGGCTCGCAAGCAGCAGCGCGGCGGTCGCCCACGGCCGAGCGTCCGCGCGGATGCCCGGGATCTCGCCCCGGCGCAGTGGAGGCAGGGAGCCGGTGATGCGCCGCCGCGGGCTCTCGGTCGGCCGGCCCTCGCGATCGAGCTTCGGCGCGCGCTTGCGCAGACGGCTGCCGCAGTACGGGCACTCCGTGATGTACGGGCTCACCTCCGAGCCGCAGTTCTTGCAGACGACGAAGAGGTCGGGCCCGCTCGAGGACATACCCTGGTCGATTCTAGAGTGGCCCGGAAGGAGGTCCGTCAACCCGCCGTCGCCGCGACGATCTCGGACATGACCTCGCGCAGGTCGTGGTTGGCCTCATAGACGACCTCTTGGCGGTCCGCGCCGTTCCCGCGCTCGAGGATGTCGAGGATTCCCTCGAGCTCGCCGGTCGAGCCGAGGTCCTGGGCGTGCTCGCACATGCGGTCATAGAGCCGCCGAGCGAGCGTCTTGGTGCCCACGCGCTCGCGCTCGGGGAGGTCGACGAGCTCGCCCTCCAACCCGTGGCGGGCGGCGATCCACTTGTTCTCGTCGAGCATCTCGTACGGATAGCGCGAGAGCTGGTTGCCGTCCTCGTAGTGGATGGCCAGCTCGCGGACCATGGCCTGGACCATCGCGGCCAGCGCGAGCGTGTGCTCCACCCGGGTCTGCGAGTCCATCACCCGGATCTCGACCGTGCCGAACATCGGGTGCGGGCGGACGTCATACCAGAGGTAGGTGTAGTCCTCGATCACCCGGCTGCCGACCATGAAGTCGATCCGCTTGGAGTAGTCGTCCCAGTCCGCGTAGCGCGGAGGGATGCCCACCCGCGGGAAGGCGCGGAAGATCGGGGTGCGGGTGGAGGAGAGCCCGGTGGCGTCCGCCCGCCAGAAGGGCGAGTTGGCCGACAGGGCGAGCAGGAGCGGGACATGCACCCGCATGCCGTTGGCGACGTGGATCGCCTTGTCGGGGTCGTCGAGCCCCACGTGGACGTGGACGCCGAAGATGATCTCCTGGCGCGCCACGAAGCGCAGCGCGCTCACGAGGTCGCGGTAGCGGGGCCGGGCGACGATCCGCTGGTCCTCCCACATGGCGAAGGGATGGGTGCCGGCGGAGCCGATCGTCAGGTTGCGGCGCGCGGCGGTCTCGCGCACCTGGGCGCGCAGCGCCCGCAGCTGGTCACCCGCCTCGTAGGTGCTCTTGCACGGGTCCGTCGCGATCTCGAGCACCGACTCCATGAGCTCGGGCTTGATCTCGCCGTGCTCGGCCTCCTCGAGGAGCGACTCGATGGCATTGGTGAGCTCCAGGGTCTCGGCGTCGAGGATCATCAGCTCCTCCTCGATGCCGATCGTGAAGCTGGGGCCGGTGAAGGCGTGCTCCATGCCTGGCGCAGCGTACCCGGGGTAGACTGGCGCCCGACCCTGCGCAAGCGAAGAAGGACGGACTCATGGCTCTCGACTACGACGGAAAGCTCTACATCCTCGCCTTCGATCACCGAGGGTCATTCCAGAAGAAGATGTTCGGGATCTCGGGCGATCCCACCCCGGAGCAGACGGCGACCATCGCCGACGCCAAGCACCTCATCTACGAGGGGATGCTCAAGGCGGTCGCGCGCGGCGCCGATCCGTCGGCGACCGGGGTCCTGGTCGACGAGCAGTTCGGCGGCGAGATCCCGACCGACGCCCGCGAGCGCGGGCTCAAGCTCGCGATGCCGGTCGAGAAGAGCGGCCAGGACGAGTTCGACTTCCAGTACGGCGACGAGTTCGGTGAGCACATCGAGCGTTTCGACCCGGACTTCGTCAAGGTGCTCGTCCGCTGCAACCCGGACGGCGACGACGAGATGAACGAGCGCCAGACCGCTCGCCTCAAGCGCCTGAGCGACTGGCTGCACGCCAACGACCGCAAGTTCCTCTTCGAGCTGCTCGTGCCGGCCACCGAGGCGCAGCTCGCCCAGGTGGGCGGCGACGCCGACCGCTACGACGCCGAGCTGCGACCCGACCTGATGTGCCGGACGATCGCCGGCTTCCAGCGAGCCGGCGTCGAGGCCGACATCTGGAAGATCGAGGGCGTCGACTCGCGCGAGGACTGCGCGCGGCTCGCCGCAAAGGCGCGCGAGGGCGGCCGCGACGGCGTCGTGTGCGTGGTTCTCGGCCGTGGTGCAAGCGACGCCAAGGTCGACGAGTGGCTGCGCGCGGGCGCGCCCGTGGACGGCTATGTCGGCTTCGCCATCGGGCGCTCGATCTGGTGGGACGCCCTGAAGGGCTTCCTCGAGCAGGGCAGCGCGCGCGACGCCTCCGCCGATCAGATCGCCGAGAAGTACCTGCGCTTCGTGAAGGTCTACGAAGAAGCCGAGAAGGGCGCCGCCGTCGGCTGACCCACCTCGAGGTGCAGCTCACGATCCTCATGCACGATCGTGAATGCCTCGCCGTCGCGTAGCTCGTAGGTCGTCCGGTCGCGGGTCATCACTACCTCCAGCGTCCGCCCCTGGAAGCGCAGCGGAAAGCGCAGCCGCTCCCACTGGTCGGGCAGGCGAGGGCGGAAGCGCAGCTCGCCGTCGCGGTCACGCATGCCTGCGAACCCCGCGACCAGGGCCAGCCAGGTCCCGCCCGAGGACGCGATGTGAATGCCGTCGGCCGTGTTGCCGTGCATGTCGGCGAGGTCGACGGAGCACGCCTGCAGGAAGTACTCGTAGGCCGCCAGCTCGTAGTCCACCTCCGAGGCGACCACGCTCTGGATGCAGGCCGAGAGCGTCGAGTCCCCGGTGGTCAGCGGGTCGTAGTAGTCAAAGGCCTTGCGGATCTCCTCGCGCGTGAGCTTGTTGTTTACGAGGTAGGTGACCATGACGACGTCCGCCTGCTTGATCACCTGGTGGCGGTAGAGCTCGAGCGGGTGGTAGTGCAGCAGCAGCGGATAGTGGTCGACGGGCGTGTCGTCGAAGGGCCAGCGCTCGCGCATCAGGAAGTCCTCGTCCTGGAGGATCCCGACCTCCTCGGCGTAGGGGATGTGCATCAACTCCGCCGCCTTTCGCCAGGTCGCGACCTCCTCGTCGGCCAGCCCGAGCTCTGAGACCAGACGCGTGTAGCGCTCGAGGTGCTCGGACCCGAGCCACTCGACCAGACGGACCGCCGCGCGCAGGTTCTCCCGGGCCATGAGGTTGGTGTAGGCGTTGTTGTCGACGACGGTCGAGTACTCGTCGGGCCCGGTGACGCCGTTGATCACGAAGTGGCCGTCCTGGTACTCGGAGAAGAATCCGAGGTCGACCCACAGTCGTGCCGTCTCGACCAGCACGTTGGCGCCCTGCTCGAGCAGCAGGCCGTCGTCGCCCGTGACACGGGCATACCAGCCCAGGGCGTAGGCCACGTCGGCGTCGATGTGGTACTGCGCCGTGCCTGCGGCGTAGTAGGCGGACGCCTCCTCGCCGTTGATGGTGCGCCACGGGAACAGGGCGCCGGCGTGCCCTACTTCTCGCGCGCGCCTGCGCGCCGCATCGAGCAGCCCGCAGCGAAACTCGAGCACCTGGCGCGCGAGCTGAGGGTCGGTGTGGATGAGGAAGGGGACGACGAAGAGCTCGGTGTCCCAGAAGTAGTGACCCTCGTAGCCGCGACCCGTGAGGCCCTTGGCCGGGACGCCCAGGCCCTCGGCGCGGTGCGTGGCCTGCATCACGTGGAAGAGGTCGAAGCGCACCGCCTGCTGGAGCGCCGCGGCGCCGTCGACCTGCACGTCGCTTCTTTCCCAGAACTCCTCGACGTGGCGCCGCTGAGCCTGCTCGACGACCTCGAGGCCGTCGGTGAGGGCGCGGTCAAGCGTCCGGTTCGCGCGGGTGACGAGGTCACCGGGCGGCCCGACACGGTCGTAGTGGTAGGCGACGAACTTCGTGAGCGCCAGAGAGGTGCCGGGCTCCAGGTCGGCCATCACGACGACCTGCGCGGAGCCGCCCTCCTGGGCCTCCGCCTGCACCGACGACGCCGGTGCTCCCTCGAGCACGTGGTCCATCCCGCACGCCAGCTCCAGCCCGCTCGAACGGGTGTGCAGCCCCAGCAGCGCTCGTGTCCCGCTCGCCTCCGCGGAGCCGGGGAGCAGTACCCTGCCCGTGAACCCACGGCCGGCACGGGGGTCAGCCGAGGAGGCCAGCGGCTCGTGGGTCACCAGCTCCGAGGAGACGGCCACGTGGAGGGTCTCGTCGAGGGACTCGACCTCGTAGCGCATGACCGCGAGGTGGCGGCGCTGGAGCGAGACCAGCCGCCGCGAGCGCACGACCAGGCGCTGACCGCGCGGCGTCTGCCACTCGACCTCGCGGCGCAGGATGCCGTCGCGCATGTCCAGGGAGCGCTCGTAGCGCAGGATCCGCGCGCTGGCGAGCTCGAACGGCTCGTCCTCGACGAACAGGCGGATGACCGTGCCGTCTGTGACGTTGACGATCGTCTGCCCGGTGCGTGCGAGGCCGTAGGCGTCCTCGGGGTAGACGATCGGCCAGGTCTCGTGGAAGCCGTTGAGCAGCGCACCGGGGTCGTGGGCGGGCGCGCCCTCCTCGTGGGCGCCGCGCAGGCCGAGATAGCCATTGGAGGTCGCGAAGGTCGACTCGAGCTGGGGGACGAGGTCCGGTGAGAAGCGGCTCTCGACGATCCGCCAGGGATCGATCGGGAAGATCCGCTCGGAGGGGGTGCGCCGGCGGCGCTGCTCGATGCGCTCGTGCAGGCGCGCGGAGCGCGCGTGCCTCATGGAACGAGCTCGCCGAGGTCGTGCACGACCACGTCGGCGCCGTGCTCGCGCAACTCCTCGGGCTCGTTGGTGCGCGCCACGCCGATCACCAGGCCAAAGGCGCCGGCGCGCCCGGCGGCGACGCCCGCCAGCGCGTCCTCGACCACCACCGCGCGCGGCACCGGCACGCCCAGGCGCCGGGCGCCCTCGACGAACTCGTCGGGTGCCGGCTTGCCCTTCAGCCCCTGCTCGCTCACCACGTTGCCGTCGACCACCTCCTCGAACAGGTCGCGGATCCCGCACGCCTCCAGCACGGCCACCGCGTTGGCGCTCGAGGAGACCACCGCGGTTCGCACGCCGCCGTCGCGCAGCAGCTTGACCCACCGCACGGAGCCGGGGTAGGCCTCGATGCCGCCCTTGGCCAGCTCGATCTCGACCAGCGCCTGCTTGCGGGCCCCGATGCCGTGCACGGTGAAGTCGTCAGGGCCGTCATCCGGCGAGCCCTCCGGTGGGTGGATCCCACGGGCGGTGAGGAAGTCGCGCACGCCGTCCTCGCGCGGCTTGCCGTCTACGTAGGTCTCGTAGTCGTTCTCTAGGTCGAAGGGCGGCTGCCCGGGGGCGTGCTCGGCGAGCACTGCGTCGAAGGTCTGCTTCCAGCAGCGCGCGTGCAGCGACGCCGTCGAGGTCAGCACACCGTCGAGGTCGAAGAGGACGGCGTCGTAGCGCTCGCGGGTGACCTCTACCACTGGCGCCATGCAGCGGGAGCCTACCCGCAGCCGCGCGCCTCGAAGGCCTTGGTCCCCGTGTAGGAGGAGCGCGGAAAATACGGGCCCATCACGGCGCGCTCGTCGCCGAAGCGCTCGATCCTCTGGATCGCCTGCTCGAACCCGGGCGACGCCAGCATGTTGCGCATGATCAGCAGCGCGTAGTCGGACCGGCCGGCAGCGTCGCCGCGGCGCGGCCACTTCAGCCAGGCGACCCCGCAGCGCTTGCGCGCGTTCGCCGGTCGGTCGGCGGGCTTGCTGACGACGATCGTGTATCTGCGCTTGCGATCCAGCGGCACCTGCCGGTCGGCGACGCAGTCCGCCGCATAGGTCGTGGCCCGTCCCTCGTTGGAGCACAGCGACCAGAAGCGAAGCTGACCCTCGCCCATCCGGCGCTCTCCGCGGTAGGTGCTCGGGAACGTCGGCATGCGCGCACGGATGACCACCACCTTCCCGAGCCGGCGGCTCAGGTGGGTGATGACGTAGCGGGTGTCGCGGTTGGAGTAGAAGCCGCCGGCGTCGACCATCCCGACGTCGGGCCGCGGGTTGCCGGCGGCCTGCTGGAAGACCCCGGCCGCGAAGTCCTGGGTGAAGAAGCGCTCCCACAGCGGTGGGTCGAAGGCCGGCGAGGTGGCCGGGTCGGCCTTGGGCCCTGGCGTGGCGACCACCGCCTGCCACGCGGCGACGGGTATGTCCTGGACCGTGCGCTCGATGCCGCGGTCGGGGTCGTTGACCGCCTCGCAGACGCTCGCGAGGCCGCGTACACGCGTTCCATCCGGCTCGACGATCTCGGGCGCCGGGAGCCCGACGCCGCCCGTGAGGTCGCGCCCGCGGTCGGGCTCGTAGACGCGCAGGACGAGCTCGGAGGCGAACGACGGCGTCGAGGGCGCGTACATGACGTTGGGCGGGGGCGAGCCCGCGGCCGGTGCTTCGCGGCCGGCAACGCGGACGGTCCAGCCGCGCCGCTTGCCGTCGCGCCGCGCTCCGGCGACGAACGGGTTGGTCGCCCCGCGGTCCGGGGCGATGCGCACGTCGGGAAGACTGGAGGTCGGCGTGCCGCCTAAGGCGTAGGAGTTGAGCGACTCGTAGCGGGCGTGGGGGTAGTCGCCGCGCAGCACGAGCCGCTGGCCTGGAGCGAGCCGGAAGCGCGCGAGCCAGTAGGTGGCCGACTCTTCGGGGAAGTTGAAATAGCGCCCGTCGAAGCGCTCGGGCGCGGCCGAGCGCTGCCGCACCGAGATCGGTCCGAGCCAGAAGCAGTCGCTCATCGAGGCGCCGCTCGCCGGCGCGCTCTGCGCTCCCGCTCCGGCCGCGAGCGCAGCCAGGGCCACCAGGAACCTCCCCCTCACCCGACGCACGATTGCACATGCGCGGGGGCGAGTTCCGCCGGTCCGAGGCCTAGGTTCGAGAGATGACCCGGCGCCGCGCCGTTCCCTGGCTGCTCCTCTTCGCGGTCCTGAGCTACGCGGGCGCGCGCGGATTGGGACTGGGCGGGCCGAGCGCCGGCTCGCGACCGGTACAGGACGGCCAGGTCACGCGCGTGGTCGACGGCGACACCGTGCACGTCCGTCTCGACGGCCGTGACGAGACCGTGCGCTACATCGGTGTCGACACCCCCGAGACCAAGAAGCCGGGCACGCCGGTGCAGTGCTTCGGAAAGGCCGCCAGCCGCGAGAACGAGCGACTCGTGGCGGGCGAGCGCGTGCGGCTGCGCTACGACGCCGAGCGCCGCGACCGCTACGGGCGCCTGCTCGCCTATGTCTATCGCCGCCGCGACGGCCTGTGGGTCAACGGCACGCTCGTGCGGAAAGGATTCGCGACGACCCTCACGATCGCGCCGAACGTCGCTCACGCAGGTGAGCTGCGGTCGCTGGAGCGAGGCGCGCAACGCCGCGACCGGGGCCTGTGGCGCGCCTGCTGAGGGCTCGTCGCGATGTTTATGTCCCCAGGGGCGCTGGTAGATTGTCCCTGTCTCATGAGAATGCGCCAGAGCATCGCGGAGATCGAGGAGGCCTTCGCCCAGGAGATCGAACTGGACCGCTCGCGGCGCCAGCGGCTGGCGCGAACCGCTACCCAGCGAACACGTCAGCGCCACGTCGAGCGCGTGCACAAGCGCGGCTCGGTCCGCTTCATCCTCCTCAGCCTCGCGCTCATCGCCACGGCGATCGTCGTCGCAGTGGTGATGTTCGAGACGCTCTTCTACGTGATGGGCTGAGGTGCCCGTGGGGTCGCGCCGTTAGCCCTGGCCCAGCTTTCGCAGCGCGGCGTCGACTTCCTCGCGGGCGCTCTCGCCCACCTCGGCGGCCTCGCGCTCCTCCTTGATCTCGAGGTAGACCTCGGTCCGAAAGACCGGGATATCGCGCGGCGCCTGGATGCCGATGCGCACCTTCTCGCCCATAATCGACAGCACAGTCACTTCGATGTCGTCGCCGATCATGATGCTCTGATTTGACTTCCGAGTCAGGACCAGCATGTGCTTCCGCCTCCCTGCTCCGCCTCGGCCGGCTGGCAACCGTGCCCCCGAGCGTAGGCGGCTCGACAAAGGGTCTGTCCCCCAGGATACCCATGTCCATACCCATCTCCCACTAAAGCGATCACCAAGGCGGCGTTTCGGGCCCGGTTTGGGAGCGGTGAGCGGCCAGGACCGGCGGTGTATTAGGCTCCCCGCCCAGCATGGCCCGGCGCTCGCTGCGACCGCAGCTCAACCAGATCCGTACGTGGGTGCGTCAAGGCCGCACTGACGCGTGGATCGCCCACCAGCTCGAGGTCACCGTCCAGCAGATCACGGCCTTCAAGCGCGAGCACGACCTCGGCGACGGGGAGCCGGCCGCGGCGGGAGTCGACTTCGACGACGAGATCGACCTGCGCGCCGAGGACGACGCGCGCATCGCCGCCGAGCTCGAGGCCGCCGAGGCCGAGGAGGACTCCGAGCCGCAGAAGGCCGAGGGAGAGGACGACGGCGAGGCCAAGGGCGGCGAGGAGGACGCCGACGCGCCCCGCCGGCGCCGTGGCCGGCGCGGCGGTCGCGGGCGCAGCCGTCGCGGGCAGGCCCTGGAGGGTACCTTCGACCACGGCGAGGAGGGCTACGGCCTGTGGCTCGATCCGGCGGTCGCCGACGACCCCGTGTACGCCGAGCACTGGGCGGGGCACCGCCCCGTGGAGATCGTGGTCGAGGCCGAGCAGATCGTCATCCGCCGCGCAGGCGCGAGCGACGAGGAGGACGACGGGGAGTAGTCCCTCAGCCGGTTGCGGTCCTTCCGCCGCCGGCGTAATCGGCGGCCTCGCGCACGTAGCGAGCGAAGGCGGCGTCGGCGACGATTCCCGCGTCCCACGCCTCGGGGTGCTCGGGCGCGGCCTGCACCGCGAGGTCGAGCGTCCAGTCGGTGCCCCTCCCGTACAGGTCGACGAGCTCGTCCGTCGTGAAGCGGCCGCCCAGCCGCCGGCGCAGCTCTGCCACCAGCCGCTCGACCACCCGTTCGAGAACCGGGCGCAGGTCGGGCCGCGCATCCCGAAGGCGCCTGACACCCTCGTCCCATTGGTAGGCGGCGGTCTCGTAGCTCACAGGCGGGCGACGGTAGCAACGGACCTTGCAGCAGGAAGGAGCATGCACGTGGCGAACGAAGCGGGAGGCGATGGCCACTGCTCGGACCGCCCCCGCGTCCCGCCGCGTCGCGCGCCCCGCGCGGACCGCTCGTACGATCGAAGGTGCGGCCTCTGTAGTGCGCTGGGACCGCGTCGGCCGCATCGCGCTGCTCCTCGTCCTGCTCGGCGTCCTGGCGCTCTACGTGCGCCCGGGCATGGCCTACATCGGTGCACTGCGCGACGCGAAGCACAAGCGGGCGGACATCGCGCGCCTGGAGGCCGAGACCAGCCGCCTGCGTGCTCGCCGCGCGGCACTTCGCAACCCGAAGGTCATCGAGATCGAGGCGCGGCGCCTGGGCATGGTGCGCCCGGGCGAGCGCCCGTACGTGGTCGCCGACCTCCCGGGCGAGCGCCCGGCGCCTTAGAGCCCGCCGCCCTAGAGCCCGTCGCCTAGCGCCCGAAACGCCGCGCGGCCGGGGTAGGTCGCGTCGGCGCCGAGTTGCTCCTCGATGCGCAGCAGCTGGTTGTACTTGGCCACACGGTCCGAGCGCGAGGGCGCGCCCGTCTTGATCTGCCCGCAGCCGGTGGCCACTGCGAGGTCGGCGATGGTGACGTCCTCGGTCTCTCCTGAGCGGTGAGACATGACGGAGCGGTACCCGGCCTCGCGCGCAGTGCGCATCGCATCGAGCGTCTCGGTGAGCGTGCCGATCTGGTTGACCTTGACGAGGATCGCGTTCGCGACGCCGGCATCGATGCCGCGGCGCAGGCGCTCGGTGTTGGTTACGAAGAGGTCGTCGCCGACGAGCTGAACAGCTTCGCCGAGGCTCTCGGTGAGCGTGCGCCACCCGTCCCAGTCCTCCTCATCCATCCCGTCCTCGATCGAGACGATGGGATAGCGGCCGGCGAGGTCGGTCCAGTAGGCGGCCATCTCCTCGGGATTCAGCGAGCGCCCCTCGTGCTCGAGCACGTAGGCGCCGTCGCGATGGATCTCGCTGGTGGCCGGATCCAGCGCGATGGCGACGTCGTCGCCGGGCGCGTAGCCCGCCGCCTCGATGCCCTGCATCAGCGCGCCGAGCGCCGCCTCGTTGGAGTCGAGGTCCGGCGCGAAGCCGCCCTCGTCGCCCACCGCCGTTCCCAGCCCGCGGTCGTGGAGGGTCTTCTTGAGGTGGTGGAAGACCTCGGAGCCGACGCGCAGCGCGTCGGAGAAGCTCGCGGCGCCGACCGGCACGACCATGAACTCCTGGAAGTCCACCCGGTTGTCGGCGTGCACCCCCCCGTTGAGCACGTTCATCATCGGCACCGGGAGGATGTGTGCCGCCTCGCCGCCCAGGTAGCGCCACAGCGGCTGGTGCTCCTCGGCCGCCGCCGCGTGCGCCGCGGCGAGCGACACGGCGAGGATCGCGTTCGCGCCGAGGCGCGACTTGTTGGGAGTTCCGTCGAGCTCGACCAGCGCGCGGTCGAGGCCCTGCTGATCGAGCGCATCGTGACCGGCCACCGCGCCGGCGATCTCGCCGTTGACGTTGGCAACGGCCCGCGAGACGCCCTTGCCCATCCAGCCGCTGCCGCCGTCGCGCAGCTCGGTGGCCTCGAACTCCCCGGTCGAGGCCCCGGACGGCACCGCGGCGCGGCCCCAGGCGCCCGAGCGCAGGGCGACCTCCGCCTCCACGGTCGGGTTGCCGCGACTGTCGAGGATCTGGCGGGCGTGCACGCGCTCGATCTTGCTCATGGTCCTCCTCGCGGCCCCTGCTCCGGTGCAGGCGGGTCTGGGTGGGCGCGCGAGTAGTACTCCATCTGGCGCTCGGGCGTCAGCTCGCTCCACACCTCCCCCGCCTGCCCGGCGAGCGCCGCGGCGCGCTCGACGCGGTTGCGAAAGCGATCCGCGGATGCGCGCAGCGCGAGCTCCGGGTCCACTCGCAGCTTGCGCGCGACCGAGACGCCCGCGAAGAGCAGGTCGCCTACCTCCGCGAACCGCTCTTCGCCGCCGTCCGCCTCACGGACCTCGCGCAGCTCCTCCTCGACCGCGTCAAGCGGCGCCGCGGCGTCCGGCCAGTCAAAGCCGCTGGACGCCGCCCTGCGCTGGATCTTGCGCGCGTAGAGAGGGCCGGGGAGGTTCTCCGGCAGCTCGCCGAAGAGACCGGGCTCGCGGCCCGCTTCGCCTTCCTTGATCCGGTCCCAGTTGCGCAGGACGTCGCCGGCGCCCTCCACCTGGACCTCTCCGAAGACGTGCGGGTGGCGGCGGACCAGCTTCGCGTGGCAGTGCTCCGCGACGGCCGCCAGATCGCCGGCGCCGCGCTCTTCGAGCAGCAGCGAAAGGAAGTGAACCTGGAACAGCACGTCGCCGAGCTCGTCCAGGAGCTTTGCGTCGTCGCCGCGGTGAGCGGCGTCGGCCAGCTCGTAGGCCTCCTCCACGGTGTGCGGGACTATCGAGCGCTCGTCCTGCTCGCGGTCCCAGGGGCACTCGCGGCGCAGGACGCGCGTGAGCTCGTCCAGGCGCCCGACGGCGGCCGCGGTGCGCTCCGGCGCGCTCACCGGCGCCGGGCCTATCGCGGGGTGGTCTGGGTGCCCGACGGCGCCGGAGTCGTCTGGCCCTGCTGGGGCACCGCGCCGGGCGGGGCCGTCGTCGCCGGCTGCTGGGACTTCTTGGGCTTCGGCGCGTTCTTGCAGGCCTGGACGACGTAGCCGTCGCGGCAGTCGGTCCGGTCCTTCCACTTCTTCTCGAAGTCCTTGACGAAGGACTGAAGCGCCCTCTGCTGGCCACTGGCGGCGAGCTGCTGGCGGATCTGCGGCGCGGCCTGGGCGAGAGTCTGCTGGGTGGCCGGGGTGACCTTGTCGACCTGGAAGACGAGAAAGCCGAACTGCGTCTTCACCGGGCCCTGGACCTTGCCCTTGGGCGCGGCAAACACCGCATTGTCGAAGGTCTGGTCCTGCTGGCCCTTGGTGACGGTGAGCTTTCCGCCCTGCTGCTTGGCGGCCGGATCGACCGAGTACTTCTTCGAGGCCTGCTTGAAGGTGTCGCCACCCTTGACCGCCTTGAGCGCAGCCTGGGCCTGCGCGGAGGTCTTGGTCAGCACGAGGCCGATGTCGCGGGTCTCGGGCTTGCCGAACTGCTGGCGGTTCTTGGCGTAGAAGCTGGAGACCTGCGCCGGGGTGACCTTTTCCTTGCCCTTGGTCACCTTCATGCGGATCTTGTTGGAGAGCAGGTTCAGCTCGACGTTGAGGCGAAGGTCGGGGAGCGTCATGCCGGACTGCTTGAGGAACGTCTGGAAGTCCGCGGCCTTCGGAAACTGCTGCTGCTTCTGCTGGTTGAACGAGCGCGTGATCTCGGCCTGGCTCACCTTGATGTCCTGGTCGGCGGCCTCGCCCCGCAGCCACTCGGCGTTGATCAGGAACTGCATGACCTGGTCGCGCAGGCCCTCGTACTGCTTCTTGCACTGCGCCTTGATCTGCGCGGTGGTCGGCGCCTTCTGGCCCATGGCCGGCTTGGGCAGCTGCTTGCGCAGGGCGGCGACGCAGTTGGTGTAGTCCGGCGGGTCGGGCACCGCGGCGGCGGGGGCACCGGGCTGCTGGGAGGACTTCGCCGCGACCGCGAGCCAGTGCTGGAAGGTCGCCTTCTTGATCGTGGCGTCGTCGACCTTGGCGACCGAGTTACCGGGCACGCCACCGCAGGCGGCGAGAACGGCGGCGGCCACAAAAAAAGCGCCGAGCGCCGAGATGATCCGTAGATGAGAGCGATTCACCGGGTCGCGATGGTAGCGAAGGGGTGGTAAACGTCCGGTAAGGAGGCGGGCGGGTTCGCGCAACTCGGATGTCGCGCGCCTGTTGCAGCGAGCGATGGCCTTATCGCTCCTGCGGCCCCGGACCGCCCTCCTCGCGCTGATCGCCGCACTCGTGGTCGCGCTCGCCGCGGCGAGCGGAGCGCGAGCCGAGCTCGTCAAGGCCAGAGGTCAGACGACCGTCACGCTGTCGGACACGGTCAGGCAGTCGCTTGCGCAGGACGGCGTGTCGGTCTACCCCCTGGCCCCGGCCGAGGGTGCGAACGGCAGCTTCACGTTCCCGCTCGTGGCGGGCTTTCGCGACAGCCGCTCCTACAACGGGATCTTCGCCCACGACGGCGGGCTCAAGCTTCGCCGGGGCGATCAGTCCGCGTGGTTCCGGCGCGTGGTCGTCGTCCGGCTGGGCTCGAGCTCGGTCGTTCTCGCCCAGGTGCGGGGCAGCGGGAGAGACTGCCCCGAGCTCTCCGGCGCGCAGCGGCGCCTCGCGCCTGACACCCCGAGCGAGGCGCGGCTCACCGTCAGGGCGTCCAACCGCGTTTGCAAGGAGGGCAGGGTCGTCGTCCTGGCCAGGCTGGTCAATCGCTCCAAGTCGATCGGGAGCGACGCGGCGAAGCTCTCCGCCGACCTCGAGCTCACGAGCGAGGCGGCCGACCTGATCAACGGGGTTGCCGGCACGCGGGTAGTCAAGTCCGGCGGCCTTCTGGGCTCGACCACCACGACGGTCTGCGCGACGTCTCCGTGCACCGCCGAGTCCAAGACGACGGTCGGCATCCTGCTGCCGCTGATAACCACTGTGATCGGCGCCAAGGAGGTCATCGCCGAGGCGCGGGCCCTGGGCCTGAAGACCGTTCGGACCTCGCAGGACGTGAGCAACCCGGAGGTCCGTCCCGCGATCCTCACTTACCAGCGTGAGGGCATGAACGTGCAGCTCGGCGTCAACAACGACCCGCAGCCAGGCCCGAACGCCAGCCGCCCTTCGCGACCGCCGGTGACCGCGGCGGAGCTCGCGACTTACAAGGAGCGCCTCGCCAAGATCCTCGACGCGATCTCGCCGCCGACGCTGGTCAACGTCGAGAACGAGGAGAACTCCACGCGGTTCTTCTCCGGGACGATGTCCCAGTACCTAGCCGAGCTCGACGCGGCGACCGAGGTGGCGCACGCCCGCGGACTGAAGGTCACCAACGGCGGGATCACCTCCACCCCGGCCGCGTTGCTGACCTGGCAGGACTACGAGGACCGCGGCCTCGACGCCCAGGCGGACGACTTCGCCTCGCGCGCGTTCGCGGCCCCGAGGAATGCGGCGATCCTCCGCGACCTGCGCAAGAAGCCGTTCACGGGGTTCAGCCGCAAGGCCCTCCAGGAGGCGTGGGACAAGTCCAAGGAGCTCATCGCGGGCTTCAGGCGCAACGCCATGGACTACGTCAACTTCCACTGGTACATCGACGACGACCGAGCGCTCAGCGAAGTGGTGAGCTACCTGCGACGCGCGACCGGCAAGCCGGTGGTCACGAACGAGATCGGCCAGTACAGCGACGACCCCTCGGTCGTGACCGGCCACCTCAAGACGCTCGTCACCGACCTGCGGCTGCCCTTCGTGCTCTGGTTCGACGCGAGCACCATCCCGGCGATCGGGCTCCATAGCGACCCCGGTGTGCTGCAGCCCAATGGTGAGGCGTTCAAGGCCTTCGTCGCTGGAAATCCGACTCTCTTGAAGTAGTCGTCAGGCCGAACGGCTGGCGACGAGGGAGGGGGAGCGGCCTCCTCGCCGCCTCCCTCTCCCTCGTCGCTGCCGTTCGCGGGCGGTTCGCCCCGATCGATGATTTCGCTGCGATGGCGAGGTCTATAAAGGCAAACATCGATAGCGAGGTAGGCAATGGGAGAAATACACGTACACGAGTTCATGAGCCTCGACGGCGTGATCGACACGCCGACGTGGACGTTCGACTACGGCTTCGACCCCCAGATGGGAGAGGCCATCGCCGCGTTCGCGGGAAGCTCCCAGGGCATCCTGCTCGGGCGCACGACCTACGAGATGTTCGAGCCGGCGTGGTCGAAGCGGACCGTGGAGGACGATCCGGGGGCGCCGTTCTTCAACGACTCCACCAAGTACGTGGTCTCGGGGACGCTCACGGATGCGACGTGGCGCAACTCGAAGATCGTCGGGGCCTACGACCCCGATGCGATCCGCAGCCTGAAGGAGGAGGTCGGCAACCTCTACGTCAGCGGCAGCGGCACGCTGGTCCGAGCGATGCTCGCGGACGGTCTGATCGACGGGCTGCATCTGTTCGTCTTTCCGCTCACGCGCGGGTCCGGTCCGCGGCTCTTCCCCGAGGACGCCGTGCCCGGCAAGCTGTCGCTTGCGGCTTCTGAGACGTACGAGAACGGTGTGGTCTACCTGGCCTACCGACCGCAGGCGTGAGGCCGCCGGCCTAAGCCGCCTCGGAGACCGCCTCGGAGACCGCCTCGAGCAGCGCATCCGCCGCCCGCACCACCGTCGGAAAGCGCTGGGCGGGATCCTCGGGAACGCGCAGTGAGAACTGCGAACGGCCCGCCTCGTAGAGCGAGCCGGGGAGCGCCTCGCGCAGTTTGCGCGCCCGCACCGAGTCGAGCTCGATCGGGGTCACCGCGCAGCGATCGCCGCGGAAGCTCACCGCCCGGGCGCCGGCCTGGCCGAGCTTGATCCGCGCGCGCTGGAGGTCGAGCAGGTTGCTGAGCGGCTCGGGCACCGGGCCAAAGCGGTCCTGCAGCTCGTCGGCGAGCAGCGCCAGCTCGGCGACCTCGCGCGCTCCGGCGATGCGGCGGTGCACGTCGATCTTCGCCTGCTCGTAGGGCACGTAGTCCGCGGGCACGTAGGCGTCGACGTTGACGTCCAGGCGCACCGGCTCGATCTCCTCGCCCGCCTCGCCGTCCGCCGGCCCCGCGCCGCGCACCGCCTCGTCGAGCATCTGCATGTAGAGCTCGAAGCCCAGCGCGGCCACGTGCCCGGACTGCTCGTCGCCGAGCAGGTTCCCGGCACCGCGGATCTCGAGGTCGCGCATCGCGATCTTCACTCCGGACCCCAGCTCCGTGTAGTCGGAGAGCGCGGCCAGGCGCTGGGCGGCCTCGGGCGTCAGAGCCGCCGCCGCGTCGTAGAGCAGATAGGCGTAGGCGCGCTCGCGGCTTCGTCCCACCCGCCCGCGGATCTGGTAGAGCTGGGCGAGCCCGAAGCGGTCGGCGCCCTCGACGATCAGCGTGTTGGCGGTCGCGATGTCCAGGCCAGACTCGATGATGCTCGTGCACACGAGCACGTCGGCCTCGCCGCGCAGGAACGCGATCATGCGCTCCTCGAGCTCGTGCTCGCCGAGCTGGCCGTGGGCGACCACGAAGCGCAGCTCAGGGCACAGCGCCCGCAGGCGCTCGGCGGTCTCGTCGATGGTCTCGACGCGGTTGTGCAGGAAGAACGCCTGGCCGCCGCGGTCGCGCTCGCGCTCCAGAGCGGTCTTGACCAGCGACTCCTCGTACTCGCCTACGTAGGTGCGGACGGGCCGGCGCCCCTCGGGCGGGGTCTCGATCACCGAGATGTCGCGCAGGCCCGCAAGCGACATCTGCAGCGTCCGGGGGATCGGCGTCGCGCTCATGGCGATCACGTCGACCTTCACGCGCAGCTGGCGCATGAGCTCCTTCTGCTTGACCCCGAAGCGCTGCTCCTCGTCGACGACGATCAGCCCGAGATCCTTGGCCCGGACGTCGCGGGACAAGAGCCGGTGGGTCCCGATGAGGATGTCGACCCTGCCCTCCGAGAAGGCCTTGACGACAGCGCGCTGCTCGGCGGCCGAGCGAAAGCGCGAGACCTGCTCGACCACGAACGGGAAGTCCTTGAGCCGCTCGGCGAAGGTGCCGTAGTGCTGCTGGGAGAGGATGGTCGTCGGCACCAGCACGAGCACCTGCTTGCCGCTCTCGGCGACCTTGAAGGCCGCGCGCAGTGCGACCTCGGTCTTGCCATAGCCGACGTCGCCGCAGATCAGGCGGTCCATCGGCCGCGGGGCCTCGAGGTCACCCTTGACCGCCTCGATCGCGTCGCGCTGGTCGGGGGTCTCGGTGAACGGGAACGCCCCCTCGAACTGGCGCAGCCAGTCCGAGTCCTCGGGAAACGCGAAGCCGGGGCGCCGCTTGCGCTCCGCGTAGAGGTTGAGGAGCTCGCCGGCGAGCTCCTGGGCCGCCCGGCGCGCGCGGGCCTTCAGGCGGTCCCATTGCGTGCCACCCAGCTTGGAGAGCGGAGGGTGCTCGCCTCCCGCGCCGACGTAGCGGCTGATCTTCGCGAGCTGGTCGGAGGGGACGAAGACGCGGTCGTCGCCCGCGTACTCGAGGTACAGGTAGTCGCGCGTGACCGCTGCGACCGTCTTGGTCTCGAAGCCCGCGAAGCGCGCGATCCCGTGGTCCTCGTGCACGACGATGTCGCCGGTGCGCAGGTCGGCGAAGGAACGCAGCGCTCCACGACGGCCCAGCGCGGGCTGAGCGGGTCCGCGGCGACGGCGCACGAGCCGGTGCTCGGGTATGACCGCCAGGCGCAGGCCGGGCGCGACGAAGCCGTCGCGCAGCGAGGCCTCGGCGAAGCGAAGGTCGCCGGCGCCGTCGGGGCGGCCGCCATCCCAGCTCGGGCGCAGCCGGGTGAGGTTGTAGGCGGCGCGCTCGCCGGAGCCACGGCGCGGCCAGGTGACCAGTGTGCGGTAGCCCGAGCGCACGAGCCGCTCGAGCTCGGGCTCGGCCTCGCGCAGCGAGCGGGCGGGAGTGTCGGCCGCCTGGGCACGCAGCTTCACGACCTGGTCGCCCTCGATCGACGAGAGCCGGACCGCGGCGCGACGCTCGAGCTGCGCAAGGACCTCCTCCGGAGGCACGTAGAGCTGATGGGCATCGGCGTCGTGCAGGGCCGCGGTGACGTCCTGCCAGAGGTCGGCGAGCGAAGGGTCGACGTCCTCCTCCGCGGCGAGCACGACGTCGGCGTCGGCCGGCGCCAGCTCGAGGAAGGGATGGAAGCGGTCGACGGGGAGCAGCTCGGCGACGTCGGGACGCTCCTCCGGCGCCTCGAGCGCGGCGATCTCGGCGAGCTCGCGCTCGTCGGGGCCCAGCTCGGCTGCGGGGGCGATCTCCACGCGCTGCGCCTCGCCCAGCGAGCGCTGGGTATAGGTCGAGAACCAGCGAAGCGACTCGACCTCGTCGCCGAAGAGATCGACGCGCACGGCCCGGTCCTCGGTGGCGGGATAGAGGTCGAGCAGCCCGCCGCGGACCGCGAACTGCCCGCGATCCTCGACCTGGTCGACGCGCTCGTAGCCCGCTGCGACGAGGTCGCTCATGAGCTCCTCGAGATCGACCAGCTCGCCGACCGACAGCGACAGCCCGTGGGGCCGCAGCTCGCGGTCGGGGACCTTCTCGGACAGCGCGACCGCCGACACCACGACGACCGGGGGCTCGCCCTCCGGCTCGCTCAGGGCGTCCAGCGCGGCGATGCGCAGGCCGACCAGGTGGGGCGGCGGCGCGAGGTGGGACTCGTAGGTGACCCCGCGCGAGGGATAGAAGCGGACCGGGCGCGGATGAAGCCAGGCCCGCAGGTCGGCGGCCAGGTCGCGGGCACCGCGGTCGTCACCGGCGACCACCAGCGCGGGGCGGTCCCCGCGGGCCTCGAGCACCGCCGCGATCAGGTAGGGCCGCAGCGACTGGGAGACGAACGCGCGACCGCCGTCCCGGGCCAGCGCCGCCGCATCACCGTCTTCTCGGAGGCAGGAAAGGAGCGATCGGAGCATCCGATCCGAGTCTAGGACGGCCCCGGTACCCCCTCGGGCGGCGGGTCGCCCAGGACGACGCGCTCGGCGGCGTCGCCCGCGCGAGCGACCAGGTCGCGGATCTCACCCGGCGGCTCGGTGAACCGGGCCAGGACGTATCCGGCGACCACGTCGGGGTCGGTGGAGTCCGGGCGGCCGACGCCCACGCGGACACGGGCGAAGTCGCGGCCGCCCACCTCGCGAACGATCGACTTCAGGCCGTTGTGGCCGGCGAGCCCGCCGCCCACGCGCGTGCGGATGTCGCCGAAGGGCAGGTCGATCTCGTCGTGGACCACGAGCAGGCGGTCGAGCGCGATCCGGAAGGCGCCGCGGGCGGGACCGACCGAGCGCCCGGCGTCGTTCATGTGGGTCTGGGGCTCCAGGACGGCAACGCGCGGGCCGCCCGGGCCGGTGCGACCCTCGGTCAGCAGCCCCGCGTACTTATCCTTGGGCTTGGGCAGCTCCCAACGCGAGGCGAGCTCGGAAGCGACCTCGAAGCCGACGTTGTGGCGGGTGCCCGCGTAGCGCGACCCGGGATTGCCAAGACCGACGAGGAGCCAGTCGATCCGGGGCGAGCCGAACGCCACCGGCGGCTACTCGCCGCCGGCCTCGCCCTGCTCTGCGTCGGCGGCCGTGGCGCCCTGCTCCTCCGCCTCGGCGACCCGCTCGCCGTCCTCGCCGACGAGCTCGGTCTCCTCTTCGACCACCTCTTCCTCCTCGACCTCGAGTCGCGGAGGCGTAAGGGTCGCCACCACGGTCTCCGCGGGGTCGTCGAGGATGGTCACGCCGGACGGCGCGGTGACTGCCTCGAGCAGCACCGTGTCGTTCATCTCCATCCCGGAGACGTCATGGACGATCGCGTCGGGAATCTCGGTCGGCAGCGCCTCGATGTTGATCTCGCGGGTCACGTGCTCGAGCACGCCCCCCTCTGTCACCCCTGGCGCCTCGTCGACGCCGGTCAGCTCCAGGGTCACGGTGGCGTGGATCGCCTGGTCCAGGCGCACGCGCAGCAGGTCGAGGTGAAGCAGCTGGCCCTTGACCGGGTCGCGCTGCTGGTCCTTGACCACTACCGGACTCGAGGACTCGCCGTCGAGGCTGAGGTCGAGTACGGCGCCCGCGTGGCTCAGCGCAAGGCGAAGCTGGCGCGACTCGACCTGGAAGGCCTGCGGCTCGCCGTCGCCTCCGTACACGACACCGGGCACCATGCCCGTGCGACGCAGGCGGCGGGTGGCGCGCGAGTTGGAGACCTCGCGACGCGCGACGTCCAGGCGTGTGGTCTCGGAGCTGGCCATGGGCGGACGGAAGGGTAGCGAGCGCCGCCCGAGAGGGCGCGTAGGAAGGGCTGACGGATGGCGTCCCGAGCGGTACGCTCCCACCGTGACGCCGGACGCGGAGCTGGTCATGCTCCTGGCGGGCCTCCACATCCTCGGGTTCGTCTTCGCCGCGCTGCTCTTCATCGGCCTGATGCGCGCCGACAACGTGTCGCCCTGGTCCCCCGACGAGGACGACGACGACGGCGGTGGCAACGACCGCCCGCCGCGTCCGCAGCCCAGCGACCCGCGCGGCGGCGGCCTGCCGCTGCCCGACGCGGTGCAGGCGACTATGCGGCTGCGCAGCCACGACCGCCTGGCCGACGTCCACCCCCGCCCCGCGCGTCGCGTTCCGCCCGAGCCCGGGCCGCGGCCGAGGGTTCCGGCGCGAGGCGAGTGAGCCGCCAGGTTTCCTAGCGGGGCGCCGCGGCGGCGCCCGTGCCGCCGAACTGCTGGGTCGAGCTGTAGGACTGCTGCAGGAGGTTGAACACCGGCGTCCTGTTGCCGTTGAGGTCGAACGGGCCCTTGCGGTGGAAGGGCGGCTGGCCGAGCGGGTCACCGCCGGTGTAGCCCGGGCGCACGCGGAACCACTGCAGCGTCCAGTAGATCGCGCCCGAGAGGTAGGGCTTGCCGGCGAACACGCCGAGCGTGTAGCGCAGGTAGTCGTCCTGGAACTCGTAGGTGCCCTTCTCCTCCGGCGGTCCGCTGCGCGTGCCCTCCGCGCCGAACTCGGTGACCATCATCGCCTTGGTCGGATAGCACCGACGGATGAGATCGAGGAAGGGTCCGAGCAGCTCGCGGTCGGCCGTCGACCCGTTGGGCCCCGGGTACCAGCCGAAGTACGCGTTGATCCCCACGACGTCGAGGGGCCGGTAGGCCTTCGGGCAGCCCACCGGCCGGTAGCCGATCAACGCGAGGGCCACCGGGCGCGTCGGGTCGAGCTCCTTGGCGGTACGCGTCGCCTGCCGGATCCACGCCGACTCCGGCGGGCCGGGCTGCGAGGCGAGCTCGTTGCCGATCGACCACAACAGGATCGACGGATGGTTGCCGTTGGCGAGGATGTTCGAGCGCAGCTGGTCGACCCCCTCCGCCTGGACGCTTGCGAGCCGCAGCTGATCGCTGGGCGCAGCCCACATCGGGATCTCCGACCACAGCAGGATGCCCTTGCGATCGGCCTGCTCCTCGAGGTACGGGCTCCACGGCTCGTGGCTGCGCAGGATGGTCGCGCCGGTCTCCTTGGTCCACGCGACGTACCGGTCGCGGATCGCGTTGGTGACCGCTCCCCCGGTGGCGACGTTGTCCTCGTGCAGGCCGAAGCCGCGCACGTCGAGCAGCCTGCCGTTCAGCGAGAGGCGCCCGTCAGGGGTCACCTCGATCCTGCGGATGCCGCTGCGCAGCCCGTAGCCCTCGATCGCCTTGCCGCCGGCGGTGCCGGTGAGCTTGACGGTGTAGAGCTTGGGATCCTGGGGCGACCACAGCTTCGGCTTGCGGACGGTGATCGTGCGGGACAGGACGCCGGTGGCACCGGCAGGGATGCCCGCCGAGCCCAGCCGTATGGGCACGCGGCCGTAGCGCCCGCGCAGCGCGACCGTCTGGAAGCCGTCGGTGTAGTTGCGAAGCGTCACCTCGACCGCGACCCGGGCGGAGCCCTTGAGCTTGGGAAGCGTCGGGCTGACCCGGACGTTCTCGATGTCGACGCCCTGCACCCGCCGAAGGTAGACCTCGCGGATCAGCCCCGAGTGGTTCCACCAGCCGCCGCGGGGGAGGCCGTCGAGCGCAGCGCCACCCGGAGGCAGGTCGGTCGCCAGGCGGCGGCTGTCGATCCGGACGACGAGCCTGTTGACGCCGCGCTTGACGCGCTCCAGCGGCACCTCGAAGGGCAGGTAGCCGCCGGCGTGCTCGCCGACCTGGCGGCCGTTGAGCCAGACGGTGGCCCGGTAGTTGGCCGACTCGAAGCGCAGGATCCAGGCGAGCCCCTTGCGCTTGTCGGGCAGGCGGAAGTCCTTGCGATACCAGCCCACGCCGCCGAGCATCGACTGGGTGCTGTTGTCGCCCGCGGTCCAGTCGTGAGGGACCTGCACCGGGCTCCAGCCGACCGTTGAGCTCTGGCGGTAGAACCGGAAGGCGATGCCTCCGTCGGTGGGGTCGCGACGAAACAGCCACTGGCCCCCGAGCAGGAAGCGGCCGTCGTTGCCGTTGCGGTAGAGGGCCTGCTCGCTGGGCGTGTCGGGGGAGTAGGCGGGCCCTGCCGGCGCCGGCGTCTGGGCGGGCGCGGTGGCTGGCAGCGCGGCGAGCGCCGCGAGCAGGACGAGCAGGGCCAGGGGCGACGTCGACCGCAGGCGACGCAGGCTACCTAGCGCCCCGGTGGAACGGGTCAGCAACTCGCCTCGAGTCCTATCGGAGCGCTGAGGTCGAGCAGCCGCAGCTCATACCCCGCCAGCGGGTCCCCGGTCCGCCGCGCCGTGACGCACTGGACCACCGGGAGGCGCCCGTCGGTCTTCCAGGCGACGCGCGTGGTCCCGGTCCGCGCTCCCAGGGCGAAGGGCGGGCTGCGCACGTTGAGCACCGCGATTCGCCCGGGCCGCCGCAGCCGGGCGACGGTGCGACGGACCCGCGCGGCGCAGACGGGCCGCCGGCGGCAGCCGTCGAGCAGCGAGAGGACGGTCCGCGCGTCGCCGCGCGCCTGCGCCTTGATGACGGCGACCGCTGCGCCCCGCTCGTCCGACCCCGCGCTCAGGATGCGCGCGGCCAAGACGCTCACCCCGAGAAAGAGCACGATCGCGAGGAGCGCGGCGAGCAGGATGCGCGGGCGACGGTGCACGTCGGCCCGATGATGCCGCACGCCGGGGTGAGCGCCCGCAGCCGACCGCCGTCAGCCGCCGGTCGGCTGCTCGCCGTCGCCGTTGAGCTCCAGGAAGCGGTGCACGGAGGCGTCCTGGTGCTCGAGCCGCTGCACAAGCTCGTGCGCGTGCTGGGCGGCGGTGCGCTGGAAGTCCTCCAGGCAGCGCTCGGGGTCATCGGGCAGCGGGTACACGCGAGCGACTCCCTGCTGGGCGCAGACGATGCCCAGCCGCGGGCGCCCGGCGGCGAGCGTGCGCGCGCCGCAAACGGCGGTCACGACCAGCCTGCGCTCGGGAGCAACCAGCGCGGTCGGCAGCAGGCGGTGCGCGGGCAGCCGCACGTCCAGGCCGACCGAGCGGTCGATCGTGAGCGCACCGCCCGACAGCTCCTGCAGCGGCTCGCGCCAGATGTCGAGCACGGTGTCGGCTCCCACCAGCGCGTCGCGCATGGCGCCGACCTGCTCGGCGTACAGCCGTTCGGCCTCCTCGCGGTCCTCGGCGTCGGCGAGGTCGAGGTCGCAGGACACGCGCATCAGGGCGTCGCCCGACACCGCCTCGCCCGCGCCGTGCCCGCCGGGCGCCACGTAGGTCTGGATCGTCCCCAGGTCGCGGCGGCCGTGGAAGATCACCGTGACCGTCTCGCTCAGCGGCAGGCCACCGACCTTGAGGGCAACCGCCGCGGAGTCGTCGTCGTCGAGCAGCGCGCGCCGCAGCAGCCCGTCGGCGCGGTCGCCTGGGTCCTGGTCAGTGCTCACGCGTCGGGTTCCTCATCCGGCGGCTTCGAACCTCCTCGTGTGGGTAGATTCTGCCGCATGGGAGCGATCTACAAGCCGCTCGGCCTAGCGCTCGGGCTCGCGGCCGCCTCGCTGGGGCGCCTGATCTTCGGGAAGGTCTGGGGACTCTTCGACGACGAGGAGCCGCCGGAGGCGAAGACCAAGGAGACCGACTGGCCGAAGCTGCTGCTCGCCGCGGCAGTGCAGGGCATCATCTTCCGCCTGGTGCGCGTGTCGGTGGACCGCTGGGGCGCGATCGGCTGGGAGAAGCTGACGGGCACCTGGCCGGGCGAGCAGCGCGCCGACCCCGAGTAGCTCGATTCCCTCCGGCTCGGACAGGGCGGCCGAGCTCATGGACCTCCTCGGTCTCACCGAGGACGAGCTGTGCGCCGTGCTGGGCGTCGACGCGTTGGCCCTGCTCTCGGGTCAGGTCGACCACCGCCCCGAGCTCCCCATCCTGCTCGAGCTCCTGTCCGAGGCCCGCGAGCGCGCGGGCGCGCCGGTCCTGCGCCGCTGGGTCCGCGCCCCAGGTCCCGCCGGCCGGCCGCTGGACCACCTGCTCGCCAACGACTTCGCGGCCTTCGAGGACGCGGTGGCGACGCTCGCCGAGCGGGGCTTCGTCCTGCGCGGCGGGGGCGGCGGCTAGAGCGTCACGCCGGCCATTACCTGCCACCCGTCGTGGGCCGCCGGTAGGACGGAGGATCCGACCGCGATCCCTGCGTCGCCTGCCAATCGCGCTCGAGCGCGACCTCGACGGGGACGCCGCCGTGATCGCGGCGGCGTGAGAAGTCCTCGTGAGCGGCGCCCAGGTGCGGACCGAGGTAGCGCCCGGCGATCTTGCCCGGCGGCCACCACAGCGCGTGATCGGCAACCGTGGAGTCCTCGCCTGCGCCGCCCGCGAGGCTGGCGCGCATGTAGCGCGGAGCCTCCCCGGTGAGCAGCATGCCTCGCAACACGGGGCGAAACGGTGATGGCGTCAGCGGCGCTCCCGCGAGCGCGGCCAGGTCCTCAGCGACCGCGTCGGCCTGCTGGGCTGCGATGCCGCCCTGCTTGACCGGGAAGTCGACCACGTCGCCTGCGGCCCACACGTTCTCGCAGCCGAGCACGCGGCCGTGCTGGTCTATCCGAAGGAAGCCGTCGCTTTCGGGCAGCCCGCGGATCGCGGGGCCGGCTAACCGCGGCAAGGCCACGACGCGCTCGGCGGCGACCGTCTCGTCTGAGGGGCCGAGGAGCAGACGGCCGCCGTCGACGGCCGAGGCGTAGGCCGAGCCGCGGAACACGAGTCCGCGACGCTCGAGCAGGCGGCTGACCTCCTCGCTCGCCGCGCGCCCGAACAGCGCCAGCGGCGCGTCCTCGGGCGACACGATCGTGATGTCCGGCGACGCTGCTTCGTCGGAGACCGCCGTGGCGGTGAGCAGCGCCAGCTCGTAGAGCGGAAGTGGCCACGAGACGCCGGGCGGGACCACGAAGGCCACGGATCGCGCCTGTTGCGCACGGAGATCCTCCACCAGCCTTCGCATGGGCGGCGCGTCCTCCATCCCCCGGTAGGTCAATGCCCCGGGAATGGCCTCGACGGGCCGCGCGCCCAGAGCGACCACCAGTGCGTCATAGCCGACCTCGCCGCCGGACCCCAGGAACGCAGTGCGCTCGGCGGCATCGACGCGTGTCAGCGCGTCGAGGCGAAATCGCGCGCCGCGGGCGACGGCGACCGCCTCGACCGAATAGCGCCGCACGGCGCCCAGCGCGAACGGGGCACCCACCTCCAGGGGGCGGTAGACGAACTCGTCCTGCGGGGCGACGAGCTGGAGCGTCACGCGCTCCTCGGCCAGGTCACGCAGCGCGAGCAGGCACTCCAGGGCGGCGACGCCGCCACCGGCGATGAGGACGTGGAGCGGGCGTGCACCAACCACCGCGCCTCAGCTACCCCCTCTCATCGCCGGCGCGCGCCCGATGTCTCCGGGCTAGAACAGCTGATTCTCGCCGCCGAACACCTCGCTCACCGAGCCGTCGGTGAAGATCTGGCGGATCGAGTTGGTGAGGAGGTCGGCGCAGGAGAGCACGCGGACGTTGTCGGGGGCTCCGGCGCGCAGGGGGATCGTGTCCGTGACGACGATCTGCTCGAAGCCGCTGGAGGCGAGGTTCTCATAGGCGTTGCCCGAGAAGACGGGGTGGGTCGCCGTGGCGAACACGCGCGTGGCGCCCTCTTCGAGCACGGTCTGGCCCGCCGCCTTCAGGGTCCCTGCGGTGTCGATCATGTCGTCGACGATGACCGCTGTCTTGCCCTTGACGTCGCCGATCACGTAGCCGATCTCGGCGACCTGCTGCGCGGGGCGCTCCTTGTTGAGGATCGCGAGCTCGGCGCCGATCTTCTCGGAGAACTTCTTGGCCAGCTTCACCCGGCCTGCGTCGGGGGCGACGACCACGAGGTCGTCGAGGCCGAGGTCGCCGAAGTACTGGGTCAGGAAGATCAGTGCGGTCATGTGGTCGACCGGCTTGGAGAAGAAGCCCTGGACCTGGCCCGCGTGGAGGTCCATGGTCAGCACGCGGTCGACCCCCGCAGACTCGAGCATGCGCGCCACGAGGCGGGCGGTGATGGGCTCGCGCGGCGAGGACTTCTTGTCCTGGCGGGAGTACCCGTACCACGGTGAGACCGCGATGACCCGGTGGGCCGACGCGCCGACCGCGGCGTCGATCATCACCAGCAGCTCCATGAGCGCGTCATTGGCGGTGATGCCCGTACGCGGGTTGCCGCACGTGGGCTGGACAATGAAGACGTCAGCGCCGCGGATCGACTCCTCGTAGCGGCAGTAGACCTCGCCGTTGGAGAAGGTCTTCAGTGTCACCGCGCCGAGGTCGACGTCGAGCCTGGAGCCGATCTTCACCGCCAGCTCCGGGTTCGCGCGCCCCGAGAAGACCATCAGCCGCTTGTCGTAGTCGACCTCCAGGCTGGTCCGTGGCGCCTGCTGCGGGTGGACTGCGCTCACGGCCATCACCTTACGCCTCGCCGGAGACGGTGGCGTGGGCGGTCCCAGGGTTGCACTCCTGCGCGCGGACCCGCTCCTCGACCCTGCGGGCGTAGTTCAGGATGTTGCGCTGGCGCTCGCGGGCGACCGCCAGCGCGCCGGCCGGGACGTCCTTGGTGATCACCGAGCCGGCGGCGGTCCAGGCGTCGTCGCCGAGGGCGACCGGAGCGACGAGGCTCACGTGCACGCCACCGTGCACGCGCGCCCCGACGGTCGTGCGGTGCTTGTGGAAGCCGTCGTAGTTGGCGGTGATCGTCCCGGCGCCCAGGTTCGTGCCCTCCCCGACGTCGGCGTCGCCCAGGTAGGAGAGGTGGGGGACCTTGGCGCCGGCTCCGACATCCGTGTTCTTGATCTCCACGAACGTGCCGACCTTCGCGCCCTCGCCGATCAGGGCCTTGGGGCGCAGGTAGGCAAACGGGCCGATCGAGGCCCCGTCGAGGACCTGGCAGGTGTCCAGGTAGGCGTGCCGGACGGTGACCCGGTCGCCGAGCTCTGAGTCGAGGACCGTGGTCAGCGGGCCGATGCGGGACTCCCCGCCGATGGAGGTCACACCGCGTAGGAAGCAGAAGGGCTCGATCACCGTGTCCTCGCCGATGTCGACGTCGGCATCGATCTGCGTGGACGCCGGGTCGACGATCGTCACGCCGGCGTGCATGTGACGCTCGTGGATGCGCCGCTGCGCGTGCTCGCGGACCCGCGCGAGGTCGGCGCGGTCGTTTACCCCGAGGGTGAGCGCCGGCTCGTCGACCAGATGGGCTGTGACCGTGCGCCCGCCCCGCGTGATGAACGGCAGGGCGTCGGGCAGGAAGACCTCCCCCTGCGCGTCGTCGGGGCGCACGCGGCGAAGCGCGTCGAGGACGGCTGGCGCGTCGAAGGCGAGCAGCGCGGTGTTGACCTCGCGGATCGCGCGCTCCTCGGGAGTGCCGTCCTCCGGACCCTTGGTCTCGACCACGCGCTCCACCGAGCCGTCCTGCCCGCGAACGACGCGCCCGTAGCCGGTGGGGTCCTCGAGGATCATCGTCGCCATCGTCGCGCCGGCCCCACTGCGCGCGTGCGCGTCGAGCATCCCGCGCAGTACGTCCGCGGTGACGAGCGGCACGTCGCCGGCCAGCACGATCACCGTCTGCGCCTCACGCAGCTCGGGTTCAGCGCAGAGCACGGCATGACCGGTTCCCAGCGGCTCCCCCTGAACCGCCACGGCGACTCCCTCCGGGAGCACCTCCGAGACCCTCCCCTGCGGCCCGTCGACGACCACCACCCGGTCGACGCCGGCCTCCAGGGCAGCGCGCACCGGCCACAGGACCAGCGGCCGCCCGCAGAGCTCGTGCAGCGGCTTGGGCACCGAGGAACGCATGCGCGTGCCCTGCCCAGCGGCGAGGATGACCGCAACGACCACGCGCGGATCGTAGCCGCGGTTCAGTTATCGGCAGTCCGATCCGTCCCGCTGGCGCTAAATTCGCACCACGGCTCCGTCCGTTGCTCTGGGGAGTGGTGTAATGGGCAACACGTCACCCTTTGGAGGTGCTCGATCTCGGTTCGAATCCGAGCTCCCCAGCTCTCGGCCTCGACTCAATCTCGCGTGTAGGTTCCGTCCGCTCCATATGCGAACATACGTTCGAGTCATGCCAAGGGAGGGGCCCCGCTATACCGAGGAAGAGGCACGCCGCGCGATAGCCGAATCGCTGTGCTGGGCGCAGGCCCTTCGACGACTGGGAGTGCGTCCCGCCGGCGGCCACCACAAGACCATCAAGAAGTGGGCTGGGCGGTGGCAGATTTCGACCGCTCACTTCGATGCAAACGCCGCTCGGCGCACGGCGTCGCGCGCTCGCGGCCGACTCATAGAGGACCTTCTGGTGGCGCATTCGACTTACGCCCGCGGACATCTCAAGGCCAGGCTGTACGAGGCCGGACTGAAGCAACGGGTCTGCGAGCTCTGCGGCCAAGACGAGCATTGGCACGGGCGCCGGATGGCGCTGATCCTCGATCACGTGAATGGAATCCCAGACGACAACAGGCTCGAGAACCTCAGGATCATCTGTCCCAACTGCGCCGCGACGCTCGAGACTCACTGCGGCCGAAACATCGCGCTGGTCCAACGGGCGTGCGCTGGATGCGGTGAGATCTTCACCCCCCGCTACCAGGGTCAACGGTTCTGCTCACCGCCATGCTGGCACGCCGCGGATAAGCCTTATCTCCGCACGCCGCACCCGGAGAAGCGGAAGGTCGCCAGGCCTCCGTACAAGGACTTGATCGCCGAGCTCGAGGCGACGAGCTATGTAGCCGTGGGAAGAAAGTACGGCGTTTCGGACAACGCCGTGCGAAAGTGGGTCCGTTGGTACGAGAGCGACGCTGAGCGGTCGAGCGACCGCGCAGGTCGCTGAACCGGCGAGACCCCAAGTCGACACCTTGCACCAGTACGACGAGCTCACCGAGCGCATCGCCAAGGCGGTCTACGAGTACACGGACTGGCGGCTGCGGCTCGATCCCGTGCCGCTTGACTCGGGGATGTCGCGCGAGGCTCTGGAGGAGCGGATGGGCGGGCTGCTGGGCGCGCGCGGCAACGACCCGGAGAAAGTGCTGGCGCTCTACGACGAGACGGTATCCCGGGCGGTGATCTCCGCCGACAGCCCGCGCTTTCTCGCCTTCATCCCCGCGGCGCCGAGCAAGGCCGCACTGCTCTTCGACATGGTGGTCTCCTGCGCCTCGATCCAGGGCACCTCGTGGCTGGAGGCCGCGGGCGCGGTGCACGCGGAGAACCAGGTGCTCGCTCTGCTCGCCCGCCTCGCGGGCCTTCCCGAGTCCGCCGGTGGCTGCTTCGTGTCGGGCGGCTCGGCGGGCAACCTGTCGGCGCTAGTCGTCGCGCGCGACACGACAGAGCGCGGCCGTGCTCGGGCCGGCGGCGAGGATCGGCCCCGCCGCTGGCGGGTGGCGGCGAGCGACCAGGCGCACTCCTCGATCGACAACGCGCTGCGGATCATCGGCGCCGACCCCCTGCCCGTCGCCGCCCGCGACCATCGCCTGACCGGCTCCGCCCTGCGCGCCACGCTCGACGCCGACGACGACCCGGCGTCGGTGTGCGCCGTGGTGGCGACCGCCGGGACGACCAACGCCGGCATCGTCGACGACCTCGCCGGCGTGGGAGAGGTCGCGCGCGAGCGCGGGCTGTGGTTCCACGTCGACGGCGCCTACGGGGGCGCAGGCCTGTTCGCGCCCAGCGTGCGCGACCGCTTCGCCGGCATCGAGCAGGCGGACTCGCTGGTCATCGACCCCCACAAGTGGCTGTTCGCCCCCTTCGACTGCGCCGCGCTGCTCTACCGCGAGCCCGGCCTCGCTCGGGTGGTGCACACCCAGGACGCCTCCTACCTCGACGTGATCCACGAGCGGCCCGACGAGTGGAACCCCAGCGATTACGCCTACCACCTCACACGCCGGGCTCGCGGCCTCCCGCTGTGGTTCTCGCTGGCCGTGCACGGGACCGACGCCTACAGCGAGGCGATCGAGGCCGCGCTCTCCCTCACCCGCGAGGCCGCTGCGCTGATCCGCGCGACGCCCTACCTCGAGCTCGTCCGCGAGCCGGAGCTGGCCGTGGTGTTGCTCCGCCGCCGCGGCTGGACGGCCCGTGACTACCACGTGTGGGCGGCGCAGCTGCTCGCCGATCAGGTCGCGTTCGTGGCCCCGAGCTCCTGGGAGGGCGAGACCGTGGGGCGCTTCGTGTTCATGCATCCCCACACCACGATCGACTTGGTGGCCGAACTGATCGAGCGGATGGCGTGATCGACCCTCTGGAGCGCTGGCGCGAGCACGGCGAGAAGCCCGATTACGCGGGCCTGCTGACCTTCGCCGGCATGCCGTATACCGAGGACCCGGCGGAGCTGGCCGGCGTCGACGTCGCGATCGTGGGAGCCCCGACCGACGACCTGGTCTCAGACCGCCCCGGCGCCCGCTTCGCGCCGCGTGCCATCCGCGCGGCGAGCTGCCCGCCCGGGGCCCACCTCGAAGCCGGTGTGGATGCCTTCGCCGAGCTGAGGGTGGCCGACTTCGGCGACGCGCCCGTGCTGCCGGCCGATCCGGAGCGCACCCATGCGGCCATCGAGCGCACCGTTGGGCAAGTGCTCGAGGCCGGCGCGATCCCGATCGTGCTGGGCGGCGACCACGGGATCGCCGAGCCCGACGTCCGGGCCTGCGCGCGCGCTCACGGACCGGTGGGCCTGGTCCACTTCGACACCCACACGGACACCGGTACGTCGGTGTTCGGAGTGCAGCGCTCGCACGGGACGCCGATGTACCGCCTGGTCGAGCAGGGCCACGTCGCGCCGGAGCGCTACGTCCAGATCGGCCTGCGCGGGTACTGGCCCGGCGAGGCCGAGTTCTCCTGGCAGCGCGAGCGGCAGATCACCAGCTTCTTCATGCACGACGTCCGCGACCTCGGCGTGCGCGAGGTCGTCCGTCGCACGCTCGAGCGGGTCGGCCCGGGGCCGGCGTTCCTCTCCGTCGACGTCGACGTCCTCGATCCGGCGTTCGCCCCCGGAACCGGCACCCCCGAGCCCGGTGGGATGACGGCCGCCGATCTGCTGTGGGCGTGCCGCGAAGTGGCGGCCGGGCTCCAGGTCGTCGGCGCCGACGTAGTCGAGGTCATCCCGACCGCCGTCGGATCGGCCGACGTGACTGCGCTCGTGGCCGAGCGCGTGGTGCGCGAGATCGCGACCGGTCTCGCGCTACGCCGCCGGGGCTGACCGGACGCTCAGGCCGCCGCGACGCCGACCAGCCGCTCGCTCAGCTAGGTCGCTGACCTGCGCAAGCGAGCCGAGGTCGGCGAGCACCAGCGACACCCGCTCGTTCCCCGTCTCCTCGGCGATCGAGCGCACCGTGTCCTCTCCGCGCTCCCGGCTGCGGCCGTGGACGAGCACCGTGGCGCCCCGCGCGGCGAGGTCGTGGGCGACGCGTCGGCCCAGGCCGTCGGTAGCCCCCGTGATCAGGACCGTCGAGTTCTCGAGCGCTGGCACGGGCGGCATGCTAGGAGGCGAGCCGCGCGGTTGTGACCTCCGTGCGCCACGTGACCGCGAGCGCGGCCCCGCCCTGCTCGGCGAGCGCCTCGCACGCACGGGCACGGACCTCCTCGAGTACCGGCTCGCGCTGCGCGGGCGCGAGCGCGCGGACGAAGCTCCACGACGCGGCGTAGGCGACGACGTCCTGCACCGAGTGGGCGTCCTCGCGGTCAAACGTGCGCCGACGCGCCGCCTCGAAGCGGCCGTCGGCGGCGAGCGGCTCGCGCCAGGGCTCGGTCTCGTGGTGGCGCTCGGGTCCGAGCGCCGCGTGGCGGTGAGCGTCGGTGGGAGAAGCGACCGAGCGCCACCACGACAGCCGCTCGGTGAACGGGCGGCGGACGAGCACGGCGAGCCCGCCGCCCGGGCGCAGAACGCGGACGATCTCGTCGAGTGCACGCTCGGCGGCGAACCAGTGGAAGGCGTCGCCGACGAACACCGCCTCGACCGCGCCCTCCGGGAGGGGCAGCGCCTCGGCGGTGCCGTCCAGGACCCGCGCGCGCGGCGCGAGCGACGCGAGCGTCTCGCGCATCGGCGCCTGGGGCTCGACCGCCACCACGGCGCCGGCGTGCGCGAGCAGCGGGCGGGTGAGCTTCCCGGTGCCCGCGGCGAGGTCGAGGACGGTGGCGGAGGGTCCCACCTGCAGCGCGCCGGCCGCGTATGCGACCGCCTCCTCGTCGTACTCCGTGCGCCCGCGCTCGTAGACCGCGCCGTCGACGAAGCCGGCTCGGGCGACCTGCGGCGGGGCGTGCTCCTCGCTCATCGCGCTCGACGGTAGAGCCCGGCGAGCCTGTCGGCCGGGACTCCAAGCAGGTAGAGCCAGCGGATGACCACCCACGCGACGATGGTCCTGGGGACGCCGAGCGCGTGCCAGCGGCGCGGCGAGGTCGTGGCGGGGCCGGTGAGGCAGCGCGTGCGCCCGCGGCGCTCCATGCGCCGGACGAAGTCGTAGTCGTCCATGATCGCCAGCGCGCGAAAGCCGCCCAGGGCGGCGTAGGTGCTGCGGCGGACCCAGACGGAAGAGTCGCCGTAGTAGACGCCGGCGCGGCGCTGCACCGCGTACCAGGCGGTGAGCACGCGGGAGAAGCGGTCAGCGCCGTCGAAGCGCAGAGCGAAGTTGCCGCCGACCGTGCGCGGATCGCGCAGGGCTGCGGTCACTGACGAGTACGCGGCCGCCGGCAGGCGGCTGTCGGCGTGGAGGAAGATCAGGGCCTCGCCGTGGGCCGCCGCCGCACCCGCATCGAGCTGGGCCGCCCGGCCGGCGACGGGCCCGAGCACGGAGGGAGCCAGCGCATGGCGGGCGGCAAGCTCGCCGCCGGCGTCGCGCGAGCCGCCGTCGACGACTAGCACCTCCCAGTGCCCGGGGAGCGCGCGCAGGTGGTCGAGGAGACCGGGCAGCCCGGCGGCCTCCTCGAGGATCGGGACGACGATGGAGACGAGTGGCTCGGGTCCGAGCGCCCTCATCCCCCGCCTCGCAGGATTGCCGCCACCCCTTCCGGGAGCGCGGTGTCGAGGAGCAGCCAGCGGGCGTCTGCCGGCGTGTCGAGGTCGATCTCGAGGCGCAGCATGCCCAGCTCGAGTCCCGCCCGGCGCGCGGCCGCGATCGTCAGCTCGAAGACCTGCGGTCCCCCCCACGCGTCGGCCGGCAGCGCGAAGAGCTCGGGGTGGGGCTCGCGCAGCGCGACCAGGTAGTAGCCACCGTCGGCGGTGGGACCGATCGACGTATCGCAGCCCACGGCGAGGTCGTCGAGCGCGGCGCGGGCGTGACGGGCGCGGAGGGTCGGCAGGTCGGTTCCCACGGTGATCAGCGGCCCGTCCTGCCGGGCGAGGACGTGCCCGGTGGCGTGCTGGAGGCGTTGCCCCAGGTCCTCGCCCTCCTGCGCAACCAGCTGCGCCCCGGGGGCACAGGCCGCCAGCTCTTCGCGCGCGTCGGCCGGGGTGTAGGCCACCCATGGTTCGCAGCCCACCTCGCGCGCCCACGCGACCGCCCGGGCGATGAGCGCGGCCTGCAGGCGGGCGCAGCCCTCGCGTCCGAGCAGCGGCTCGAGCCGGGTCTTGGCCTCCCCGGGGCGCGGAGCGCGCGCCATGACGAGGACGGCCGGGCGGCTCAATCGAAGCGGAAGTGCGCGCCGACCGGATCGAGCTGCGCCTCGTGCAAGCGGGGCACCGCGGCGGCGAGCGTCGCCGCGAAGGTCTCCTTGCTCGCGCCGATGAGCCGGACGAGCTCCTGCACCGGGGTCGGCTCGGTCGCGACCCCGTTGGCGTAGTCCGTCGCATAGCCGATGAGGGCGTAGGGCAGCTCGGCCTCGCCGCACAGCACCGTCTCGGGCCCGGCGGTCTGGGACACCGCGGTGACCCCGCAGGCCTGGAGCATCCGGATCTCCGTGCGCGTGTTGAAGCGAGGGCCGTCGACGTGGCCGTAGCAGCCGCCGTCGTGCACCGGTAGGGCGGCCTCGCGTGCCCCCGCCAGAAGCGCCCCACGCAGGTCGTCCGAGAACGGCCGCTCGAAGATCCAGTGCCCTCGGCCGTTCATACCCGGCTCGTCGTAGAGCGTGCAAAGCGCGCCGTCGCCGAGCCGGTTGGCCAGGAAGTGCAGGTCGTCGAAGACGATGAGCGACCCGAGCTCGAGCTCGGTGTCCAGCGAACCGCACACCGTGACGGCAAGCACCGCCTCCGCGCCCGCCTCCTTGAGCGCGAGCACGTTGGCCCGGTGGTTGACCTGCGAGGAGATGTACCGGTGGCCCTCACCGTGGCGCGCGACGTGCACGACCTCGGCGCCGCCGAAGCGCCCCGCGGTCACCGTCACGGTGCCGAACCGAGTCCATATCTCCTCGGCGCGGGCGCCCTCGAAGTCGGGCAGCGAGTAGGTGCCGGAGCCGGTGAGGATCCCGAGCTTCACCGCGCGGGATCCTAGACACGGTGACCCTAGGCCGCGGTGGGGGTCAGCGGGAAGCTCACGCCGGTGAGCTCCTCGGAGAGCGTCCACAGCCGCTTCGCGGTGTCTTGATCGCTCGCCGCCGCGCTGCGGCTCACGAGCGCCGGGTGGCCGCGCTGCTCCTGAAAGCCGTCGGGGCCGACGTAGCTGGTGCCGGGGAGGTCCTGCGTCGCGGCATAGAGCGTGGGAAGCGCCCCCATCTCGTCGCTCTGGGCGATGAGCTTGTTGCCGATCGCCATGAGCGTGTTCTGCACGACGTTCTCCGTGCGGTTCTGGAGGTTGGTCGCCGCGTACCCCGGGTGGGCGGCCAGCGCACGAAGATTCGAGCCCGCCTCATCGAGGCGCCGCTGGAGCTCGAGCGTGAACAGGAGGTTGGCAAGCTTGGACTGGCCGTAGGCGCGCCAGCGCTGGTAGCCGCCGTGCTCCCAGTTGAGGTCGTCGAGACGGATCTTCCCGGCGCGGTGCGCCGGGGAGGCGACGGTCACCACGCGGTCGGTGATCTTCGGCAGGAGCAGGTTGGTGAGCGCGAAGTGGCCGAGGTGGTTGGTCCCGATCTGCATCTCGAAGCCGTCCTTGGTGCGCTGCTCGGGGACGGCCATCACGCCCGCGTTGTTGATCAGCACGTCGAGCTTGCCCTCCCACTCGTCTGCGAAGGCGCGGACCGAGGCGAGGTCGGCGAGGTCCAGGCGCCGGACCTCCCGCTCGCCGGGGATCGAGGCGGCCGCCTCCTCGCCCTTGTCGACGCTGCGCACCGCGAGAACGACGCGGGCGCCCGCCCGCCCGAGCGCGCGGGCGGCGGTGAGGCCGATGCCGCTGTTGGCGCCGGTCACCACGAAGGTCCGCCCGTCGAGGTTGGGCAGGTCGGTTGAGCTCCACTTTGAATTCGCCATGCCACCCAAGGTAGCTGCGATCACCCGGCGGTGCCCTGGAGGATGACCGCGGCGACGAGCGCCGGGTCGTCCCACATAGGGACGTGACCGCAGCCGGGCAGCGAGATCCAGTTGGCGTGGGGCGGAAGCTCGTCGCGACGCCGGGCCCGCCGGGGGATCAGGCGCTCGCGGGTGCCGAAGGCGATGGTCACCGGCGCGCTGATGCTCGCTCCGCCTTCGAAGCGAGCGTGGCTGGTCGCTTCGAGGTGCTCGTCGAAGCCCCGGGTGGCGGCCATCGTGCTAACGGTCCGCTCGGCGGCGTCGGGCGGGACGCGCCATGGCCGGCCGAAGGTCTGCCCGAGAGCGAGCGTCCGCCCGGCGCGCGAGCGGAAGGCAACTGGAGCGGCGCGCGCGGCGAGCGGGCTCATGCGTCGCATGGACCGCAGCGAGAAGTAGGAGCGGCGGGGATTGCGGCGGCGCCAGAGCCCGGCGGGGGCGAGCGCGACGACCGCGTGCGCGCGGCCGGCCTTTGCGAGCTCGAGGGCGGTCCACCCTCCGACCGAGTTGCCGCCACCGCGACCGTGCCGAGACCGAGATCGTCCAGGAGACGGGAGACGAGCACCGAGTAGCCGATCGGAGTCGGTGCGATGCCCTCCGGCGGCAGCGGAGAGAGACCGTGCCCGGGGAGGTCGACGGCGACCACGTCGCGCTCGCGAGCGAGCCGGTCGATGACGGGCGTCCACACCTGTCGCGAGCTCCCGGTTCCGTGCAGGAGAAGCAGCGGCTCGCCCGTCCCGCGACGGTCGAAGCTCAAGCGAGCGCCGTCTGAGGCTGCGCCAGTCATCGTCGGACCTCCCCGGGTAACCTAATGACAATGATCCGGACTCTACATTAGGTCGATGGAGCTCCTGGAGACCGGTCGCGGCGGCCCTCTGTTCCGCTGGCTTGGCGAGCCGCTGGCGCTGGACCTCGCCAACACCGTGCTGGTGGTGAGGCCCGGGGACGCCCGTGACCTGCTGGCGACGGGTGAGGGGCTGTCGCGGTGGCTGGAATTGGAGCGCGAGCGCCTGGGGGACTGGCGTCCCTCCCGCCCCGAGCGACTCGACCTGCTGGAGCTGAGGGGCTGCGTCCGCCGGCTGCTGGCGGCAAGCGCGCAGCGAAGCCCTCTGAGCGGTGACGACGTCGGACGCCTGAACGAGCTGAGCGCGGCCGCGGCGTGCTTTCCCCGCCTAGGGCTCGCGAGCGGCGTTCCGAAGTGCACGCGGCTGACCACCGCGGCCTCCACGGGGACGGAAGCGTTGGCTCGCATCGCACGCTCGGCGATCGAGCTGCTCGGCGGTGACGACCGCGCGCGGGTCCGGATCTGCGCGGCGCCCAACTGCGGGATGTTCTTCGTGGCGAACCGCTCGAAGCCGGGCCAGCGGTGGTGCTGCGCGGCGTGTGGGAACCGCGCCCGCGTGGCGAGCCACTACCGCCGCCGTCGGGGTCATGCCTCGACCGGCCGGGTAGGTCGGACGACGTAGACGCCGACCCGGGCCGGTCGCGACGGCCTGGCGAGCGAGAGGAAGTCGCGCACCGCCCCGCCGTGAGCGCAGAACGGACAGGCGAGTGGGTCCGCGGGCGACGAGCTTCCGGGCTGCAGCCTTACCGGAGCGTCGCAGGCCGGGCAGGCGAGCGTCCCCGTGGCCATCCGCAACGAGCGCGCAGCGCGACGCTCCTCGTGCCATCCGGCGACGCGCTCGAGCCGCTCGGGACGAATCGGCTCGGCGCCGTCGAAGTCACGCTGAATCGTCACCGGAACGAGTCTAGGGCCGCCGGCGAATGGGCTCGCTCTCGCCGGCTACACCGCGCACTGGAAGGCCGGCGGAAGGGTGCCGTCGGCCTGGCGGAGGGTGAGGAAGCGCTCGACGATCAGACGCTTGGCGTCGGCGAGCGAGATCTCACCGCGTGCGACCACCATGTCCGGCGAGGCGTCCATTTCGCCTCCCACCGGGTGCCAGTGCGCGCCGTCCGCGGTGATCGTCAGCTCGGGGACCATCACCGCGTCGGAGACCGCCACGCCGCCCTCGACGCCCTCGGCGAAGCCGCGCGCGACGAGCGGGCGCACGGCGAAGGCGTCGCCGACGATGTCCAGGCGCGCGAGCAGCTCGCGCAGCTCGTCGACCTCGCCTCGGTTCTGCGGGGTCTGGGTCATGGCGACCCGCAACGGGAGGCCGAGCGAGCGCGCGTAGGCCAGGCCCTGCATCGCCTTGGCCCACGAGCCGGCACCGCGCCAGACGTCGTGGGTCCGCGGACGGGCTCCGTCGACCGAGCTCTGGAGCACCAGGTTGGCGCGGCCCGCCAGCCGCGCGAGCTCCTCGCGCCGGCGCCCGGTGAACAGCATCGCGTTGGTGAGCACGACGGTCGGCAGACGGTCGGAGGCGTACTCGAGCATCTGCACGATCTGAGGCTCGACGAACGGCTCGCCGCCGGTCACGTAGAGCTCGACGAAGCCCTCGGCCACCGCCTCGTCGACCAGCGCACGAAAGCGCTCCATCCCGATCGCGCGCTTGCGGGCGCGCGGCGAAGAGGCGACCACGCAGTAGTCGCACGCGAGGTTGCAGTGGAAGTTCGAGTAGATCCACAGCCTTCGCGGAAACAGCGCGGTGCCGAAGAGGCCGACCACCGGAAGGCCGTCGTCCCCGGGGTCGGGCGCGTCGGTCCAGCCCACTCCCTCCGCGGCGAAGCCGGCCGGCATCGCGTCGCGGTAGACGTGATAGCGCCCGCGCGCCCGCTCACGGGGCGGCACGACCTCCAGGCACGTCGTCCACCACCCCGTCTCGACCGTCTCCACGAACGGCTCGGGCAGACCCGCATCGCGCATCGAGGCCGCGTGCGCGCGCCAGTCGTAGGCCAGCGGGCGCAGCTGCGCCCGGGCACCACCGTCCGACACGTCGACGAGCGCCCACCACGTCTCGGGGCGACCGTCGTTGGCCGGGCGGCCGACCGTGCCGACGTTGACGACCAGCGTCCCCTCGACCTCGCGCTGCCAGGGGATGCCCGTGTGCGTGCACAGCAGCACGTCGGCTGCGCTCGCCCGCACGCGCAGCGCGAGCTCTTCGTCGTCCAGCGACTCCCACAGGAAGTCGTTGATCGCCAGCGGCGACCCGTGGACCATGTGGACCTCGACGTCCTCGATCTCCTCGCGCAGCTCGGCGGGCAGCGCGCGCATCCAGCGCGCGAAGCCCTCGCCGGTGCGCCCGCGGGTGAAGTCGTACATGAGCTGCGCGAAGGCGTTGTCGCGCGGGTCGGTGTAGCCGCAGCCGCAGTCTTCGTCGCCGCGGCCGATCGCCACGTCGTAGTTGCCGGCGAGGCACCGTACGCCGTGCTCGCGCAGGAGCGGCCACACCGCGTCGCACTCGGCGCCGAAGCCTCCGAGATCCCCGAGGCAGTACAGCCTGTCGGCCCCGGCGGACCGCGCTGCATCCAGCCACGCACGCAGTGCGTAGGGATTGGCGTACACCCCTCCGCAGATCGCGAGCCTCACGGCGCTTGAATCTAGTGACCCGGGCGTGCTCTGATGAGGGCGGGTACGCTCAGTGCAGCCCGGCCGATCAGGAGGAAGCATGGACCAGCCGCCCCGTATCGCCGTCCTCGGCGCCGGCCCGATCGGGTTGGAGGCCGCGCTGGCGGCGGCCGAGCGATCCTGGCCCTTCACGGTGTACGAGCAGGCTGCCGCGGTCGCTGGGCACGTGCGCCAGTGGGCGCACGTCCGCGCGTTCACGCCCTGGTCGATGAACGTCTCTGACCGCATGGCGGCCGCCCTGCACCGCGCCGGCGCCGAGGTTCCCGCGGGCCAGGCGCTGCCCACAGGCGAGGAGCTCGTGGCGCGCCTGTACGACCCGGTCGCCGAGCTGCCTCAGCTTGGCGGGCGGGTGCGGACCGCCGCGCGTGTCGAGGCGATCGGCCGTGAGGGGCTGCTCAAGCACGAGGAGATCGGGACGGGCGCGCGCAGCGAGCGCCCGTTCCGGATCCTGGTCTCGGGGCCGGACGGCGAGGAGGCGGTCGAGCACGCCGACGTGGTCATCGACGCGACCGGCACCTACGGGAACCCCAACAGCCTCGGGGACGCCGGCATCCCCGCACCCGGCGAGCGGGCGTGCGAGGAGCGCATCACGCGCCTGCTGCCCGATCTCGAGCGCGAGGCCGCGGAGTGGACCGGGCGCACGATCCTGCTGACCGGGGCGGGCCACTCGGCCCAGACCGCGGCGCGCACGCTCGCGCAGCTCGCGGGCGGCGCCGACGGCACGCGAGTCGTGTGGGCGGTGCGCTCCGCCGAGCCGACGTGGGGCACCGTCGAGGGCGACCCGCTGCCCGAGCGCGCCCGGCTCAACGAAGCCGCCGGCGAGCTCGCCCGCGGCGCCTCGCCCGCGGTGCGGGTGATCCGCGGCGTGGTGACCGAGGCGCTGCGGCGCGAGGGCGGCCGGGTCGTGGTGACGCTGCGCAACGGCAGCGCCGAGGAGTTCACCGTGGATCGGGTGCTGGGCCTCAACGGCGGCGTCGGAGACTTCACGCTGTACCGCCAGCTCCAGGTCCACGAGTGCTACGCGACCGCCGGGCCGATGAAGCTCGCCGCCGCGCTGCTCGGCGCCGCCGGCGGTGACTGCCTGGCGCTCCAGAGCCACGGCGCCGACACCCTGGTCAACCCCGAACCCGGCTTCTTCCTGCTCGGAGCCAAGTCCTACGGGCGCAACAGCCAGTTCCTGGCGCGGGTGGGGTGGCAGCAGGTCGACGACGTCTTCAGCCTGCTGGACGCGAGATGATCGCCGCGCTTCGGGAGCGGGCCCGAGCGCTGGACCTCGCGACCCGCCCGGTGCACCCCGACACCGAGCGCACGCTGGCCCGGCGCTGGGACGAGCTTCCGGCCCACGTGAAGACCGACAACCAGGCGCTGGGGCGGCGGACCAACGGCTGCGAGGGCACCCACGGCGTCTTTCCGCGCTGCGACCTCGCCTGCACGCCCTGCTACCACTCGCGTGACGCCAACCGGGTACGGATCGACGGCGAGCACACGGTCGCGACGGTCGACGAGCAGATGGCGCTGCTGCGCGAGCGCCGCGGACCGGGTCAGTACGCGCAGCTCATCGGAGGCGAGGTCACGCTGCTCGACGCCGAGGACCACGCCGCCGCGCTGCTCGCCATGCGCCGCCACGGGCGCAAGCCGATGAGCATGTCCCACGGCGACTTCGACTACCCCTACCTCGAGCGCGTCGCGCTCGACCCGCGGACCGGCGAGCCTCGCTTCTCACAGCTCTCCTTCGCAGGTCACTTCGACTCGATGATGTACGGCCGGCGCGGGATCAAGCGCGCGCGCTCGGAGAGCGAGCTGCACCCCCACCGGCAGCGTTTCTGCGACCTGTTCGCCCGCCTGGAGCGCGAGCACGGAATCAAGTCCTACCTCGCCCACAACATGACCGTCACTCCCGCGAACCTCGATCAGGTCGCGCAGACGATCCGCGACTGCCGCGACATGGGCTTTCGCATGTTCTCCTTCCAGCCCGCGGCGTTCATCGGGAACAGCAGCCGCTGGAAGCACGACTACCGCGCGTTCTCGGGCGACCACGTCTGGCGCGAGATCGAGCGCGGCGCCGGCGGCCACCTGGCCTGGCACGCTTTCCAGATCGGCGACGAGCGCTGCAACCGCACAGCCTACGGCGCGTACGTCGGCGATCGCTACCTGCCGCTGCTCGACGACCGCGACCCGGCCGACATGCGCGTTCGCGACGCGTTCTACGAGGTGTTCGGCGGCATGGACTTCGAAGCCGGCCTCCTACCCGCCCGGCTGGTGCGGGCGTTCGCTGGCCATCCGGGCGGGCTCGCGCTCGCCGCCGACTGGGCACGGCGCTTCGTGGCGCGCGCAGGCGCGCTTCGACTTCTTCGTCAGCGAGCGCGTCCGGTCACCTTCGTCATGCACTCGTTCATGGACGCGCGCTGGGTCAAGCCGGCGTGGGAGCGCATTCGCCGCGGCGAGGGGCTCGCCCGGGAGCCGCAGGTCCGCGAGGCCCAGGAGCGCCTGCTCGCCTGCTCCTACGCGATGGCCCACCCCGAGTCCGAAACGCTCGTCCCCGCCTGCGCGCAGCACTCCGTCCTGGACCCCGAGGAGAACCTCGCGCTTGCCAGGCTCCTTCCGCTCGAGCGCGTCGCCCCCGGTGTCCCGGCTTAGCGCTCGACCTCGCCGAGCTCGCGGACACGGCGCACGAGCGTTCGCATGAGCTCCCACGCCATCTCGTTGTACTCCCTGACCAAGGCGCGGAACTCCCACGCGACGAGGCCGTGGCAGCAGACGGGCGTGCGGGCGGTGATCGACGCCGTGCGGACATCGCCGTCGATGAGCGCCATCTCGCCGAAGTAGTCGCCGGGCCCGAGCGTCCGGACGAAGCGGCCGCCCGTGGAGACGTCGACCTCGCCGCCCGGCGCGGTGTGCTCGGGGCTACTCCGGAACGATCGCGACGACGCGCGCCGGCGCGCCGCTCGCGCCCTGCACCTTGAGCGGGAAGCAGGCGACCTGGAAGCCGTGCGGCGGCAGGGCCCCGAGGTTGACCAGGCGCTCGATCTGGGAGTAGGCGAGACCGCACTGGTGCGCCTCCCAGAAGATCCCGGCGCGGTCTTGCTCCTTCGCTTGCTCGGCCTGCAGGTGCAGCGGCGCGTCCCATCCCCAGGCGTCGATGCCCATCACCCGGACGCCGCGCTCGTGCAACCAGGCCGTCGCCTCGGCGGTCACTCCGGGTCCCCGAGCGATGTAGTCGGGCTCGTCGTAGAACTCGTCGCGTCCGGTGTGCACGAGGACGATGTCGCCCGGGGCGACGGCGTGGCCGATGCGCTGCAGCTCGGCCTGCGCCTCGGCGGCGGTCATCGGGTCGCCGTCGGCCTTGGCCGTCATGTCGAGAACCACACCCGGGCCGTAGAACCACTCGAGCGGCAGCTCGTCGATCGTCGCCGCGCGCGCTCCCTCGACCGTCGAGTTGTAGTGCCAGGGCGCGTCGAGGTGGGTCGCGTTGTGGGTGCCGAGCTGCAGCTCCTCGACGGCCCAGCCCTCCCCGTCACGCAGGAGGCGCGCCGGCACGCCGAACAGCTGGTCGATCGTCGCGGCGCCCTCGTCGTGCCCCGAGTGGGTCACGCGCACCGCGAGCGGCGCAGGCGTGCCCTCGGGGGTCGAGCGGATCGGCGCGGAGAGGTCGATCAGGGGCATGGCGGCGAGCGTATAGGGCCGGGGGCTGGGCGGTGGCCCGAACGGCGTCGACGAGGGGAGAAGGAGCGGTTCGCGTTCGCAGAATGGGGCGAGGCCGCTACTGCCTCAGCGCCGCCACGAGCTCCCCGAGCGACGGCCGGTCCTCGGGTCCGGCGCTGCGGTACACCCAGCGCACGCGGCCGTCGGCGCCGGTCACGACGTCGCCCCCGAGCTGCAGGGTGTCCTCCCCCGGGCGCCGGGGGCGACGGCCGCGTGCGAGGAGCTGCGCGTAGCGCGCCCACACCCGCGGGTGCAGCCACGCGCGCGCCACCGACGTTCGTCCGAAGCCAAAGGCCCCGTAGGCGGCGCGGTCAGGGTCGGAGTAGAGCTCGACGTCGACGCCGAGCTCGCGCCGGTAGGCGTCGAGCAGCCCCGCCGGCGCGAAGCTCACGCACGCTATCCGCGCGCCCAGCTTCTCGCGATGCCTCCACACCTCGACCAGGTGCTCGCGGCACGGCAGTCAGCCGAGGTGGCGAAGGAACACGAGCACGCACGCTTCGCCGCGGAAGGTGGTGAGCGCGACGCGCTCGCCGGACGGGCCTGCAAGCGCTAGGTCGGGAAGGGGGTCGCCCTCCTCAACCACGGTCCTTGGCCCCGCGCGGTACCCGGCCGGCCTCCGCACCGCGCTCGCTGGCCGGACCGCGTGGCGACGGGATCCCGAGAACGCGCATGGCCTTCAGGCCGAGACTCAGCTTCTCGCGCCCGTCGCTGGAGGTCACGTCGTGACCCGACAGCTCGCGCACGCGGTCCAGGCGGTAGCGAACGGTGTGACGATGGGTGAACAGGCGCTGGGCGGTTCCTGCGACGTTGCCGTCGGCCTCGAGGTAGGTCTCCAGGGTCTGCACCAGATCGGTCTCGTACTGGTCGTCGTAGCCGATCACCGGCTCGAGTGTCTCGGCGAAGAACTGGCGCAGCTCGGCGGGATCGTCGCTCATGGCCGAGAGCAGCAGGCGGTAGGCGCCCGTCGCCTCGAAGACGAGGATCCGGCGCTCGGGATCGCCGTCGGCGACGTTCGCGGCGAGCAGCGCCTCGTTGCCCGCGCGATGCAGGTCCGCGGGATCGGCGGTGCGGCGACTGATCCCGGCCGAGATCCGAAGCCCGGCGAGGTTTGAGTCAAGCTCACGGACCACCGCCTCGGCCACCCGGAGCCCGAGCTCCTCCTCGTCGGTGTGGGGGACGAGCACTACGACCTGCGCCTCGGGACGCTCGTCGCCGGGCTGCAGGACGACTGCGCTACCCGGCGCGGTGGCCCGCGCCGAGCGGTCGGCGACCGCGCTGAGGCGGTCGCGCCAGTCGTCCTCGGCCTGACCGACGTGGTGGGCGCGGACAACCACCACCATCCCGCCCGAGGAGAGATCGATGGATAGCTCGCCGGCCGCCGCGACGATCTCCTCCCGCCCTGTCAGCTCGCGCCCCAGGAGCGCGCGGACAAAGGCGCCGGTCGCCTCGCGCGAGGCGCGGTCGGGGCCGCGCACCCGCTCCACCTCCAGCGCGACGAGGGCGGCGACCGCCCGGACGAGCGCAGGGGCGGGCGGGGCCTCGCGCGGGCGCAGGCGCAGGTGCCCGACCACCTCGTCGCCGACCCGCAGCTCGACGGCCTGCACGTCGGCGCCCTGCTTCATCAGCGAGGCCTCCTCGGCGGGGGAGCGCGCGGCCACTGCCAGCACCGTCCGCGTACGGTCGATGAGCACCACGCTCGCCTGCAGCCCGCTCGCCGCCGCGCGCACGAGCTCGATCAGTCCGCCGCCGGACTCGACGACCTCGCACACGGGATCGAGCGCACTGACGTCGGCCGTACGCGGGTGTTCGCGATCTCCGGGGAGGCGAAGGTGGGAGACGTTGGACGGCATGGAGAGCACCGATTCTAGGAGCCCCGCGGCGCGGCGCCCCTGCGGCTAGAGGTTCGCCGAGTAGACGAAGACCGCCGCCCCGATCAGGACGCCCAGCCCTACGAGCGAGGCGAGGACGTACAGCGACAGGAAGCTCGCCGCGAGGCGCTCCCACAGCCGGCCGTAGCTCTGCCAGGCCGGAATCACGATCAGGCCGATGAACGCGGCGAAGCCGAAAACGCCTGCGCAGGCGGCAACGAGATAGGTGATCGCGGTGTTGCTCAAGAGGTCGCGCGTGCGGGGTCGGCGGGAGCGCGCTCGCGGGGATTGTTACGCACGAAGGCGACGACTAATGCTACGCCGCCGCACACCGCGAAGCACATCGCCCCGAGCCCCCAGCCCCCGGCCACGTCGGTGAGGTAGTGCGCGCGCAAGTACACGCGCGAAAGCCCCACCATCGACGCGAGGACCAGGCCGAGGACGACGAGCAGCGTTCGCCGGGCCGCGCCGGGCACGGCGCGCAGCACCGCGACGACCACGGCGAGATAGGCCACCGCGTAGGCAGCGTGGCCCGACGGGTAGCTCGAGCCGCTCACGTCGACGAGCGACCCCAGCGGCCGCGGCCGGTCGACCGCGGCCTTGGCGATGTGGACCCCGGCATAGGTCAGGATCATCCCCACGAGCAGCCCCACGCCGTCGATGGCGCGCCCCCGGGCGATCAGCGCGACCGAGGCGCCGAGCAGGACGCCGCCGGCGACGGGAAGGGCGCCGAGCGCGGTGACCACCTTGGCGACGTCCACCGCCCAGCCCGCACGCAGGTCGTTCGCCCGTGCCAGGGCGTCGACGTCTGCGTTGGTGGGCGCTTCGCCGGCGACCATGATGCCGAGCCCGAACAGCGCGAAGCTCCCGACCGCCGCGATCGCCAGCAGCGTGGTCAGCTCGAGGCCGAGGTTGCCCGGAGTCAGGCGCCCGTAGAAGAAGCGCAGGGGCGGCGCGGCGCGGCGACCGAGCGGGGCGAGCAGGCCGCTGTAGGCGCGCCGACTGGCGCGCACGAGGGG
>JBBQNQ010000012.1:0-51036 GCA_038330095.1 Solirubrobacterales bacterium
ACGGATGAAGACCACGCGTGTCGGCGGCGGGCACCCCGGCTATCGGGTCATCGAGGACCCCGACCCCGCCAACCCGGACGCCCCGCGGCCCACCGCCCAGCAGGACCCCTGGCACTACTCGATCGCGAGGATGGTGGACGCGTGCACGAGCGCGGGGATCCTCCCGTTCTACGGCCCGTACGGCGACATCAAGGACGTCGAGGGCTGCGAGACCCAGTTTCGCGCCGCCTTCCTGCTTGGCTGCGTCGGCGCGTGGTCGCTGCATCCCGTGCAGATCGACATCGCCAAGGGCGTCTTCTCGCCCGACCCCGACGAGGTGGTCTTCGCCAAGAAGGTCATCGAGGCGATCCCCGACGGCCGCGGTGTGCACATGATCGACGGCAAGATGCAGGACGACGCGACCTGGAAGCAGTGCAAGGTCATGGTCGACCTCGCCGAGATGCTCGCCCGCAAGGACTCCGCCCTCGCCGAGGCCTACGGGATGGCCCCGGCGGCCGCGTAGGCGCCTCGCCCGCCGGGGCCGGCGAACGTGATGACGGCGATCACGATCGCGGCCACCGTGCTCGCTGTCGCGGGTGCACTGGCCTACAACCGGTGGCTCTGGCGGCCCCGCCAGGCCGCCGACGGCTCTCGGGCAGACGGCCTGAACACGACCGAGATCGCCGTGCCGCTGGCCACCCTGGCCGTGGTGCTGACCGTGTTCGTGCTCGTCCAGGTGTTCACATCGTGGACGGCCGCCGGGCGCGCCGAGACCAGCGAGGCAACGGCGACGCTGCTGCTCTTCCGCGAGGCCGAGCTGCTGAAGGATCCGCGCGTCCGGCAGGCCACCCGAGGGCAGATCGTCTGCTACGCCACGAGCGTCATCGAGCAGGAGTGGCCGGCCATGGCGGATCGGAGGGTCAGCAGCGTCCCGACGTACTGGGCCTCGCGCACGCGCGATGGCGGCGTTCGCGAAGCTCGCTCGCCGCGCGTGACGACGGCGGCAGAAGCCTTCGTCGCGCGCGAGGGCGAGCGCGCGAGGGCACGCCAGGAGCGTCTCGGCGAGGCGCACTCGTCGGTGCCCGTCGCGCTGAGCGTCCTCATGCTGCTCGCGGTGGTCGGCACGCTGGTCATCCTGGGCGCGTTCACCGCAGCAGTCGTGCGGCCCGGGGTGCACACCGCCGTCGTCATCGTGTCAGCGGTGGTCTTCGGCGCCACGCTGCTGCTGATTCGTGACTTGGACCAGCCCTACACGGGGCTCACCGGCCGGGACCCCACCCAGACGCGGTTCGTCCGCGACCAGATCGCCGCGGAGGTTCGCGACCCGCTCCCCTGCGACGACAAGGGGCTGCCGCGCGGCGTTCGCGGGTTTCGTGCTACCACTAGTCCGCTGCGGTGAGGCAACGGGCTCAGCCCCGAGCCGCCGATCCGTTGGCGGTGCGCCAGCGCCGGGCGACGATCGCGACGCCGACTCCTGCGACGAGCGCCACCGTGGTCAGGGCGGTGAGGGCGCCGCTGTGCCCACTCGCCGTCAGCGCCGCGTCGGCGAACGCGGAGACGATGGCGACGAGGAGCCCGCTCGCGGCGAGGGCGTCGCCACGCATCACCGGATCGGTTAGCGCGACGAGCAACGCAACTCCCACCAGCCCGACGGCGGTGGCGTAGAGCGGGTCGCTAGACGCGAGGTAGGCCCACGCGTAGGTCACGCCGCCGGCCAGCGCCACCGCCACCGCGACTCGAAATCGCCTGCGGTCCACGATCTTCCCGGGCTCAGGCGGCCACGGTCACCGCGCAGCTCGCCTGCCCGCGCTTCTCGAGGTAGTGCTGGTGGTAGTCCTCGGCGACCCAGAACCGGGTGGCGGGCTCGATCTCGGTGACGATCGTGCGCCGGCGGTCGCGCTGCCGCGCGTCGCGCGACGCCACCGCGGCGCGCTGCTGTTCGGCGTCGTGCACGAAGACGGCCGAGCGGTACTGGCTGCCGATGTCCCAGCCCTGCCGGTTGCGCGTCGTCGGGTTGTGCGTGTCCCAGAAGACGGCGAGCAGCTCGTCGTAGGAGATGACCGCCGGGTCGTACTCGACCTCGACGGCTTCGGCGTGACCGGTCCTCCCGGTGCAGACGCGCTCGTAGGAGGGGCTGTCGGCGCTGCCGCCCGTGTAGCCCACGGTGGTGCGCACCACTCCCAGGAGAGCCCGGAAGGCGGCTTCGACTCCCCAGAAGCAGCCGGCTGCGAAGGTGGCGGTATGGGTGGGCACGGTGGTGCTCCTCTCGAAGGTGCTAAGTGGACCTCAGACCTCGTCGCCGGCGAAAGGGTTCGGCTCGCCGCGCTGAATCGTTCCCGCTCCCATAGGGTCCAACACGGCGTGCCCCGTTTCGGCGACCGACTGCGCTTCTGGCTCGATCACCGGTGGGCCCCCGGCCGGATGTCTGAGTACGTGGACCAGAGCCTGCTCGCCTCCGACCGCAAGCGCCTCGAACACCACACGAGCAGGTGCCCACAGTGCCGGCGGCTTCTCCGGACGCTCTTTACTCTGGTGCAGGAGCTGCCGAGCCTCCGGGCCCCCGCTCGCCACGGCGTGGATGACGCCATCCTCGCCACAGTGCGGGAGCGCCTTGCCCACGAGCATTCGCCGCCGCGCGGTGACCGGCCTGCCTGATCGATCCTCCGACGCCGACGAGCCGCTGGTCCTCCGCGCTCAGGAGGGCGATCGGGCCGCGTTCGAGGAGCTCATCCGCCGCCACGCCGGCCGGCTGCACGCTGCCCTGCTGGGCTTCGGCCTCGACGACACGGACGCCGAGGACGTCGCCCAAGAGACCTTCCTGCGCGCGTGGCGGGCTCTCCCGCGCTTCGAGGGTCGTGCCCGGTTCTTCACGTGGCTCTACCGCATCGGCTTCAACGAGGCCCACCGTCGCCTCGCGCGGCGCCCTGCGGCGCCCGCGGAGGCCCCCTCCGAAGAGGCGGAGATCGAGGATCTCGTCGACACCGGGCCCGGCCCCGCGCGGCGCGCCGAGGAACGCGAGCTGCGCGCGACGCTGGCCCGCGCACTCGGAGACCTCCCGCCCAAGCTCCGCGCGCCGGTGGTGCTTCGCGACGTCGAAGGTCTCTCGACCCACGATGCGGCCGAAGTGCTCGAGCTCGGCGAGCCCGCGTTCAAAAGCCGCCTGCACCGCGGGCGCATGGCGCTGCGGGCGCTCCTCGAGCCACAGCTGCTCGCGAGCGACACCCGGCGATGAACCGTCGAGGCCGCCCGCCGGGTCCAACTTCTGCCACCTTCCCCCGACGAGGAGTCCCCATGACCGTTCGCATCGAGAAGACCGACCAGGAGTGGCGCGCGGAGCTGACGCCCGAGCAGTACCGGGTGCTGCGCAGCAAGGGCACCGAGCGGCCTTTCTCCGGCGGCTACGTGCATTCCAAGGAGGACGGGACGTACCGCTGTGCGGGCTGCGACACGGCGCTGTTCTCGTCAGACACGAAGTTCGACTCACGGACGGGATGGCCGAGCTTCACCGACCCGGCCGACGCGGCCAACGTCGAGCTTCGCCGGGACCGCAGCCTGTTCATGCGGCGCACCGAGGTGCTGTGCGCGACCTGCGGCGGGCACCTCGGCCACGTCTTCGACGACGGTCCGGGGCCGAGCGGAGAGCGCTACTGCATCAACTCGGCCGCGCTGCGCCTGGACACCGCGCCGACGGACGGGTAGCGACCGGGGCCGGAGGGTCACGCGTCGCGCGGGTGAAAGACGCCCCACAGGTGGTTGGCCAGCCCGATCAGCCCCACGGCGACGCCGTAGGTACGGGCCTCGCCGAGGACCGAGCTCCACTGCGGCTCCAGCGCGAGAAGCAATCCGGCCGCGGCGATCGTCGCGGCCACTCCGAGCAGGTCGACCGCGAAGCCTCGGCGTGCCGCCAGCGCCGCGGCGAGGGCGCCGATTCCCGCGCCTGCGAGGTACACGCCGGCGACGTCGAGCGTCGGCCGTGCGTCGTGAGCGATGAGCACGCCGGCGCCCCAGCCGGTGAGCACGAGGGCGGTGGCCCAGTAGCGCCCCCGGCGACCACCGGCGATCGCGGACGCGAGGTACACGAGGCCGATACCGAGCGGCGTCCACCAGAACGCCGCCCGGCTCGAGCCCACCGCCAGAACGAACGCAAAGGCGCCGGCCCACAGGACGAGGCCCTGCCGGGAGCGTGACACGCCCGCCGCCGGCGCCCCGCCGGCCGCGCCCGGCGTCACGGCGCGACGAGGCCGTACTCGGACACGAGCCGCGAGTTCAGCGCGGGGGCGACCAGGACGACGCGGTGTTCGTCATGGCCCACCGCCTGCCGAGCGACCTCCTCGATCAGGGCCGGGCAGGGGCACGTGCGATTGGCGACGACGAGCAGATGGTGCGGGGGCATGAGACCCTCCTCGTAGGTGGCACGCACTCGGACCCGCCGCGCCGGCGAACGGTTCGTCGCTGGGGCTGACCGCACCCTGAGCCAGGGGCGGCCGCGCTAGGGTTGCGCGCCGTGACCGGCCTGCCAAGCACAGCGCGCGCCGTCCTGGAGAGCGGTGCTCTTGCCCATCTGGTGACGCTCGGCGAGCAGGGCGCGCCGCAGGTGAGCTGCGTGTGGGTGGGCGTCGAGGAGGAGGAGATCGTCTTCGCGTCGCTCGGGCCGAGGCGAAAGCTCGACAACATCGCCCGCGAGCCGCGCGTCGCGATCTCCATGGAGGGCACCGGGACCAACCAGATGGGCCTCAAGCACTACCTCGTGGTATACGGCCGGGCGCGCATCACCGAGGGCGGCGGCCCCGAGCTGCTCCAGCGCCTGGCGAGGGTCTATCTCGGCCCCGACGTCAAGTTCCCGCCCATGGACGATCCGCCGCCCGGCGTGGTCGTCCGCATCGCGCCCGAGCGGCTGGCGGGCGTGGGGCCATGGGCGTGAACTAGGTCCATCCCTCGAAGGGCGCGTAGGGACGCTCGCCGCTAGCGATCTGCGCGTGGCGCTTGGCGAGGCGGACCTTGAGCTCGAGTGGATCGTCCCGGAGGTCGCGCGGCCAGTGGTAGGCGTCGAGGACCGCCTCGTCGAGCTGGCAATGAAGGTGGGCCACCGCGCGCCAGGCTCCCTCGTCGAGGGCGTTGTACAAGTCGGTCAACCCAATGCCCTCGCGCGCAGTGATCGCCTGGCGCTCGGCAACGAGCCCGGCGGCGAGGTCGCCGATGTGCTCGCGCTGGCCCTCCGTCGCGTCGGGCCAGGGATAGGTCTCAAAGCAAGTGGTGGGGGTGTAGCGTGGGTCCACCCGCAGCGTGGACTTCTCGGAGTGGGCCCAGGTCTGGTGCGGGGCCGCGGTGAGGATGCCCATCGCATAGTCGCATTCGAAGGCGAAGACGTTGGTCAGGTTGCTGGGGCAGACCTCGGGTGTCTGCCAGGCGAAAAGGAAGCGTTTGCCCTGGGCGTTGCCGGCGATGTAGCGGGCGTAGCGGCGCGAGGGCACGCCGCATTTCGCCGCGCGGCCGGCCGAACCGCCACCACTGCTCGCGGAAACCGCGATCCCGGTTGCTGTCGCGCTCGGGTTTGACTCGCTCGCGCACCAGCGCCATCGCGGCGGGCCAGCGCTCGGCCTCCTCGAGTGGACGGAAGCCGAAGTCGATCACGAAGCGCCGCGGCGCCTGGACGGGCTCCTCGGTGATGTCGTCGCCGACCAGGTATGGCCGCACGACGTCGGTGTAGTCGGCGTCCTCGAAGGCGCGCAGCGCCGTCGCCTCTTCGACGGTCAGATAGAAGCTCCCGGCGGGGATGGGTCCCTGGAACGAGCGCCCGAGATTGGCATCCAGTACCTGATACTCCTCGATCGTGAGCAGCGACTCCTGCAGGCGCGTGCTGATGCCCACGACCTCGCGCCCGTCCAGCAGAAAGCGCTCCGGGCGCTGCGCGGGGCGTTGGACCCAGTTGACGATCGAGACGTTCACCACCGCCTCGCCCGGCCACTTCTGGCGCGAGACGGCGTCGGTGATAATCCCGCCCTTCTCGACGACGTAGTTGAGGCTCGACGCTCGCGCCCGACCCTGGCTGACCGAGTTGGTGGCTACGAAGCCAGCGTGCGCGCCATCCTGCATCTGGTCTGCCGCACGGCGGAACCAGTAGACGACCAGGTCTTGGACGACGCCAAATTGCTCGGCAAGCCACTTCACCCGCTCGTCCCCGAGCACCTTGCGGAGGTTCTGAGAGCCGTGGTAAGGGGGGTTGCCAATGATCGCGTCGGCGCGCGGCCACGGCGTGCGAAGGGCGTCGCCGTTGACGAGCCCCGATAAGTCGGCGAGCGGGAGGGTACGCTCATCCAGCCCGAGCTCCTCGACCGCCAGGCGGTGCCCCATCCAAAGCGTTACTCGGGCGAGGGCGACCGCGAACGTGTCCAGCTCGATTCCCCTGATGTTCTGGAGCGGGAAGAATACGTTCAGCCGTGGCGGATCGGGCATCCCAGCCGCGCGGCGGAGCTCGGCCTCCCGCTCGTGCAGCCGCCGCTCGATCCGGCGCAGCTCGCGGTAGGCGAAATAGAGGAAGTTCCCCGAGCCACACGCCGGATCGAGGACGACGTAGCGCATGAGCTCGGCCTGCGCGCGCTCAGCCTCACGCGGCGTCGAGAGGTTCTCGATCCGCTCCCGCCACGGTCGGATGATCGTGGGCTCTACGACCTTCTGCATCTCGGCTGCGTGGGTGTAGTGGGCACCAAGCTCCCATTGCTTGTCGTGGCCGAGCGTGCCCTCGAGAAGCGCGCCGAAGATCTGGGGCTCGACGTCGCGCCAGTTGAAGCTCGCCGCCTCGCGCAGCAGCTCGAGCTCGCCGGTCTCAAGGTGCAGGCGCCCCGGGTGCTGGAAGAGGCCGCCGTTGGCGTAGGGGACTCCGGGCGTAGAGGCCTTCCTTCGGACGCTGGGGCGAAGGATCGTTCAGGACCTCGAACAGCCGGCCGAGCTCGTCCGCGCTCGAGCGCCGCGGGTTGGAAATCAGCTCGTCAAGGAGGAGCGTGAACCGGTGCCCCGGTATCTGGCCGAGGTCCTCGGCGAACATCGACCACACGCTCTGCAGCATGAAGTCACGCCGCTCGTCAGGCCCGCCGCAGCGGCGATCTGCCAGGCGCTGGGAGAGCTCCGTGACCTTCCGCGCGGCTTCGGTGGTGACAGCGACGTGGCCGCCGACGAACACCGGCTCGTCGCCCGCGAGGAAGAGCAGGGCGTCGTAGCGCTCAGGGAGCTGAATTAGGTCGAAGGCCAACCGCGGCGCCCCCGGGTAGCGCCCGGGTTCCCAGACCTCGAGTCGGCGAAAGGCGCATAAGACGACGTAGGGCGGCGCGGGTAGGTTGCGGGCGGGGTCGGCCGAGCGCTCCCAGTACCCCAGCGCCTGCGGGCGGTGTTGAGCGAGCGTCCCGCTTCGGATGGCGCTTTCATCTCGATGATGCAGACGCCCGGCCAGAGGAGGTCGAGGAAGCGTCCCTCCTGCCTAGCCTCGAGCTGGACGCCGGCCTTCAAGCGATCGACGCCGTAGCAGTCGAGTAGCCCAGTTAGAAACGTCTGCGCCTCGGAGCGCTCTGTTCCCTCGTAGACGCTCCAACGGGCCGCGAACGCCGTCAGGCGTGCGCGGATCTCCTCGCCGGTCAGGCTCAGACCGCCAGCTTCTCCTGGCCCGGCACGGCGTAGAACGTCGCTTGCATCAGGCGCCGGTGCTCCCCGCGCAGAGCGTCCTCGCTGGTCTGCAGGGCGGTGACGAGGTGGGCCTCGGCGCCGTCCTTGACGAGCGTAAGCCGCGCGCGCTCCGCGCGCTCCCTCGCCTCAGAGATGTAGAGGAGTACTTTCTCGATCTCGCTGAAGTGGGCTTCGTTCATTGGCCGGGTCCTGGTGATTGGGTGGAGCCAGCATACGGAGGGCTGTGGACGCTAAGAGCGGTGAATTGCGCAATACGCGAGCAGAAAGTGCGGCGGGTCTGTGGCTGTCAACTTTCCCCGTCCCAGTAGTCCAGCGACGGCCCGGGGCGGAACATGACGCCCACGCCGCGCAGCGAGACCTTGCCCGAGCGCGGGTAGAAGCAGACGTCGCTGGAGTCGCGGGCCCCGTGGGCGAGGAGGCCTAGGCCGTTGGGGCCGGCTCGGAAGGCGTGCGCTTCCCCGGTGCCGGCCCGGCGGGCGATCACGTGGCCGCGGCGCACCGGGTGGGCCTCCTGGGGCCAGCCCAGCAGGAGCTCACCGTCGCCCTCGAGCACGACGAAGAGCTCGTCCTCGGCCGAGTGGCAGTGGGGCGGATAGCCCTCGGCACCGGCGGCGATCTCCAGTTGGCGCAGGCCGGTGGTGACCGAGCCCAGGGCCAGCCCGACGTTGCGCCGGCGAATGTCCGTGCGGCCGATCCGCGTCCGTTCGCCGTCGACGCCCTCCAGCGCGGCGATCGTCGGCGGGCGCTCCGGTGCGGGCTCGGGCGCCGGGAGCGGACCGGCCGCGGCCTCGGCCAGGAAGGGCTCGGGCGCGCCGGCGGGCAGCCAGCCGCTCCCTACGCGCGTCACGCCGGCCCGCGGCAGGCGCGTCAGGCCGCTGGGCGAGCCGCCGCCGAAGATCAGCACCTCGAGTCTCTCGGCGCCCGCGAGCAGCGTGTGGGCCTCGGCGTCGGCGCGGTGCAGGACCACGTCGCCGGCCGCGATCGGGTGACCCAGCCCGTCCTGCCAGCTCAGCCCCGCGCCCGAGAGCACCACCACGAGCTCCTCCTCGTCGACGTGCACGTGGACGGGCATGCAGCGCGCACCCGCTGCGACGCGATACCGGCTCACCCCGGTCGCGGCGCTGCCGGCGGCGCTGCCCAGGCGCTGGCGCTCCCACCGCAGCTCGCCTTCCTCCACGCGCTCCCACGGCGCGTCGTCCCAGTGCACGAGCACGTCGGGAGTCTGTCAGCGCCGCCGGGCGCGGGTCAGCTCGCGCTCCAGGCGCACATTGCCCGCCTCGAGCTGCTCGTGCGTCGCGTCGGGCACCGAGCGCGTGCCGCTCGCGTGGTTGACGCGGGCGTGAATGGCGGCGTGGGACTCGCCCGTGCGGCGAGCGAGGAGCGCAACGAGGCGGTTGCGCCGCTCGCGTGCGCGCTCGCGCAGGACGTAGGCGGGCGGCTCGGCGGCGACCGCAGGCGCCTGCGCGCTGGTCGCCGGCTCGGGCTCTCCGAACAGCGACAGCGCGTCGCCGGGCTGGGTCGTCGAACGGATGACCTCCTCGAGGTGCGCGCTGGAGGACAGCGCGAGGAAGCCCTCCCCCACCGCCGCGCGCTCGGCCGGCGGCGCCTCGTCGAGATCGCCGTCGGGTCGCTGCTCGAGGGCGTGGCGGCGCTCCTCCTCGACCTTGGCGGCCAGCGCCCTCAGCCCGGGATCGGCCGGCAGCAGCAGGAAGCTCATCTGGCGCGACGGCGATGGCGTGCGCCGGACGAAACGGCCCACGACCTGGCGGAAGAACAGCTCCGTCCGCGCGGCGGTGGCGTAGACGCCGACGCGCAGGCGCGGCACGTCGACCCCCTCGGAGACCATCAGCACGGAGACCAGCCAGCGCGAGCGACCGCGGGCGAACGCCTCGATACGGGCCGAAGCGCCCGGATCGTCGGAGGTCACCACCTCCACCGGCTCGCCGGCGATGCGGCCGAGCTGGGCGGCGAGCGCCCGCGCGTGAGCCTTGTCGGCAGCCACCACCAGCCCACCAGCGTCGGCGTGGCCGGCTCCCCGGACCTCGGACAGCCGCGCGTCGGCGTCGCGCAGCACGCCGGCCATCCAGTCCCCGTCCGCGTCGAGTGCCGTCCGCAGCCGGCGGGCCGCCTCCGCGCGCGGCAGCGCGACCGCGAAGCCCGCCCGCCGCCGCCGTCCGGCGGCCGACCACTCCATCTCACCGTCGTAGGCCAGGAAGGTGATCGGGCGGCAGACGCCGTCGAGCAGCGCCTCGGTGTAGCCGTAGGAGTAGTCGGCGGCGCTGACGCCGTCGTCGCCGTAGCGCACCCACGGAATCGCGTCGCTGTCGGAGCGAAACGGTGTGCCCGAGAGCAGCAGGCGCAACCGGGCGGTGGCGAAGGCCGTCCCCGCGGTGCGACCCCACGCGGCGTCCTCGCCCATGTGGTGGGGCTCGTCGGCGATCAGCAGCGTGGGCCGCCGCTCGCACGCGCGCCGGTGTCCGGCTGGGCCGGCGGCGACCGCCTGGTAGGTGACCGCAACGCCGTGGCGGTCGGACGGCTCGCCGCCGTCGGCGTTGGCGCGGTTGGGCTCGAAGTCGAGCCCGTGCAGCGCGGCGTCGGCCGCCCACTGGCGGGAGATGTGGGCGGTGGGGGCAAGGATCGCGACCCGCGCCACAGCGCCGCTGGTCAGCAGCGCATGGGCCACGCGCAGGCCGAAGGTGGTCTTGCCCGCCGCGGGGGTCGCCGCGGCGAGGAAGTCGCCGCGAGGGCGCGCGAGGACGACGTCCAAGGCCTCGGCCTGCCAGGCGCGCAGGCGCCGGGACGCGGGCCAGGCGGGGACTGAACGGCGGGCGCCGACGGGCTGGGGAGCGGCCTCCATGGGGCGCGGCAGGTTAGGGGCGGCGGGTGACGGACCGGTCCGGTCGCACGCTAGGGTCCGCGCCGCACATGCGCTTTTTCGAGTACGAAGCCAAGGAGATCGTGCGGCGGGCCGGGATACCGACGTCCAAGGGCGGCTTCGCGAAGACCGGCGAACAGGCGCGGCGTCTGGCCGAGGAGGTCGGCGGCCCCGTCGTCATCAAGTCGCAGGTGCTCACCGGCGGGCGAATGAAGGCGGGCGGCGTGAAGTTCGCCGACTCCCCCGACGAGGCGGCGCAGCACGCGGAGGTGATCCTCGGGCTGGTGATAAACGGCCACGAGCCGCGCGGTGTGCTGATCGACGAGCGCGTCGAGGTGAAGCAGGAGTACTACGCCGGCGTGGTGTGGGACGGCATCCGCAAGCAGCCGGTGATGCTGTTCTCCGACATGGGCGGCATCGACATCGAGGAGGTCGCCGAGACCCACCCCGACCACGTCGGGCGCGGCCACTTCTCCAACCTGCTGCCATTCAGCGACTTCCAGGCCAAGCAGGTCATCGCCTCGATCGGAGTGACCGGGCGGGCGCTCAACCGCGCCACGCCGATCCTCACCCGCCTGGCCAAGCTGTTCGTCGAGGACGACATGACCCTGGCCGAGATCAACCCGCTCGCCGAGCTCGCGGACGGCTCGTTCGTCGCCGTCGATGCCCACATGGAGATGGAGAACGAGGCGCGCCCGCGCCAGAAGGCCCTGCTCTCCGAGCTCGGCGTCGGCGACGACGAGACTCGCCAGGCGCGCGAACCCACGGAGTTCGAGCTCAAGGGCGAGGAGGTGGACGCCTCATCGCACCGCGGCGTGGCCGGGAACGTCACCGAGTTCGACGGTGACCTCGGCCTGGTCATCGGCGCGGGCGGCGGCTCGCTGACCCTCTTCGACGCCGTACGCAAGTACGGCGGGCGGCCGGCGAACTACTGCGAGATCGGCGGCAATCCCTCCGTCGAGAAGGCCTGCGGGCTCGCCAAGCTCGTGCTCACCAAGCCCGGTGTGGACAAGATCGCGGTGATGATGTCGATCGTCTCCAACACGCGGGTCGACATCGTCGCGCGCGGGGTGATCAAGGCCTGCGTCGAGCTCGGCTACGACCCCGCCGAGAAGATCGCGATCTTCCGCATCCCCGGCGCCTGGGAGGAGGAGGGCTTCAAGATCCTCGAGCGCTACGGGGTCGAGTACGCCGACCGCAGCGTGTCGATGCACGAGGCGGCGCGGCGCGCGGTCGAGAAGATCCAGGGCACCGCCTCCGGGGACGGTGGGGAAGGCAAGACCCCGCGTGTCGAGGGTCGCGCCTCGGGCGAGGTGACCGAGGTATGAGCATCCTCATCGACGCGCAGACCACCTTCATCGTCCAGGGCATCACGGGCCGCGAGGCCGTCAACCTGACGCGGGAGTGCCTGGACTACGGCGCCGGCGCAAAGATCGTCGGCGGGGTCACCCCCGGGCGCAAGGGCCGCGACGTCCATGGCGTGCCGGTGTTCGACACCGTCGCCCAGGCCGCCGAGCACCACGGCTCACCGATCTACGGCTCGGTTGTGACGGTGCCCCCCGCCTTCACCAAGGACGCCGTCCTGGAGGCCATCGAGAACGGGGTCAAGCTCGTCGTGATCGTCACCGAGCGCATCCCGCGCCGCGACGTCGCCGAGATGGTCGAGCTCGCGAGCATGCGCGACGCGCGGATCATCGGGCCCAACTGCCTCGGGATCATCGTCCCGGACGTCATCAAGATGGGCGGCATCGGCGGTCCGGCCAAGGACGCCGCCAAGGCCTACACCCCCGGTCCGGTCGGCGTGATCTCGCGCTCGGGCGGGATGACCACCGAGATGTCCTCCACGCTGACCGCGGCGGGCCTCGGCCAGTCCACCGCGGTGTCGATCGGCGGCGACGCGATCATCGGCTCCTCCTACGCGGAGCTGATGCCGCTCTTCGAGGGCGACGAGCAGACGGAGGCGATCGTGATCTACACCGAGCCGGGCGGGCGCATGGAGGCCCAGCTCGCCGAGTGGGTCTCCGAGAACCAGTCGCGCCTGCCTATCGTCGCCTTCATGGCCGGTCGCTTCATGGACGAGATGCCGGGCATGAGCTTCGGCCACGCCGGCACGATCGTCGAGGGCAAGGAGGACACCGCGACCGAGAAGATCGCGCGCCTGGCCGCGGCGGGGATCGTCGTGGCCGAGGAGATCTCCCAGATCCCCGACCTCGTCCGGGAGAAGCTGGGATCGCGGGTATGAGGAAGGACGCGCTGTTCATCGGCGTCGAGGTGGACGACGACACCGCGCGCGACCCCGCGATCGCGGCCAAGCTCGCGGAGGTCTGCCCGGTCGACATCTTCGCCCAGGGCGAAGACGGTGGAGTGCAAATCGTCGAGGCGAACCTCGACGAGTGCGTCCTCTGTGAGCTGTGCCTCGACGCTGCGCCGGACGGAACCGTCCGCGTCCTGAAGCTCTACGAGGACGGCGCCGCGCTCGTGCGCCGCTAGCGCTGCAGCGCGAACGCGTACGTGCACGCCCGGGCTCCGGACGCCCGTTCTTCTAACCTGCTTCGGTCGATGGTCGCGCTCCTGCTCGCCATCCTCCTGCTCGTTCCCGCGTCGGCCTCTGCGGCCTCGGGGTCCCCGAGCCGCACCCCGCTGCCGCGCTGGGGCATGGACGGCGCGTTCGCGCGCGCGGCCTCCCCCACGGCGAGGGTCGCGAGGATTCGCACCCGCCGCTGGGTCAACGGCGTCGAGGTGACGGAGTACTGGCCCGTGCCGGAGGGATGGTTCAAGGGCCGGCGGCTGAAGGCGCCGGGCCTCAACCGCAAGGCGCGCGTGGACTGGCTCTACTCGGCGCGAGGCGTCTCGATGGAGGGCGACGGGATCGGCCTCGACGGCAAGCGCTACCACATCGATGACCTCGGCTCGGCCGGGTGGATCAACAAGCGCGGGCTCCGCACGGCGCCCGGGAGTGGGCAGTGGGACAACGGCGCGCCCTGGTGGCGCAACGCGCGCATCTGGTTCAACCGCGCCGGCCGGCCCACCTTCCCGCTTTCGTCGGGCGGTTGGTATCGCGGCTCACCGCGCCGCTACGTGCCCAACAAGGGGGTCACCTTCGCGCCGGGCCCCTCGACGGACCTCACGTACTTCAAGAGCGTCGCAGTCGACCCCGACGTCATCGCGCTCGGGAGCCGCATCTACATCCCCGCCTACAAGGACATCAACGGCGGCTGGTTCGTCGCGGCCGACGTGGGCGGCGCGATCACCCGCAAGCACATCGACGTGTTCCGGCCGCCGCCGTCCAAGCCCTTCGGCGACGGGCGCCGCCTGGAGGATCAGCGCGTGCTCGTCGTGCCCCCGGGCGCCCGATGAGCACGACGCCGGACGACCCCTCGCCCCCCTTTCCCACGCCCCCCGCAAGACGCGGGGGCCTGGACCTTCCCGCGCGAATCGCGCACCTGAGCCCCGAGCGCCGGCGCGGCCTCGTGCGACTCGCGGTGCTGCTCGTGGCGGTACTGGCGGTCGTCGTCGTCGCGCTCGTCGCGCTGCTCGGCGGCGGCGATCCGGCTGACCCCAACAAGATCGTGTACCGCGACGCCGCCGACACCGACGGGCCACTGGACATCCTCTCGGCCCAGATCGATCAGCAGGGGCCCCAGCTCGTTCTCACCATGCACACCGCCGGGATCTGGACACCCGGCCAGCTCTCCGAGGAGCCGGGCCGCTCGGTGTGCACAACCCTCTGGGCCAAGGACAACGAGAGCCCCCGCTCGAGGGTCTGCGTGATCAGCCGCGCCGGGAATCCCTCGCTCGAGGTTCAGCGCTACAAGGACGGCCGGGCACGACCGTTCAAGCCCATCGCCGGGCAGATCCGCCGGCGCAACCTACGGCTGCTGGAGGCGCGCTTCTCGTTCCGCGACGCCCGCCTGCCGCTCGGCAAGTTCCGCTGGCAGGTCGCGACGCTGTGGGCCGGCGAGCCCGGTGGCTGCCCGCCTGCGGCCACGCCGCTCGCCCACTGCGCCGACCGCCTCCCGGACAAGGGCGCCTCCCCGGGCAAGGTCACCAGGCCGCTGCTGCTGGGCTGCACCGCCCCGGCGCCCGACTTCGTGCTGAACGGCCCGCGCACCCAGAAGGTCGTCGCGCTGACCTTCGACGACGGTCCGAGCGAGTTCACCCCGCAGGTCCTCGACATCCTGCGCCGCGAGCATGCCCGCGCCACGTTCTTCGTGATCGGCGAGAGCGTTGGCGGGCGCGAGGAGCTGCTGCGCCGCGAGCTCGACCAGGGCAACGACATCGGCAACCACACCTACACGCACATCGACACCTCGAGCGCGAGCGCGCAGGTCTCGGGCGAGCTCGACCAGACGACGGCGGCGATCAAACGCGCGACGAGCTTCACGCCGTGCCTGTTCCGCCCGCCCTACGGGTCCAAGAGCCCACAGAGCATCGCGCTGGCGCGCAGCAAGGGCCTGAAGACCATCAACTGGGACGTCGACACGTCCGACTACGAGCGGCCTGCCTTCGGCAACATCACCCAGCGGGTACTCACCGGCGTCCGGCCGGGCTCGATCGTCCTCATGCACGACGGCGGGGGCGCGCGCGACCAGACGGTGAGGGCACTGCCCCAGATCATCAAGGGCCTGCGCGCCAAGGGCTATCGCTTCGTCACGCTCGACCAGCTGCTCGGCGTGAAGGAGCGCTACGCCTGAGCTGCCCGAGGTTGAGCGGGCGCGGCTGGCCATCGAGGCCGGCGCGCTGCACCGGCGCATCGCCGCCGTCGACGACCGCGACACCTACGTCTGCCGGCCGCACGCGCCCGGCGAGATCGCCTCGGCGCTGGTCGGCCTCGAGCTGACCTCCGCCCACCGCCGCGGCAAGGCGATGTGGGTGGAGACCGACCGCGGCCCGGTGCTCGGCCTGCACCTCGGGATGGCGGGCCACATCTCGATCGACGAGCCGCCGATCGAGCGCCCCTGGGACCGCTTCGTGCTCGAGTTCGAGGACGGCGGTCGCCTGGCCCTGCGCGACAGGCGCCGGCTCGGCCGCGCGGTGCTCGACCCCGCGCTGGCCCGCGTCGGCCCCGACGCCGCGACCGTCGGCCGCGCCGTCTTCCGCGACCGCGTCGGGCGAGGCGGGGCGCCGGTCAAGGCGCGGATCATGGACCAGGGGACGATCGCCGGAGTTGGCAACCTGCTCGCCGACGAGGCGCTGTGGCGGGCGCGGCTCGACCCTCGCCGCCCCTCCGGAGAGCTGGACGCCGGGGAGCTCGACCTGCTGCGCCGCGAGCTGCGCGCGGCCATCCGCGGCGCGCTTCGCAAGGGCGGCGTACACACGGGTGCCTTCGCGCAGGACCGCCGGCGCGTGGGGCGCTGCCCGCGTTGCGGGGCGGAGCTGGCGCGAGGGGTCATCGGCGGGCGCACCACCTACTGGTGCCCGGTCGAGCAGCGCTAGGAGCCCCCTCTAGACCGTCCTTGCCCCGAGGCCGGCGGACGCCACGCGGCCTGCCGCGCCGGTGGGACTGGGCGTCCGGCTGGCGATGGTCATCGCGACGGTGGCGTCGCGGTCGGGCGCCACGGTGGCCGTGGCAGGGATGACCGCGCGATCGCAGCACGTCGCCACGCGCTGCGAGCGGTCGACGGCAATGCTCGGCGCGGGCCGGAAGCTCGTCGTCGCCTGGGCGTCGGCGATCCCCCTCGTCGCCCGGCGTGCACGCCCGCGGACCAGCACCGTGAACTCGAGCCGGTCGCCCGCCAGCGCGGGAAAGGTCAGCCGCACTCCACGGGGCGTCGCCGCGAAGCGGAAGCGCACGCCTCGGCGGAGCCAGATGCCGGTCTGAGTGAGGAACCCGCCGGTCACCGTGACCGCTCCGGCGCGCGCGCTGATCCGGGTGCCGACCGGCAGTCCGATCCCCTGGGCGGTCTGCAGGCGGGGCCCGAGCGAGGTCAGCTCGAAGGCGCGCCGGTAGCGGTGAGGCAGCACCTCGCGCCACGAGCCGCGGACGGTGCGCTGCTTGAGCGCGATGACCCCGAAGTCGAAGCGCACGTCGGGCACCCGTCCCGAGCGCAGGATGCGAGGTTGACGGCGAACCGCGAACCAGATCGAGCCGCGCCGGGTCGCGGCGAAGGCGGGGCCCCGGGGCTCGACGTACCAGCTCGGGCCGTCGGCCGGCAGCGCGGAGGCCGGGACCGGCCGCGGGCGGCGGGCGACGTCTGCTGCCAGGGCGAGGGCGGCGAGGGCCAGGCCGTTGGCGGACAGCGCGTCGTCGTCTCCTTCCTGGGCGTAGCCGCCGGGCCTTCGCAGCCGCGGGACCGGCGCGAGGACTCCAGAGGGCGATCTGGCGTAGGTGCGCTCCACACGCTCCAGGGCGCGGTCGGCCAGCGCCGCGTAGCGCGCGCTGCGCCCGCGCTCGCGCGCGAAGATGCGCGCGCCGACCTCCGAGGCGTAGGCGGTGGCCGCCGGGATCCATGCCTGCTCCTGGCGGGCGCCGAGGAACCCCACGTCGCCGTCGGGGGCGGCATAGGCGACAAGCGTGTCGAGCGCGTGCTCGAGGTTGTCGCGGAGGACGCGCGGGAGCCGCGTCCGCTCGCCCCAGGCGGCACGGGCGAGCATCATGGCCGAGAGCGCGTGGTAGCCCAGCGGCCACACGCCGGTGTCCGAGAGCACACCCAGCCCCCGCCTTGGCCCCGGGCCCGAGGCGCGACCGGAGCGGCCGGTCGCCGTGGCGGCGACCGGTCCGACGACGTTGCGCCCTGCCGCTCGCAGGGCGCCGGCGTCCCGGCGCAGCCCGCTCGCCGCGAGCTCGAGCTTGGCCTCGGCCTGCACGATCTTGTGGTTGCTGAAGCACGTCGGCGATGTGAAGCAGCGCCCGCCGCCCGGCCCGAGCCGCGGCTCGCCGAGCGTCGCGAGGTAGGGCCGCAGCTGGTTGCGCAGCGCTCGCGCGGCGGGCTCACGCCGCAGCCGCCCGCGGGCGAGCTCGTAGGCGATCGGGGCGATCCACTGGTCGAATACGCCGGCCTTGGCGGGCGTCTTGGTCTCGTCGGCGACCGCTCGCGCGCCCGCCGCGATCAGCTTGGGCTCACCGGCGCGCAGCCCGGCCTGCATCATCGCGTAGCCGATCATCGCCACGCCATAGCCGCGGGACTTCTCGCGTGTGTAGGGGTCGAAGAACGCCCCACGGCGGTACTGGAGCTTGCGCCAGGCGCGCGCGGCACGGTCGGCGACCCTCGCATAGCCCTGGCCGCCGGCAGACGGGGAGCTCCCGGCCGCCGCCGGGGCACGCGGCGGTACCGTCAGCGAGGTCGAAACGGCGAGCAGGGCCAGCGCCAGCGCAATACGAACGCTCCGCGGCCCGCTCACCGACGGGCGCGTCGCGTCCGGCCCCGCTCCTCCTGGCGCTCGACCACGTTCTCGATGAGCCGCAGGATCTCCGGCGGGCCGCTGGCCTTGGCATGGCCGTGCTCGAAGGCATCCCGCCAGTGCTGGATGCGACCCTCGGCCGCGAGCTCGTTGAATTGCGAGCGCGCCAGCGAGAGACGAACGCGCTCGTCACCGCGGAAGTCCTTGGTCACCTTGGGCCCGGGCACCTCGACCCGGTAGAGCTGCACGTCACCCCGCCCGCGCAGCTCGAGGCCTAGAACGAGCTTCAGGTTGGCGAGCGCCGGCACCTCCTCCTGGAACTGGCGCACGGCTGTCTCGATCAGGCTCTTCGTATCGGCGGAGGCCACGGCCGCGAGGTCTAGATCTTGTGGCGCTGGAGGAGCTTCTTGCCGATGACCATGCGCTGGATCTCCGAGGTTCCCTCGCCGATCAGCAGCAGCGGGGCGTCGCGGTACAGGCGCTCGATCTCGTACTCCTTGGAGTATCCATAGCCGCCGTGGATGCGGAAGGAGTCCTCGACGCACTCCTTCCCCGCCTCCGAGGCGAAGAGCTTTGCCATGCCGGCCTCGAGGTCCGAGCGCTCGCCGGCGTCCTTCAGCCGCGCGGCCTTGAGGGTGAGCAGGCGGGCGGCCTCGACCTTGGTCGCCATGTCGGCGAGCTTGAACTGGATCGCCTGGTGCTGGGCGATCTCCTTGCCGAAGGCCTTTCGCTCCTGGGAGTAGCGCAGGCCGAGCTCGAGCGCGCGCTGGGCGATGCCCACACCGCGCGCCGCGACGTTGACCCGGCCGACCTCGAGCGCATCCATCATCTGGATGAAGCCCTTGCCCAGGCCGCCGTCCTCGCCGCCGAGGATGTTCTCGGCCGGGCAGCGGTAGCCGTCGAAGACGAGCTCGGTGGACTCCACGCCCTTGTAGCCCATCTTCTTGATCTTGGGCGGCACGGTGAAGCCCGCGTAGGGGCCCGTGTTCTCGCTGACCCCCGGCTCCTTCTCGGCGATGAAGCAGGTCATGCCCTTGTAGGGCGGGTCGGTCTTCTCGGTCTTGACCAGGACGAAGCACAGGCCCGACATGAGGCCGTTGGTGACCCACATCTTCTGCCCGTTGATCTCGTAGCTGCCGTCGTCCTGCTTGGCCGCGCTGGTCTTGATCGCCTGGACGTCCGATCCCAGCTCGGGCTCGGAGAGCGAGAAGGACGCGCGCAGCTCGCCGGTGGCCATCTTCGCCAGGTAGGAGTCCTTCTGCTCCTCGGTGCCGAACTTCATGAGCAGGTAGGAGCCGATGAAGTGGGTGTTGACGATGCCCGAGATCGAGATCCAGCCGCGCGAGAGCTCCTCGACGATCATCGAGTAGGTGGTGAGCGACTCGCCGAGGCCGCCGTACTCCTCGGGGATCGTGACCCCGAAGAGGCCGAGCTCCTTCATCTGCTCGACGATCGGAGCGGGAAACTCGTCCTCGTGGTCGTAGTGCTCGGCGTTGGGGATGATCTGCTCGTCGACGAACTGGCGGACCATCTCGGTCATCGCCTTCTGGTCGTCGGTCTTCTCGGTGTACGGCGTCGCGGCTACGGCCATCTGGGTATCTTCAGCTCCCCTGTCGGTGTCGTCCGGAAGGCCACTGAGGATACCGGCGCCCGCGCCGAGCCCCCCGATACCATCCCCGCCGCCTATGAGGATCTGCGAGCGCTGCGGCACGCCGAACGACGAGAGCGCCCAGTTCTGCGACACGTGCGGGACGCCGCTCGCCGGCTCACCCCCTGACCAGGGAGCGACCGAGGCCGGTGGCGGGGGCGAGCAGCCGACGGGACCAGCCGCGGGCGGCGACGCGCCCACCCGCATCGGCCCGGTACCCGGGGGGCACGGCCCGCCGGCCTACGGCGGTCCAGGGCCGGGCGGTTACCCCGGCGCCGGCGGTGGCGGTGGTGGTCAGCCGCCCTACGCCGCGCCCCCCGGCCAGCCAGGCGGCGCGTGGCCGCCTGCGCCTCAGCAGCCCCCGCCCTCCGGCCCGCGGCGTAGCCCCCTGCTGCCGGTCATCCTCGGGCTCGCGGCGCTGTTGCTCGTGGCCGGCGCGGGAGCCGGGATCTACTTCGGGCTGGTCAAGGACAACGGCAAGGACAAGGGCACGACCTCCGACGCCCGGACCACCGCGACACAGGACACCACCGCGAGCGGTTCCAGCACCGACTCGGGCAGCACCGACACGACAGGCACCACGACCACGACCGGCGGGCCCAGCGCGCAGCCGAGCTTCCTCGTCAACGTCTGCGGCCGGCTCAGCCCGGCCCGCCGCTGCGGTGCCCCGGCCTTCGTGCGCTCGCGGACCGACAAGCAGTTCTTCGTGTGGCTCTCCGTGCGCCGCGCGCCGAGGGGACGGCTGGTGCGCATCCTGCTGCAGGACTCCACTACCGGCAAGAACCTCGTCAGCCCGACCCGCTACAAGACGACCGGCGCCGCGAAGGACATCTTCACGCTGCGCATCAGCGGCGGCCCGTTCCGGCCGCTCAAGGCGGCGATCCGCGTCCTGTACGGGAGCCGGATGATCAAGTTCGCGCGCCCGCTGCGGCTCACGCTTCGCTGACCACGCGCGTCCGCGCGGCGAGGTCGTGCAGGGCCCGCCCATCCTGCTCCCACCGCGGCCACAGGTAGTTCAGGAGGATCGGGATGCCGACCAGGAAGAAGGACGGCACTCCGAGCAGCCCGAACTTGAGCACCACCTCGCGCAGCACCACACGGCCCGTGGGAGGCAGCGTCGTGCCGTCCGCCGCGACTACGCGCAGACCGACGGCCTGCTTGCCCAGTGTCTGGCCGGCGTGCACGCCGCGGCGCCGCATGAGCGGCAACACGTACAGGAACGCCACGATCGGCGGCGCGAGGAAGAACCACGTGAGGACCGCGAGGTCGCTGCTGATCGAGTCCAGCGGCAGCGCGATCAGGAACGAGATCGCCTCGATGATGACCCAGTCCATCGCCAGGGCGAGGCCACGGCGGCCGTAAGGAGGCTTTTCGGCGCGCACGGGCGCCGGCGCAGCGGGCGTCGGCGCGGGCCAGTGGGGCACCGGCGGTGGGGGCGCCGGCTGCTGCGCGGCCGGGCGTGGTGCTCCCGGGGTGGTCGAGGCGCCGCTCGACGGTGAAGGGCCGCCCGCGGCGCCCGCCAGGGCCACCCGCGCTTCCGCTGCCAGCTCACCGGCCGTGCGGTGCCGCTGCGCCGGGTCCTTGGCCATGGCGCGGACCACGACGGCGTCCAGGGCGGGCGGGACGCCGGGGCGCCGGTGCGAGGGCGCGGGCGGCGGCTCTGAGATGTGCGCCCACAGCTTGGAGACCTCGCTGTCGCGCACGAACGGCACCTCCCCCGTCAGCGCCTGGTAGAGGACGCAGCCCAGCGCGTAGACGTCGGTGCGGGCGTCGACCGGCCGCCCCTCGATCTGCTCGGGGGCGATGTAGTCGAGCGTCCCGACCCACTGTCCGGTCTTCGTCAGGCCGCTCTGCGAGCTGCTCTGCTTGCTGAGCCCGAAATCGGTCAGGTACACGTGCTCCATCCCGCCGCGATCGCCGATCAGCACGTTCGCGGGCTTGACGTCGCGATGGACCAGGCCGCGGGCGTGCGCCGCGTCGAGCGCCTCCGCAACCTGCCCGACGATCCGCACCGTCCGCTCGGGCTCCAGCGGACCGCGCAGAGCCAGCAGCTCGCGCAGGTCCGTGCCCTCGACGTAGCGCATGGAGATGAACAGGACGCCGTCCGCCTCGCCCGCCTCGTGCACGGGGATGACGTTCGGGTGCTCGATCGACGCGGCGATCCGCGACTCGCGCTTGAAGCGCTCGCGGAAGTCCTCGTCGCCCGCGAGCTCCGGGGCGACGATCTTCAGCGCGACCGTCCGGTCGAGCGCCAGCTGCGTCGCCCGGTAGACGACCCCCATCCCGCCGCGCCCCGCGACCGCCTCGACGCGGTAGCCGGCGATCTGGCGGCCGGGAGCGAGGAAGCTCGCGGCGTCCGATGCCATGCCGCGCGATGGTAGAGCGGCCTGGCAGACTGCGCCGCCGTGCCCGACGCCAACGATCGGATCACCCCCGAGCTCTCGCGCACCGCGCTGAAGGGCTCGTTCCCCGGAAACCTCGGCATCGAGCTCGTCGAGATCAGCCACACCGAGGTCCGCGGGCGGATGGTCGTGGACGAGCGCCACCTGCATCCCGGAGGCTACGTGCACGGCGGCGTGTGGGTGGCCTTCGCCGACACGGTCGCCGCCTGGGGCGCCATGCGCAACCTCCCCGCCGGCGTGGGCTTCACGACCTCCGAGCTGAAGGCCAACGTGTTCGCCGCCGGGCGGGTGGGCGACGTCCTCGAGGCGACGGGGGCCCCCGCCCACATCGGCAAGCGAACCCAGGTCTGGCAGGTCCAGATCACCAAGGGAGACCGGGCGGCGGCGCTGTTCGTCTGCACGCAGATGGTCCTCGCGCCGGCCGGCGCCTCCTCCGAGAAGCGGTGAACTTCGCGCGCGACGTCGTCGACGCGGCGCCGGCGGGCGACGAGGCGCTGGTCGCGGTGGCCCGCGACGGCGCCCGGCGCGCCATAGCCTTCGGCGAGGTGGCCGACCGCAGCGCGCGGCTGGCGGGAGCGCTCGCCCGCCACGGCGTGCGCCGCGGCGACGTCGTCCTGACCCTCGTGGGCAACCGCCCCGAATGGGTCTACGCACTGCTTGCGTGCTTTCGGCTGGGCGCGGGCGCCGTGCCCTGCAACGCGCAGCTGCGCGCGAAGGCCCTGCGGCTGCGCTTGGAGCTTGCGCAGCCGCGCGCCGTGCTCGCCGACGAGCGCAACCTCGCCGAGCTCGAGGCCGCAGGCTCCGCGGCGCCGCTGCTGACCATCCCCGACCAGCGGCTGTTCGACGCGGAGCCCGCCCCCGCGGTCGAGCTGGGGCCCGAGGACCCCTGCCTGATCACCTTCACCAGCGGCACCGCCGGCGAGCCGAAGGGAGTGCTGCACGCGCAGCGCTACCTGTCGGGCCAGCGCGTGCAGGCCGAGCACTGGCTCGCGCCGCGGCGCGGCGAGCTCGTTTGGTGCACCGCCGCGAGCGGGTGGTCGAAGTCGGCCCGCAACGTGTTCGTCGCGCCGTGGCTGCGAGGGGCCCGCGCGCTGCTCCACGACGCCCGCTTCGACCCCGAGGAGCGCCTCGAGCTGCTCGAGCGCGAGCGGGTCGACGTCCTGTGCATGGCCCCGACCGAGTACCGCGTGATCGCGCGCCGCGCGCGGCTGCGCCCGCTTCCCTGCATACGCGGCCTGGTCGCGGCCGGCGAGGCGCTCAACCCCGAGGTACTGCGCGAGTGGGAGCAGGCGACCGGCGTCCAGATCCGCGACGGCTACGGGCAGACGGAGACCGGGCAGCTCACGGCCATGCCGGCCGGGCGCCCGGCGCGGCCCGCATCGATGGGAACAGCGCTTCCCGGCGTCGACCTCGACGTGCTGGACGGCGAGCTCGTGGCCGACCCCGCCACCGTCCCGACCTTCTTCCAGCGCTACCTGGGCGAGCCCGAGGCCGACCGCACGGCCCCGTGGCACACGGGCGATCGCGTCACGCGCGACGAGGATGGCTACTTGTACTTCGAGGGCCGGGCGGACGACGTGATCATCTCGGCGGGCTACCGGATCGGCCCCTTCGAGGTCGAGTCCTCGCTGGTCAGCCACCCCGCGGTCGCCGAAGCCGCGGCGGTGGCCGCGCCCGACGAGGAGCGCGGCTCGGTGGTCCGCGCGATCGTCGTCCTGCGCGAGGGCCACACGCCCGGCGACGCGCTCGCCCGCGAGCTGCAGGACCACGTCCGCCGCCAGACCGCCCCCTACAAGTACCCGCGCATCGTCGAGTTCGCCCCCGAGCTGCCCAAGACGGCGAGCGGCAAGGTCCGGCGGGCGCTGCTGCGCGAGGCGGCGCAGCCGAGCTAGTCCGGGAGGGCAATCACGGCGTCGACCTCTACCTGCGCGCCGCGTGGGAGCGCGGCAACGCCGATCGCCACGCGTGCGGGTGGCTCGCCCTCGAAGTAGGACGCGTAGACCTCGTTGACCTCCTCGAAGGCCGCCAGCTCGGTCAGGTAGACGGTGACCCGGGCGGCATCCGAGAGCTGGGCGCCCGCCGCGGCGCAGACCACGGCGAGATTGTCGAGGCAGCGGCGCGCCTGGTCGCCCGCGCCGCCGTCGACCAGCTCGCCGGACTCTGGGTCGAGTGGGATCTGGCCGGAGCAGAAGAGCAGGCCTCCAGCGCGCACGGCATGGCTGTAGGGCCCGACCGCGGCCGGCGCGCCTAGCGCGGTGACGATCTCGCGGTGATGCGACATGGTGCCTCCGGTTCCTCGGGAAGTGGTGCCCTCCCGCGATTGCCCGCCCGGGACACGATCCAATCGCGCGGCGGCCGGGTAGGTGGTCGGACATGGCCAACCTCCTCTCCAAGGAAACCTCGCCCTACCTGCTCCAGCACCGGGACAACCCGGTCGCCTGGCGCCCGTGGGGGCCCGACGCGCTCGCCGCGGCGCGCGAGCGCGACGTGCCGGTGCTGGTCTCCATCGGATACTCGGCCTGCCACTGGTGCCACGTGATGGAACGCGAGTGCTTCGAGGACGAGCGGATCGCCGCGCTCATGAACGAGCGCTTCGTCTGCGTGAAGGTCGACCGCGAGGAGCGCCCCGACGTCGACGCGCTCTACATGGAGTTCGTCCAGGCCACGACCGGTCACGGCGGCTGGCCGCTCAACGTGGCCGTCAGCCCCGACGGCGTGCCCTTCTTCGGCGGCACCTACTTCCCGCCGGAGCCGCGCCCGGGCATGCCGAGCTGGCCTCAGGTGCTGGCCGCGGTCGCCGACGCGTGGACTGCCCGGCGCGGGGAGATCGAGGAGCAGGCGCCGCGGGTGGCCGCGCAGCTTCGTGGCGCCGCGGCGCTCCAGCCGTCCACCAACCCCATGGAGCCGGCTGCGCTGGATCGCGCCGTCGAAGCGCTGCGCGAGGTCTACGACCGCCGCAACGGCGGCTTCGGCGGCGCTCCGAAGTTCCCGCCCGCGTCGACGATCGAGTTCCTGCTCGCGCGCGGAGACCGGGAGATGAGCCTGGGCACGCTGCGCGCGATGGCCGCCGGCGGCATCCACGACCAGGTGGGCGGCGGCTTCGCCCGCTACGCCGTCGACCACCAGTGGATCGTGCCCCACTTCGAGAAGATGCTCTACGACAACGCGCTGCTGGCGCCGGCCTACCTGCACGGCTGGCAGGTCTCGGGCGAGGAGGGGCTGCGAGGCGTGTGCCAGGGGACGCTGGACTGGGCCCTGCGCGAGATGCGCGCCCCCGACGGCGGCTTCTACTCCGCTCTGGACGCCGACTCCGAGGGCGAGGAGGGCCGCTACTACGTGTGGACCGTCGACGCGCTCCACGAGGCGCTCGGCGACCGCGCCGGCGACGCGATTGCCTACTTCGGCGCGACCCGTCGCGGCAACTTCGAGGGCTCCAACGTGCTGCTCGCCGACGGCCCGCCGCCGGACGACCTCGACGCGATCCGCGCCCGGCTGCTCGAGCTGCGTGAGCGCCGCGTGCGCCCCGGCCTGGACGACAAGCGCATCACGGCGTGGAACGCGCTCATGATCTCCGCGCTGGCGCAGGCCGGCGCGACACTGGGACGCGAGGACTACCTGCAGGCCGCCCGCGACGCTGCCGCGTTCGTGCTGGACGAGCTGCGCGACCCGGACGGCCGCCTGCTGCGCGTCTTCAATCATGGGCAGGCCAAGCTGCCGGGGCTGCTCGAGGACCACGCCTTCCTGCTGGAAGCCTTGCTGACGCTCTACGAGGCGACCTTCGAGCCATCGTGGTTCGCCGAGGCCCGGGCGCTCGCCGACGCCCTGATCGAGCGCTTCGCGGACGAGGAGCAGGGCGGATTCTTCACCACCCCGGCCGACGGCGAGCAGCTCATCGCCCGCCGCAAGGAGCTCGAGGACAGCCCGATCCCGTCAGGCCAGTCCTCGGCGGCCTTCGGCCTGCTTCGCCTCGCGGCGCTCACAGGCGAGGCGGAGTACGAGCGCCGAGCGGTCGACGCGCTGCGCCTCGTCCACGAGCTCGCTCCCCGCCACCCCCACGCCTTCGGCCACCTCCTGCGAGCGCTCGACTTTCACCTCTCCCCCACCCGCGAGGTCGCCCTCGTCGACGGCGAGGGTCGCGAGGCACTGGAGCGCGTGGTCCGAGCCGGCTTCCGTCCCCACGTCGTCCTCGCCGGCGGCACCGATGGCGCCGTCGTCCCCCTCCTGGCCGACCGCGACCCGATCGACGGCCGCGCCGCCGCCTACGTCTGCGAGCAGTTCGCCTGCCAGGCCCCGACGACGGACCCCGAGCAGCTCGAGCGGCTACTGGATTAGCGGGGCGTCCGGCGAACTGCGCCCGTGAAGGCCGGGACGCCGGCACGCACGCGGATGGTCGCCCTGGCCCGGCGCGTGCCCGCGAGCGTCGCCGTCGCGTGGTAGCGGCCGGGCGGCAGCGTCACGCGGATGCTGGTTGCACCGTCGGGGTCCGTCGCGGCGCGGCGGCCGGCAAGCGTCACGACGGCTCCCTCGACGGGCTCCGGGTCGCCTCCCACCCGGCGGCGCACCGTGAAGCGCACTCGCGTCCGGATGCCGGCCGCCAGACGGCGCGGCGACGCAGCGAGGGTCAGGTGCTTGCTCGCCTTGGGCACGAAGCTGAGCAGCTGGTTGCCGGTCGGGCCGAAGGTCGGTGGGCGCCCGCTGGTCGTGAAGGGGGTGATGATCCAGTGCAGGACGCCGCCGAGCACGGACGACGTCACCAGCCCCTCGGACTCCCCGACGATCTTGCGCTCGATCTCCAGGCGACGCGAGCCGTCGCGCAAGTCGATCGACCAGACCTGCATCGTCGTGTCGCCCTGCGTGCCCGCGACGTACAGCCGGCTACCGACGAACGTCGCTCCGGTGACGCCGCTGGGCGGGACGGCGTTGGCCAGGCGCCGCACGGGTCGCAGTAGAGGGCCATCCGGCGCGGCGTTGGCGGCCGTCACCTGGCGCAGGTCGTAGGCGATCAGGTCGTCGCCCGACGAGGTCCACAGCAGCCGCCCGTCGGGCGCGACCTCGCACCACATGGCCTTGGGGATCTGCGCGGGGTCGAGCTTGACGTAGTAGCGCCAGCGCAGGGTGGCAGGGTCCGCGACGCCGATCGACCCCGTGCCGCAAGTGTTCGCGTTGCCGGGGGTGCCCGGGTAGTAGCACTCCATGGGCAGCAGCACGCGGCCGCCCTTGCGCACGTCCCAGCTGATGTCGCCGATGTGGTTGTAGCCCTCGGCCTTCTTCACGGCCTCGGGGATGACGTCGCCCACCCCGGCCTTCTGCACGAGCGTCGGGCCAGTCCTGAAGAGGCCTACGTACACGCCGTCGAAGTAGAGGTTGCGCGCCGGGTCGGCGGTCACGCCCTGGTAGTAGACGAGCGGGATCGGCGAGCGGCGAACCTGCTTCCAACGGCCGGGATCCGAGGCGGTGGCGAGCGCCGGCGCGAGCAGCGCGAGCACCGGAACAAGGAGTGTCGAGCCGTGGCGAAGGCGCATCCTCGCAGTCTGACGGTCTAGCTCCCGCTTCGCCGCACCGGCGCGTACATTCTGCCGATGCAGCGTCTGTTCACGCTCCAGACCGGCCGCCGCGGCAAGTGGGTGGTCGTCGCCGCGTGGGTGATCATCTTCGCGATCGCCTCGGGGCCCGCCAGCAAGTTCGAGGACGCCCAGAAGAACGAGCCCTCGAGCTTTCTGCCCGGCAACGCCGAGTCGCTGAAGGCCAACGAGCTCACCAAGGGCTTTCGCTCGGGCGAGCAGCTGACCGCGATCGTCGTCTTCCGGCGCGACAGCGGGCTCCGGCCCGCCGACCTGGCGAGGATCCAGACCGTCCGCGCGAAGCTGAACGCGAACCCGCCCAAGACTGCGACACGGGCCCCCAGGCCGGTCATCTCGCGCGATCGCACGACCGCCCTGCTGTTCATGCAGGTCCGCCCCGCCGGCGATTCCAAGCTTCTGACCGACGCCGCCGACCGCATCCGCGACGTCGCCGGGGCCTCGCGCAACGGCCTCCAGGTCAAGCTCACCGGGCCGCTCGGCTTCTCGGGCGACGCGGTCGACGTGTTCCAGCAGATCAACGGGACGCTGCTGCTGGCGACCCTCGCGCTGGTCTTCGTCCTGCTGGTCCTCATCTACCGCAGCCCGATCTTCTGGCTGATCCCGTTCGTGTCTGTGTTCTTCGCCGAGCTGTGCTCGCGCGGGCTCGGGTACGCGCTGGCCGAGGCGGGGGTCACCGTGAACGGCCAGTCGGCGGGCATCCTGCCCGTGCTCGTGTTCGGCGCCGGCACCGACTACGCGCTGCTGATCGTCGCCCGCTACCGCGAGGAGCTCCGGCGCCACGAGGACCGCCACGAGGCCATGCGCCTCGCCCTGCGCCGCGCCGGCCCGGCGATCGTCGCGTCGGGCCTGACCGTCATCGCCGCCCTGCTGTGCCTCACCATCGCTGAGGTCAACGGCACCGCCGGACTCGGTCCGATCTGCGCGATGGGCATCGCCCTGGCGATGGTCTCGATGCTCACGCTGCTCCCCGCGCTGCTGGTGGTAGGCGGGCGGCGGGCGTTCTGGCCGTTCATTCCGCGCTTCGGGCGCGAGGGCGCCGACGAGACCCACGGCATGTGGCGGCGCATCGGCGAGCGTGTTGCGCGCCGGCCGCGGCCGATCTGGATCGGCAGCTTCGCGGTGCTGGTCGTCCTCGCGCTGGGCTCGCTGCAGGTCGACACCGGCCTGACCAGCGGCAACCAGTTCCGCGGCTCGGTCGACTCGGTCGATGGCCAGAAGCTCGTGGCCAAGGCCTTCCCGGCGGGCGCGAACGCGCCGACCAACGTCATCGTTCGCGACGTGGCGAAGGTCGCCCCGGTGCGCGCCGCGCTGCGCCGCACACCCGGCGTCGCCACGCTGGGGCCGGTCGAGCTGGGGCGCCCCGGCGCGCGCTTCGACGTGATTCTGAGGCCCGACCCCTACAGCCCGCAGGCGTTCAAGCTCGTCCCGCACCTGCGCGTGGCCGCGAAGCGCGCGGGCGGCAACTCGGTGCTGGTCGGCGGCCCGACGGCGGAGGAGCGCGATCTGCGCAAGGCCTCGGCGCGCGACAACCGCGTGATCGTGCCGCTCGCACTGCTCGTCGTCTTCCTGATCCTCACATTGCTGCTCAGGGCGGTGGTCGCCCCGCTGATCCTCATCGGGACGGTGATCGCCTCCTACGCCGCGGCCATGGGCGTGGGCATCTTCATGTTCAACAACGTGTTCGACTTCCCCGGAATCGACCCGGGACTGCCGCTGTTCGGCTTTATCTTCCTGGTCGCGCTGGGGGTCGACTACAACATCTTCCTCATGGCCCGCGTCCGCGAGGAATCGCTGAAGTGGGGCACCCGCCAGGGGATGATCCGCGGGCTCGCGGTGACCGGCGCCGTGATCACCTCGGCCGGGCTCGTGCTGGCAGGGACGTTCTCGACCCTGGCCATACTGCCGCTGGTCTTCCTGACCGAGATCGGCTTCGTCATCGCTTTCGGGGTCCTGCTCGACACCTTCCTGGTGCGCTCGGTGCTGGTCCCGGCGCTCGTGTTCGAGCTCGGCCCGCGGATCTGGCTCCCGTCCACCCTCGGTCATGCGATCGACCGGCGGGTGGCGCTCGACGCCGACCGCCTCGCGGAGTCGCGCGACGGCGAGCCCGCAGCGCGCCGGCCCGACCCCGCCGCCGAGCGCGCGGAGTAGCGCGGGCGGCACAGCCAGGGCGATGGAGCGCAGAGCCGCGGTCGCAACGGTGTTCGAGCCCGTTCAGGCGCCGACAACCTTCGAGGAGACCGTTGACCGCTTGGGCACGGCGATCCGGCTGGGGCTGCTGGTCCCCGGCCAGCGCCTTCCCCCCGAGCGCGAGCTGGCCGATCAGCTCGGCATCTCGCGCTCCACGTTGCGCCAGGCCATCACGACGCTCGTCCAGAGCGGCCACCTGCAGTCGATCCGCGGCCGCGGCGGCGGCACCTTCGTGGTCGAGCGCCCGCCGCTGGCCGAGGGACCGTCGGGCCCGCTCCCCGAGGACTGGCGCGAGGTCATCGACCTGCGCGTCGCCGTCGAGCTTGGCGCCGTCGTGCTCGCCGCCGAGCGCTGCGACGAGGACGACCTCGCCCACATGGCCTCGTTCGTCGAGCAGATGACCGACCCGGGCGTCTTCGCCGCCTACCGGCGCGCCGACGTCGGCTTCCACCTCGCGGTCGCCGAGGCCTCGCGGGCGCCGAGGCTGATCAGCGCTATGACCGACGTCCAGCGCGAGATAACCGAGCTGATCGCCCACATCGCCCACCCTCCGCAGGTCCTCAGCCACGCCAACACGGAGCACGAGCGCCTGGTCGAGGCGCTGCGACGCCGCGACGCCGGCCGCGCGGTCTCGCACATGCGCCGCCACGTGGAGGGCACCGAGCACATCCTCGCGGGGCTGCGACCGGGGTAGGAGGCCCCGCGGCCCGTTGACTTCGGTCCGGCGCGCGCCGTATCGTGCCCGGCCCAGAAGGATCGTCCGTCGTACCTTTGCCGCCCGAAGGGAGATCGATGGAAGGCGCCACTCGCAGCACGACGGCACCGGAGGTCCGCGACGCGGACACCGAGCGCCTTGCCGAGCTGGGCTACAAGCAGGAGCTCTCGCGCGCGTGGAGCGGCTTCCAGAACTTCGCGATCTCCTTCACGATCATCTCTGTCCTCGCGGGCTGCTTCACGACCTACGGCCAGGCGTGGAACAACGGCGGGCCGATCGCGATCTCCTGGGGCTGGCCCATCATCTGCGGGCTGATCCTGCTCGTGGCGCTCTCGATGTCAGAGCTGGTGTCGGCGTTCCCTACAGCCGGCGGCATCTATTGGTGGGCGTCCAAGCTGGGCGGGCCGGCGTGGGGTTGGTTCACCGGCTGGTTCAACCTCGTCGGTCTGATCGGCATCGTCGCATCCGTCGACTACGGGGCCGCAACGTTCGGTTCGGCCGTCCTCAACCTCTACGGAGTGGACCTCGGGTTCGTCAACTACGGCAACGGCGCGGGCCTCAAGGACGTGTGGGTCCTCTTCGCTGCGATCATCGTCCTCCACGCGCTGATCAACATCTTCACCTCTCACCTCGTCGCTGTCCTCAACAGCATCTCTGTGGTGTGGCACCTGCTCGGCGTCGCGGTGATCATCACGCTGCTCGTGCTCGTCCCCGACCAGCACCAGAGCGTCGACTTCGTATTCACCGAGACGATCAACAACTCGGGGTTCGGCCACGGAATGTTCTGGTTCTACGTGCTCCCGCTCGGCTTCCTGCTGACCATGTACACGCAGACCGGCTACGACGCGTCGGCGCACATCTCGGAGGAGACCCACGGGGCCGCGCTGGGGGCGGCGAAGGGCGTGTGGCGCTCGGTGTTCTGGTCGGCGGTGGTCGGCTGGATCGTGCTGCTGGCGATCACCTTCGCGGCGAGCGACGTCAAGGCGATCAACGAAGGGGGCGGCACCTCGATCGCGATCTTCGAGAGCGCACTCACCAGCGCGGCGGCAAAGGCGATCCTCATCATCGCCACCGTGGGCCAGCTCTTCTGCGGCATGAGCTGCCTGACCAGCGCGTCGCGCATGTGCTACGCGTTCTCGCGCGACGGCGCGATTCCGGGCTGGCGCCTCTGGCGGCGCGTGAACGCAGCGCGAATCCCCTTCAATGCGGTGCTGTTCATGGCCGCCTGTGCGGCCCTGGTCACCGTGCCCGCGCTGTGGGGGACGGAGACCGGCATCCCGTTCGCGTTCTTTGCCGTCGTCTCGGTGACGACCATCGGCCTATACGTCGCCTACGTGATCCCCATCTACTTGCGCTGGCGCCAGGGTGACGCTTTTCAGCCGGGTCCGTGGACTCTCGGGCGCAACTACCGCTGGATGAACCCCGCGGCAGTGATCTGGGTGGCGATCTGCGTGGTGATCTTCTGCCTGCCCTTCAGCCCGGGCGGCGTCCCCTGGCGCGACGAGTTCGACTGGCAGGCGCTCAACTATGCGCCGCTGGTCAACGGGGGGGTGTTCGTGGTGGTAGGGATCTGGTGGCTCGTGCGTGCACGGCGGACCTTCACCGGTCCCCGGCGCACGGTCGAGCTCGATGAGTCGGCGCCTGGAGCGGTCTAGGACTGCCTCAACGGCGCTCCGCGCGGCGCACCGCGAGGGGCAGCGGCTCGGAGCCGATACGCCGCTCGAAGACGCTGACCAGCGCCCACAGCCCGCGCAGCCGCAGGCTCGCGCGGCGATCGACCGCCTGCACGCGCGTCTCGCTGTGCAGGGCCGCGCCGTCGCCGTCGCCGTCGGGCGTCACCCAGTGCGCGAAGAGCACGCGGGCGGTCCCGCGTGCGTCCCAGGCGAGGAAGTCGTCGGGGCCCGAAAGCGCGGCGTAGTCGCGCTCGAGGGTCCAGATGCGCCCGCACAGCCCGGAGAGCGACCAGGTGTCGCCCTCGTCCAGCACGGTGAAGGGCGGCTCGCGGAAGAGCTCGCGGAACGTGAGCCCGGCGCGGATGCCGGGGATCCTCCAGCGCACGAGGCGGCCCAGGGTCCGCGTCTCGTCGAGACAGACCTCCGAGGCGGCGGACCACAGCTCCGCGGGGCTCGCGGCCGCCGACCGCCGGTGGTGGGTGCAGACCTGATGAGGCGCCGGCAGCCACGCGTCCAGGTCGAGCTCGGGGGTGGAGGTGGCCGCCGCCATCATCGTCCCGGTACGGAGGGGATGCGCCGGACGATCGCCGCGGTGAGGTCGGGACGGCTGATCGGGCCGTCCTGCACCTCCACCACGTGGGCCTCGGGCAGCGCCCGGCGCGTGCGATCCGCCTGGTCGACCGGGAACCACGGGTTGCCGCCGAAGGCGAGGATCCACAGGCGGCCGGCCAGCGACAGCGCCGCCTCGGTCGAGTCGTCGCGCACCCACACGCGCAGCCGCGCGGCGGCCGCGTCGGACTGGGTGTAGGCGGCCGTCTGGTCGACCCGGCGGCGGACGAGCTCCTCGTCGAGGTCCGCGGCGGCGACGGTGATCATCGTGCGCACGCCGGCGCGCAGGTCGGTCCCGACGAGCGTGGCGAACGCCGAGAGCACCTGCCGCGAGCCGGCCAGGGCTTCGCTGCCGGCGGGCGTCTGCCCGAGCGTGGAGCCGGCCATCGCCACCACCGCGCGCGCGAGCTCGGGCCGCCGGGCGGCCAGGCGGACCGCGCGGATGTTTCCGTCGGAGACACCGAGCAGGATCGCCGCGCCGCCCGCGAGCTCGACGACCGCCTCGAGGTCGTCGAGGTCGGTGTCGAGGTCGTACGGGCCCTGGCGCGTGGATTCCCCGGCGCCGCGCGGGTGATACACCAGTACGCGGTGGTCCTTGGCCAGGTCCTTGAGCAGCACCCCGTAGAGCCCGGTCACCCCGATGAACTGGTTGACGAGCACGACCAGGGGCCCGTCGCCGCGGGTTTCCCAGGCCAGCTCGATGCCATCCGGGCGTGCAAGTCGCTGCACTCAGCCTTCCCCCTCGAGCAGCGCCCCGGCCAGGGCCAGCGCGATCTCGGTGCGCGGGAGCACCGAGGAGCGACGGACGTACTCGTCGGGGTGGTGTGCGCCGCCGCCCCGCGGGCCAAGGCCGTCCACCGTGCGCTCGACAGCGGTGGCGAGGTGGCTGGCGTCGCTGGCGCCGCCGCGCGCGGCGGCGACGAGCGGCCGGCCCGCTCGCCGCGAGGCGGCGTCCAGGATTCCGGCGACCGGCGCGGTGGTGTCCATCCCCGGCCAGGTGCGGATCTGCTCGGCGGCGAGGGCCACGCCGTCGAGCTCGCCGGGCACGGCCGCGAGCACGTCTGCGAACGCCTCCAGGCTCAGTGCGCGCACGTCGGCCAGAAGCTCGCCGGCCGCAGGCACGACGTTGAGCGCGCTGCCCGCGTGCACGACGGTCGGGACGACGGTAAGGCGCTCCGGGCCGGCCGGGGCGTGCAGATCGGCGAGGCGCCGGGCGACCGCGGCGAGGGCCAGCAGCGCGTTGCGACCCTGGTCGGGCGCTGAGCCGGCGTGCGCGGCGCGGCCATGAGCGCGCACGCGCACAGCGCCCGCGGCCTTGCGTCGCACGACCACCGCCTCCTCACCATCCCGCCGCTCGCCCGCCTCGAAGCACAGGCAGCCGTCCCAGCCGGCGAAGCGCTCGGCGTGGGCGAAGGGCGCGGTGCGCCACTCCTCGTCGACCACCAGCAGCAGCGCCACGCGCTCGAAGTCCGCGAGCCGCCGGGCCAGCGCGCGCAGGACGCCGAGCGCGAGCACGACTCCGCCCTTCATGTCCACCGCCCCCGACCCGGTCAGGCGCTCGCCGTCCTCGGAACGCTCGAGCGCGCGATGGGCGTCATGGGCGACGACCGTGTCGAGGTGTCCGAGGAGCAGCAGCCTCCCGCGGCCGGTGCCCTCGAGCTCGGCGAGAAGGTCGGGCGCGTGCTCGGGCGAGGAGCAGGGAATCCGCTGGACCCGCGCGGCGTCGGGGAGCGCGACGGACGCGACCGCCGCGGCCTCCTCGGCCGCGCGCGCGTCGCCGCTCGGGGAAGAGACGGCGACCAGCGCCTCGAGCTCGCGCTCGAAGCGCCGCTCGATCTCCTCGGCGGCCTCCGCGATCCAGGGGTCGGCAGGCCCCGGTGCCCTCGTGTCGATGTCTGCGCGAGCCTCGGTCATGTCGTGACGCGAGACCGTAGTAGCCGGGTCACCCCTCGGGCGCGAAGCGCAGCACGTCGTCCTCGGCGTAGTGATCGCTCACGCTCTCGGCGTTCGGGCTGCCGGAGAGCGACAGCGAGTTGCCGATCCAGATACGCGAGCTCACGGGCTCGAAGCCCGCGGCGAGGACATAGTCGATGTTCCTGCGGCTTTCCCGCTCGGCCGTGCCCATGTCCTGCAAGCGCCTGAGCAGCCCGGCAAGCTCGCCGTCACGGGCGCCCGGGTGGGCGACGACGAGGTTCATGTCGCCGGCGAGGATCACCGGCCCGCGGCGGCGCGCCATCAGCGCCCGAAGGACGATGGCCCGGCCCTGGGCGAGCTTGAGGCTGTGCTCCGGGGAGAGGTGGGTGTTCAGAAAGGTCAGCTCGCGCCCCGACACGCGGTCGCGCAGGCGGGCGGCGATCCACATGCGCGCTTCGCCGAGCTGGCGCCAGTCCGCGGGCTCGCGATGCCGGACGCAGCGCCAAAGCGCATGGAGGACACCGAGCAGGTGGCTCCACACATAGAAGCCGCGACGGGCGCGGAGCAGCTCGAAGCGTCCGGGGATGACCAGCGCGTTGCCCTGCCCCGGCCGGTGGATCTCGAGCACCCGCGCAGGGCCGCCCACCGTGGCGGCACGAAGCGCGCGAGCCTGCGCAGGGCCGACCTCCTGCAGGGCGAGGATGGGCGCGTCGGGGTCGTTGCGCAGCGCCGCGCGGTAGAAGGGCAGCTCCAGGAACGCCTCCTGGGCCGTCTTGACCTGCGGGTTGCCTGCAGCGGTGTTGAAGGTGACGACGCGGACGTGGTCGGCCTCCACGGCGGGGCGCCGCTCAGAGGACGGGCAGGTAGCGCTCGAGCTCCCAGGGGGTGACCTGCACGCGGTAGTCCTCCCACTCCTGGCGCTTGATCTCCACGTAACGGTTGAACATGTGCTCACCCAGGGTGCGCAGGACGAGCTCTGACTCCCCGGTCAGCTCGATCGCCTCGCCGAGCGTCTCGGGCAGCTGCTCGATGCCCAGCCGGCGGCGGTCGTCGGGCGAGAGGTGGTAGAGGTTCTTCTCCATCGGCTCGGGCAGCTCGTAGCCCTTCTCGATTCCCTCCAGGCCCGCCTGCAGCAGCACGGCGAAGGTGAGGTAGGGGTTGCACGCCGGGTCGGGGCAGCGCAGCTCCATCCGCGTCGCCGGCTCCTTGCCGGGGTGGTAGAGGGGGACGCGCACCAGCGCCGAGCGGTTGCGCCGCGACCACGCGCAGTACACCGGCGCCTCGTAGCCGGGCACCAGGCGCTTGTAGGAGTTCACCCACTGGGCGAAGATCGAGCAGATCTCGCGCGCGTGGCGCAGCTGGCCCGCGATGAACGCCTTGCCCACGTCGGACAGGAAGTACTGGTCCTCGCCGTCGAAGAACGCGTTGCGGTCACCCCGGAAGAGCGACTGATGGGTGTGCATCCCCGAGCCGTTCTCCCCGAACAGCGGCTTGGGCATGAAGGTCGCGTGATAGCCGTACTTCATGGCGTACTCCTTCACGGTGATGCGGTACGTCATGCAGTCGTCGGCCATCTTCAGTGCGTCCTCGAAGCGCATGTCGATCTCGTGCTGGGAGGGCCCGACCTCGTGGTGGGTGTACTCCACGTGGATGCCGAGCTGCTCGAGGGCGAGGACGGTGTCGCGGCGCAGGTCCGAGCCGGCGTCGAGTGTGGTGAGATCGAAGTAGCCGCCCTCGTCGAGGACCTCGGTGCCCTTAGAGTCCTTGAAGTAGAAGTACTCGAGCTCGGGGCCGACGTTGAAGCGGTCAAAGCCCATGGAGCGGGCGCGCTCCAGCGCGCGGCGCAGGACGTAGCGCGGGTCGCCCTCGTAGGGGTCGCGCTCCGGGGTCAGGACGTCGCAGAACATCCGCCCGACTCCCGCGTCGGCCGGGCGCCAGGGCAGCGGCTGGAACGTCGTCGGGTCGGGCATCGCGATCATGTCGGACTCCTCGATCGCGTTGAAGCCGGTGATCGAGGACCCGTCGAAGCCCATCCCGCCCTCGAAGGCGTCGTCGAGCTCGGCGCTGTTGATCGAGAAGGACTTCAGCTGGCCGAGGATGTCGGTGAACCACAGGCGGATGAAGCGCAGATTCAGGTCCTCGACCTGCGCCTTGACTTCGTCGGCGGTCTTGGGCTGGTCGGCCACGGCGAGCTCCTTGGAACGCGGGCGGGCGGTGAGGGCGCGAGATTACCGCTGGACGAGCCAGCGGCGTGCCCATGACTGCACGGCCATCACTGCGGGCTCGAGCTCGTGCCCCATCTCGGTCAGGGCGTACTCGACGCGCACCGGACGGTCCTCGCGCACGGTGCGGCGGACCAGGCCGCGCCCCTCGAGCTCCTTGATGCGCTCGGAGAGCAGGCGATCGGACAGCTGCGGCACGGCGGCGGCGATCTCGGAGAAGCGCAGCGGATGGTCGGAGACCATCAGCACCTGGACGATCACGCCCGTCCAGCGCTTGCCGATGAGCTCGATCGCCTCGTGGTAGTAGGGGCAGCAGCCCCGCTCGCCGGCGCCGCGCGTGACCACCGTTACCGTGCGTACCTGCGCGGCCATGGGCCTGGCTAGGCGGCGCGCAGACGCAGGGCCCGCGACTCCTCGGCCGAGCCGTCGACCGGGACGTCGCCGGCGACGTTGACCAGCGCGGTGAAGCTCTCCAGCGCCAGGTAGGCGATCGCCTCGAGGATCTCCTCGTCGCTCCAGCCTTCCTCGCGCGCCTCCTCGTGGACGTGCATGGGCGCGCGACCGTGCTCGCGGAGAAGCAGCTGGAGGTAGCGCAGCAGAGCGGCCTCGCGCTGGTCGCGGGAGTCGAACTCGCGCGCAAGCGCGACCTCGTCGAGCGAAAGGCCGGCGGCGCGTGCAGCCCGCTCGTGAAGGGCGATCCCGGGGCGCGAGCCGTAGTAGTCGGCCACCCCGAGCGCGATGCGCTCGAGCGTCGCGAGATCGAGCTTGCCATGGCGCAGCTCCGAGCGGAAGCGCGCGTACGCGCGCAGCGCCGCGGGCGAGCCGGCGAGCACCCCCAGGAAGTTGGGAAGCTGGCCTCCGGCCGCCAGTGCCCCCTTCAGCACCGGCATGGATGCCTCGGGAGCGCTCAGATCATCATGGATATGGAACCGGCTCATCGTCGTCTTCATTTGGCCACCTGTTGCGTCTTACCTTCGGTAAGTGTATATGTAAGGAGAAGCCCTCTGGCATGCGTTTATACGGCCGCCCGATAAAGCGCAGCTCAGGGTTTGGCTAGCCGGCGTACCGGGCGCGCACGGGGCCGGATCCGCCGAAGGCCAGGACCTTCGCGGCGCCCGCGGTGATGTCCAGGACGAAGCCGGGGGTGAACGGGCCGCGGTCGACCACCGGGACGGTCAGGAAGCGCCCGTCGAGCTCGAGCACGACGGGGGTTCCGCACGGCAGCGTGCGATGCGCGACTCCGCGCAGCGCGCGGGTCAGGGTCTGGCCGCAGGCGGTCCGGTTGCCGAACAGGCCGGGCCCGTAGAAGGTGGCCATCTTGCGTCCCATCCGGCGCCGGGCCAGCGCCTCGCGGGTCGCCCTGCCGACCCGCCCGTCGGCCTTCACGCCGGCCCCGCGCTGGAAGCGCCGGACGGCTCGGGCGGTCCCGCGCCCGAAGTCGCCGTCGGGGCTGAGAGCGAGCAGCCGCTGGAGCGTGCGCACGTCGCGCCCGCGCATGCCGCGCTTCAGGGTGCGGGCGCCGAGGTCGGCGGTGAAGTACTTGCGGTCGACCTTGGCGCTGCGGGCGGGGGGGTCGGCCGTCGCCGCCCTGCCCGTGCCGGCAGCGAGCAGCGCGAGGCCGAGGGCCATCAGGACGGCCCACAAGGCAACACGATCGGGGCGCTCGATCAAGCTCATTCCTCTTTCGGAAGCTTGCGGGGTTAGCTGACGGGCTCGCGCGGAAAGAGCCGCGCTACGCCTGGATGGCGATTCGCCCCAACTTCAGGGTCCTGCTGGGTCCCCCGCTCCCGGCGCTCGCGGCCGGGATTCAGCGGTATGTAGGCGGCCAGCCTAGCGGAGCCGGCGTTAGCCGCGCTCGTAACGCGACTGCTCCTCGACCGTGCGCTCGGCCCATGGGACGGCCTCCAGGCGCGCGTCGGGGATGGCGTCGCCACTGTCGATCGAGCGGCCATAGGTGCCCTCTCGCAGGCGCTTCTCGGCGCGCTCGATGGCCGCGAGCTCCTCTCGCAGGGGAGCGGAGAGACCGGCATCGCGTTCGTCCTCGTAGAGCTCGGTGCCCTCGTCGGCGGGATGCTGATCTACGTGGGAGAGCTCCTCGTCGCCGCCCGGGCGCAGGTTGGCCAGCTCCCGCTCGACGCGCTCGCGCTCGCGCGCGAGCAGGTCAGCGGCGTGCTCAGGTTCCATCAGCGGCTCCGGCGGGCCCGCGGCACTGCTTGGGCGTCGCCTGACCGGGATGCGTCGCGGCGTCCACGAAGCACGCGACGTCGCGGACGTCGCCGCCGGTGACCAGGCCGGCGGGCATGGTTCCGTTCCCTCGCATTCTCCCGTTGATCACCGCGTCGGCGACCAGGGCGTAGTTGGGTCGCAGATCGTCGAGGTTCGGCCCGACGCGGCCGGCGGTCTTCGCCGCGGCGAGCGTGTGGCACTGGTTGCAGTACTCGCCGAAGAGGACGCGGCCGCGCTTCTGCTTGGCGCTCAAGGTGACGTCCTCGGAGGCGATCGTGTCCGCGTCCTTGTTGCCGGCGAGCACGAGCGTCGGAACGGCCACGCCGAAAGCGACGTAGAGCGCGAAGATGACCACGGCGGCCAGGCGGTTGGCGCGCCGGCCCTGACCGTAGAGCGACTCGCGCGCGCCCCGTGCGCCGCCGCGCATGGCGACGAAGAAGAGGGTCAGCCCGAGCACTATCCATCCAGCGATGAAGAGAAGCGCGGTCACGGCGGGCAGGACCTTATCGCGAGGACAGGCAGGCGGGTAGCGGCCGCGGGGCACGCTGGCGTGCGGGTCGGCGTGGGGGTACCGTCAGGCCATGGCGGGCGCGCCGCACTTCGCCCACCGCGCCGACGCGGGGCGCCGGCTGGCCGCCGCGTTCCAAGCGCCCGAGGGCGAGGTGGTCGTTCTGGGACTCGCGCGGGGCGGGATCCCGGTGGCTGCACAGGTCGCCGCGGCGCTGGGGGCGCCGCTCGACGCGCTCGTCGTGCGCAAGGTCGGGCACCCCCGCCAGCCCGAGTATGCGCTGGGCGCGGTGAGCGAGGACGGGGTGGTGCTCCCCGTGGGGTTGCCCGAGGAGGCCGTCGCCACGCAGCTCGAGCTCGCGCGGGCGCAGGCGGGCGCCCTGCGCGGCAGCCGGCCGGCCGTCGAGCTGGCCGGGCGCACCGCTGTGGTGGTCGACGACGGCCTGGCCACCGGCCGCTCGATGGCCACGGCGCTGGCCACCGTGCGGAGCAGGGGCGCCGCGCACGTCGCCGTAGCGGTGCCGGTCGCGGCGGCGCCGGCGTTCAGCGAGCTGCGGGAGGCCGGCGTCGATGCCCACGCCGCGGCGGTCATCGATCCTCCGGAGTTCCTCGCCGTGGGCCAGTTCTACGACGACTTCGGGCAGGTGAGCGACGAGGAGGCGGCCGCGGTGCTCAGCGCCTTCGCCCGCTCGCGAAGCTGAGTACCGCGGGGGCGACCGCGCGGAAGTCCGAGGCCTGCTGCTCCTCCTCCCGTCGCCTGAGCTCCCTCCCCTCGAGGGCGTTGAAGTCCTTGACCTCGGCGAGGGGACGGTCGGGCACGTCGATCGGGCCGATCCGGTGGACCATGACGTTGATCGCCCCGCCCGCTGCGGGCAGGCGCTCGAGCGTTCCCTCGGCGAGCACGAGCGGCTCGGTGCGGACCGTGACCCGGTGGCGGTCGTAGACCGGCGGAGGCACGATGAGGTTGACCGTTCCGTGCTCGTCCTCGATGAGCAGGAACACGATGCCCCCGGCCGTCCCGGGACGCTGCCGGGCGACGACGATCCCCCCGATCCTCACGCGCCGGCCGTGGCGGAGCTGGTGGAGGTCGGTGCTGGTGACCGCGTCGTCGGGAAGGCTGGGACGAAGCAGGCTCAGCGGGTGGTCGCGCACGGTCATGCCGGTGGTCGCGTAGTCGGCGACCAGCGAGGGCCAGGGCTCCAGCTGCCGCAAGGCCGGTGGAGCGGGAAGCTCGAGGGGCAGGGCGAGCTGGGTCCCGCCCGGCACGCGCCGTCCGGGGGCGGCGATCCCCAGCTCCCAGAGGACCGCGCGCCGATCCCCCCGGCCCAGCGCGTCGCACGTCCCCGACCAGGCCAGCAGCTCGAGCGCCGCGCGCCCGGCCCCCGCCCTCGCGGCCAGGTCGCCGAGCGAGCGGAAACGCCCTCCCGCCTCCCTGGCGGAGACCAGGGCCTCCACGTCGTCCTTACGCACCCCGTTGACGTAGGCCAAGCCCACGCGCACGGCCGAGTGCGCCCCTCCGGAGGCGGCCCCCTCGCCCGCTTCGAGGGGCTCCGCCGTGCATTCAACGCTGCTGGCGTTCACTTCCGGAGCGCGCACCTCTATCCCCCTTCGCTGGGCGTCGTGGACCAGCGCATCGGAGGGGTAGAAGCCCATGGGCTGCTCGTTGAGCAGGGCACAGAGGAAGGGCGCGGGGTGATGGACGCGCAGCCAGGTCGACTGGTAGGCCAGCAGGCCGAAAGCGGCGCCGTGGGCCTTGGGGAAGCCGAAGCCCGAGAAGCCCTCGATCATCTCCCACACCCGCTCTGCGGTAGCGGGGTCGGCGCCATGCGCACGCGTGGCACCCTCGACAAAGCGCTCGTGGAAGGCCGCGATCGCAGCGTCCGAGCGCTTGCGGCTCATCGCCCGGCGCAACCCTTCGGCCTCCCCGGGCGAGAAGCCCGCGAAGGCCATCGCGACCTCGAGCACCTGGTCCTGGAAGATGATCGTGCCCAGCGTGTCGCGCAGTACGGGCTCGAGCGAGGGGTGCTCGTAGGGCACGACGTAGTCAGGGTCCTCGCGCAGGTGCTGGCGGCGCTCGATATAGGGGTTGACCGCGCCGCCCTGGATCGGCCCGGGGCGCACGATCGCCACCTGGACGGTCAAATCGTCAAGGGTCGCGGGGCGGGTTCGGCGTAGCGAGGCCATCTGCGCGCGGCTCTCGATCTGAAAGACCCCGACGGTCTCGGCACGCTGGATCGCGGCGTAGGTGGAAGCGTCGTCGTAGGGGATGCGGGAGAGATCGATCCGCTGCCCCGATTCAGCCGCGATCAGCTCCACGCAGCGCTCGACCGCCGAGAGCATCCCCAGCCCCAGCAGGTCGATCTTCAGGAACCCCGCGTCCGCGCAGGAGTCCTTGTCCCACTGGGCGAGCTGGCGGCCCTCCATCGCCGCGGGGACGACCGGGCAGCAGTCGACCAGCGGGCGAGTGGCGACCACCATCCCGCCCGAGTGCTGGGAGAGGTGGCGCGGCAGGCCGTGCGCCTCTCCCGCCAGCCGGATCAGGTGCTCCCAGCGCCCCCCGCGCGCCCGCCGCTCCCCCAGCGCAGCGATCACGTCGCGTTCCACCTCGCGACCCGACCACCCTTCCGACCCTCTTGCCACCCTTTCGATCTCACCGGGCGGCAGGCCCAGCGCCTTGCCCAGCTCGCGGATCGCGCCCCGTGCCCGATAGGTGGGGAAGGCGGCGATGATCGCCGAGCGGTCGCGGCCGTAGCGCTCGTGGATGCGGGGGAAGAGCGCCTCGCGAATGTCACGCGGGAAGTCGAGGTCGATGTCGGGCAGCGAGGTGATCTCCTCGTTGAGGAAGCGCCCGAGCAACAGCTCGTTCTCGACGGGGTCGACGTGCGAGAGCCCGGTGAGATAGCAGACGATCGAGGACACCGAGGAGCCCCGTCCTCGCCCCGGCGGAAGCAACGCCCGGGCGGTGTCCGGCCCGCGGACCTCCGCCGCCACCTCGCGCGCGAGCTCGAGCATGTCGCGATGCAGCAGGAAGAAGCCCGCGAGGTCGAGGCCCGCGATGACTCCCAGCTCCTCCTCCAGGCGCCGTAGCGCCTCTTCGCGATGGCGATGGCCGGGCGGATAGCGGACCTCCAGCGCCGTGCGGCAGGCCTGCGCCAGCCCGCGGTCTGCCCCCGGGTCCTCCGAGCCGGGGTAGCGGTAGCCCAGGTCGGCGCACAGGTCGAAGCGCAGGCGGTCGGCGAGACGGCGCGACTCGGCCACCGCGTCGGGGTGGCCGGCGAAGCGGGCGGCCATCGCCTGCGGGGTCGTGAGCACATGGCTGTGGTTGCCGCGCCGCAGGGGCTCTGAGGCGTCGAGGGTCTGGCCGGCGCGGACGGCAACCAGCGCGTCCTGTAGCTCCGCGCGCGAGCGCGCGTGGGCGTGGACGTTCCCGGTGGCCACGCAAGCGAGGCCGAGGCGGCGGGCGAGCGCCTCCAGGCGGCGGTTGCGCTCGCGGTCGCCGCGGTGAAAGGGGCGCTGCAGCTCTACCCGCAGCCCGTCGCGCCCGAAGGCGTCGCGCAGACGCCGCAGCCCTGGCTCGTCGTGAACCCCCCGCTGCGCGCAGCCGCTCAGGCAGACGATGCCCTCGGCATGCTCCTCCACCACGCTCAACGGCACCGACGGCTGCCCGGCCTCGCGCCGTGGCGAATCGCGCGTGTGCGCGTGCGCCCGCGTGAGGACCCTGCACAGGCTGCTCCACCCGCGCGCGTCTTCGACGAGCAGCGTGAGATGGCGTCCATCCTCGAGGTCGACCTCCGCCCCGTGGATGGCCCGCAGCCCCAGGGCGTGCGCGGCCTGCGCGTGCTCCATCGACCCGCCGACCCCATTGTGGTCGGTCAGCGCGAGAACGTCATGCCCGAGCTCCAGCGCCGCCGCCACGAGCTCCTCGGGCATCGAGGCGCCGTCGAGGAACGAGTAAGCGGAGTGGCAATGGAGCTCGGCGTACACGGCGAACACATGTTCGCATCTGACGCAAGTCGCTACGGGCCGGTCTGCGGAACCGGTCGTGCGCGGCTTTCGAGGTCGAAGAAGAGCAGCGTCCGGCCCAGCGCGACGTAGGGCGTGAGCAAGGCGAAGACGACCGAGCCGAAGAGGTTGATCGCCGGCAGCGAGAGGTCCGCGAAGATCAGCGCGAAGCCGAGCATCGGCCCGACCACGATGCTGAGCAGCCAGAAGAACCCCGCGATGCGCAGCGTCCGCCACCACCGGCCCCGGACGACCTGCCTGCTTCCCCGGAAGGCGTCGCGGATCGAGGTGTCCCGGAAGACGATCTGCTGCTGCACGAACTGCCAGTCGACGTACTTGCGGATGGCGAAGGGGATGCCGATGATCGTGAGGGCGAGCAGCACGACGGCCAGGGTTCCGGCGAGCTGGCAGAAGACCAGGCGCCAGAAGCGCGCGAGCATGCCGCGCGCGGCCTGTAGGACGCCGGCGGGCCGGCCGAGCTCGAGCTCGCGCACGAACGTGATGACCGTCGCCGCCACGAGGGCGAAGGCGATTGGACGCCCGATCGAGGAGATCGGATCCGCAACGTTGATCTGGGCCCCACTGGAGCCGGCGGTCGCGGTGTTGCCTGCACCGATGAGCTGCTTGACGGCCCAGTTCAGCCCTTCGACGGCGGCGAGGATCGGCAGCGACGCCAGTCCGATGATCACCAGCGTGCGCCAGTGGCGCCCGTAGAGCTGCCGCGCGGCGCGCAGGAGCTGGCCGAGGGCACGCGGGCGCCGCAGGTTCTCGAGGTCGACCGGCCGCCAGCGCGTCAGTGTCGGGGGCACGACGACGAGCAGGAGGACGAGCGCCGCGATCAGGAGCGCCCCGAGCGTCGTCCTGGCCTTCAGGTTGACGAAGCTCGAGACGGTGGCGACGGCACCGCAGAACGCGCCCGTCACCGCCGGGCCGGCCAGCGCGCCGCTGGGCAGCTGCGGGCTCGCCCGGCGCAGGCCCGACATCCACGCGAACGGCTCGGACCACTGGCGCTTGGTGATGGGGCCGGTCGGGCCGTTGCTGAAGCCCCCATGCCGTTCGCCCCAGTGGCCGAGATAGGTGAGCCAGCCGAAGCGGCCGTCCGGCCGCGGAGCGTCCGGGACGAGGACCGGTCTGGGGCGTAAGCGGCGCAGCGGCTCGGACGTGTTGTCGCAGCCCAGCCCCGAGCCGCCGTTGCCGTTCTCGACGTAGACCGCCGAGGCGAAGAACGTCGCGTGCGAGCCCGCTGCCGGATAGACGACCGGATGCGTGCCTTCCTTCTCGACGCGACCGTCGTCCCAGTCGGCCTTCTCGCCCCCCGCGTGCTGGAAGAGCGCGATCCGGGTCGGGTCCTGCGCCAGCGCCTGCTCCGGCGTGCTCGCACCGTCGAAGGCGACCTGCATCCCCTCCCAGTCGCCCTCGTGCAGGTCGTTGAACTGGTTGTAGTAGTAGAAGAAGAAGTACTGCACGACGAGCCCCGGCTGGCCCAGCTCGCGGGCGATGTGGGCATAGGCGATCGGCGGCGCGCGACCGGCGCGCCGCAGAGCGGCGAAGTCCTTCGCGTAAGTGCACCCGGGGTTCAGCGCATCACCGGGCACGTCCAGGTACCAGCCTTTGTCTCGCGCAGCGACATCGGCAACCGAGGGCGCCCGCGTCACTGTCCGCAGCCGGCCCGACGCGTCCGTCCTTCGCAGGCGTACCCGCGGGTTGCCGAGCATGACGTCGACCGTCGTGGGATCGAACTGCTCCTTGGCCTTGTCGCAGGGCGGGTCGCGCTGGGCGCGCAGCATGACGATGGGCGAGTACGTGTCCACGAGCCTCTGCGCCGTGGTGGGGGCGACCTGCGCACCGGCCGGGGGGACGAGCGCGAGGCTGACCACGGCTCCCGCCACGACCAGGGCGAGCGTTCGGGTCACGCGGACACCCCCTCGGCGCACGCGGCGAACGTACCAGCACAGTGACTCAGCCTGGCCGCCCAAGTAGGGTTCGGGCTTCCCGACCCGTGAGGGGAGAAGACGCGTGACGACCGTCCGCGATGCCGTGTTCACGATGCTGCGCGACCGTGGGCTGACCACGATCTTCGGCAACCCCGGATCGACGGAGCTTCCGATGCTCGCGGAGTTCCCCGCGGACTTCCGCTACGTCCTGGGCCTGCAGGAGGCGGCGGTGGTCGGGATGGCCGACGGGTTCGCGCAGGCCAGCGGCAAGCCGGCGCTGGTCAACCTGCACACCGCGCCGGGCGTCGGCAACGGGATGGGGGCGATCTTCAACGCCCAGGCCAACAAATCTCCCGTGGTGGTCACCGCCGGCCAGCAGGCGCGCTCGCTGATGACCTTGCAGGCGAACTTGACAAACCGCGACGCGGTGCGCATGCCCCACCCGCTGGTCAAGTGGAGCTACGAGCCTCCGCGGGCCCAGGACGTACCGCATGCGCTCGCGCGGGGCATCCACCTGGCCGGCCTGCCGCCTCAGGGCCCGGTCTTCCTGTCGATCCCGATGGACGACTGGGCGGCCGAGGTCGAGGATGACGCGGTCGCCCACCAGACAACGCGCAAGGTCACGGGACGGGCGTCCGCCCCCCCGGAGTTCGTGCGTGAGCTCGCGCAGCGGCTCGCGGCAGCCGAGCGGCCGGCGCTCGTGGCGGGGCCCGACCTCGACGCCAGTCCGGGGGCGTGGGAAGCCGCGGTCGCGCTCGCCGAGCGCCAGCGGCTCGCGGTGTGGGCGTCGCCGGCGCCCGGCGGAGGCCGGATCGGGTTCCCCGAGGACCACGCGCTGTTCCAGGGCATCCTCCCCCCCGCCGTGGGACCGGCCGGGCAGGTCCTTGCCGCCTACGACCTCGTCCTGGTCGCCGGCTCCTCGGTCTTCCCCTACTACCCGAACATCCCCGGTCCGCTGCTGGCACCGGGAACGACCCTGGTGGCGATCACCAGCGATCCCGACGAGGCAAGCCGCGCGCCGATGGGCGAGGCGAACGTCTCTGACCCGGGCATCACGCTTGCGGCCGTGCTCGAGCAGGTCGGGGAGTCCGACCGCGAGCCGCCGCCCGCCCGGCCGGCGCCCGAGCAGCCGGAGGCCGGCAGCGACGGCGACCCGCTGAGCCCCACGGCCGTGCACGCAACCCTCGCCGAGGTCTTCCCGGACGGCGGGATCGTCGTGCTAGAGTCGCCGTCGAGCACGCTCGCGCTGCGCAACCAGCTGCGCCTCTCCCGGCCCGGCTCCTACTACTTCGGTGCCGGCGGCGGGCTGGGCTTCGGCATGGCCGCGGCCGTCGGCGTCCAGCTCGCCCAGCCCTCGCGGCAGGTGGTCTGCGTGCTGGGCGAGGGCTCGGCGCAGTATGCGATCCAGACCTTCTGGACCGCGGTGGCCTACGACGTGCCGGTCACCTTCCTGGTCCTCCGCAACGAGGAGTACGCGATCCTCAAGTGGTTCGGCGAGATCGAGTCGGTCACGGGCGCGCCGGGACTCGATCTCCCCGCACTGGACACCGCCGCCCTGGCCGCCGGCTACGGCGTGGAGGTCGCGCACGCCGACGGGCGCGACGAGCTGCGCGAGGCGCTGAGCAGCGCGCTGGGATCGAGTGGGCCCTCGCTCGTGGAGGTAGGGGTGACGCCGGGCATGGCGATCGCTTGAGCCGCGCTTCGCTGCTCGCCCCCGACCCCGCACGGATCGGCCGGCCCGAGGGCCCTCCCTCACCCGACCGTGCGCCCGACAGCCTCGCCGCCGGAACGCCCGAGCCGCTTCGCTCAGACCTCGTCGGCCTGCTGGGCCCCGAACGCGTGCTCGCCCGCCCGCTCGACCTGGTCCGCTACGCGTCGGACGCAAGCCCCTACCGGCTGTTTCCGAAGGTGGTGGTGATGGCGCACGACGCAGGCGACGTCGGCAGGGTCCTCGCGTACGCGCGCGCCAACGACCGCCACGTCACCTTCCGTGGTGGCGGCACGAGCCTCAACGGCCAGGGACAGGGGGACGACATCCTCGTCGACGTGCGCCGCCACTGGTCGGGCCTTCGGGTGCAGGACGGTGGCCGCCTCGCCCGCGTCTGCACCGGCACGCTGCTCGGTCACGCCAACCGCCTGCTGCGCCGCCACGGCTACGCGCTCGGGCCCGACCCGGCCAGCACGGACATCGCGACCGTCGGCGGGGTGATCGCCAACAACTCGGGCGGCATGCGCTGCGGGACCACCTGGGACTCCTACTCCACGGTGCGCTCGATGACCCTGGTGCTCGCCTCCGGCACGGTGATCGACACCGGCGCGCCCGACGCCGAGGAGCACTTCGCCGCGGCCGAGCCCGAGCTGGCCCGTGGACTGCTCGAGCTGCGCGACGAGCTGCGGGCCGACGCGCAGCTCGCCGAGCGCGTGCGGCGCAAGTTCCAGATCAAGAACACAACGGGCTACCGGCTGTGCGCGTTCCTCGATGCCGACACGCCGCTGGAGATCTTCCGCCGCCTCGTGGTGGGCTCGGAGGGCACGCTCGCGTTCATCGCCGAGGCGGTGCTCCAGACCCGGCCCGAGCCGGCGCACACCACGGTCGCGTGGCTTCACTTCTCCTCGATCGAGGAGGCCGTCGAGCCGGTTGGGGAGTTCGTGGCCGCCGGTGCACGCGCGACCGAGCTCATGATCGCGCCCGCCCTCATCGTCGCCTCCTACAACATGGCGGGGACCCCCGAGTACTGGAGGGAGCTGCCGCCCGAGTCCGCCGCGCTGCTCGTCGAGTTCGAGGGCGCCGACCTCGACGAGCTGGCGGCGCGCGAGGACGACGCGACGCGCATCCTCGGGTCGCACGAGCTGCTGCGGCCGCCGGAGTTCACCCGCGAGCACGAGGCGATCGAGCTCGCATGGAGCGTGCGCGAGGGCCTGTTCGGGCTCGTCGGCCGGCTGCGCCCGCTCGGCACGGCGCTGATCGTCGAGGACGTCTGTGTAGCGCCGGCGCGCATCGCGGAGTGCGCGCGCGAGCTGCAGGCGCTGCTCGCGCAGCACGGGTTCCTCCCCGGCGTGGCCGGCCACGTGTCGGCCGGCAACCTGCACTTCCAGCTCACCCCGGACTTCTCCAAGCCCGAGGACCACGATCGCTACGCCGCGTTCATGGCCGGCCTGGTCGAGCTGATCGTCGACCGCTACGACGGCTCGCTGAAGGCCGAGCACGGCACGGGCGTGAACATGGCGCCGTGGGTCCGGCACGAATGGGGCGAGCGGGCGACCGCGATGATGTGGCGGATAAAGGAGCTCGCCGACCCGCACGGCGTGCTCAACCCGGGCGTGGTGCTCAACCGCGACGACGGGATCCACCTGCGCAACCTCAAGACCCAGCCGGTGATCGAGGAGGTCGCCGCCCACTGCGTGGAGTGCGGGTTCTGCGAGCCGGTGTGCCCGAGCCGGAACGTCACCACGACGCCGCGCCAGCGAATCGTCGTGCGACGGGAGATGGCCCGCCAGCCGGAGGGCTCGCCGGTGTACGAGGCGCTGCTGCGCGACTACGAGTACGACGGCATCGAGACCTGCGCAGCCGACGGCACGTGCATGAGCGTCTGCCCGGTCGCGATCGATACCGGCAAGCTGATCAAGGACTTCCGCCACCGCGAGCGCACGCCGCGCGAGGAGGCGGTCGCGCTGGCCGTCGCCCGGCGCTGGGCGGCGGTCGAGCGCGGCGCCCGCGGTGGTCTGGGCGCCGGCGGGCTGGCCGCGCGGCTGCTCGGAGACCGGGCCGTCGCCGCCGTCCCCGCGGCACTTCGCCGGCGCGTGAGCAGCGACCTCGTGCCGGCCTGGCCGGCGAACATGCCCGCCCCCTCCCCCGGTCGCCTGCCGGCGACCGAGCGCGCAGGCGCGGCTGCGGTCTACCTGCCCGCCTGCATCAACCGCATCTTCGGCAACCCCCGCGACACTCCCGCGCGGCCGACTCTTCCCGAGGCGCTGGTGGAGGTCTCGCGACGCGCCGGGACGCCCGTGTGGATCCCAGAGAACGTGGGCGGGCACTGCTGCGCGACTCCCTGGAGCTCCAAGGGCTATGGGCGCGGCAGCGACTTCATGGCCCGCCGGACCGCCGACGCGCTCTGGCGCTGGACCGGCGAGGGACGGCTTCCCGTCGTGATCGACGCGACCTCGTGCGCGCACGGGCTGCTCCAGGACGTCGCCTCCTCACTCGACGACGAGCGGCGTGCGCGCTACGACCGGATGGAGGTGCTCGACTCGATCGCCTGGGCCCACGACCACCTGATGGCGCGCCTGACGGTCGCCCGCCGCGTCGGCACGGTGGCCGTGCACCCGACGTGCTCCTCAGACCATCTGCGCCTCGCCACCAAGCTCGAGGCGGTCGCGCGCGAGCTGGCCGACGAGGTGTTCGTCCCGGCCGGCACCACCTGCTGCGGGATGGCCGGCGACCGCGGCCTGCTTCACCCCGAGCTCCCGGCGTCAGCCCTGCGCGACGCCGCCCGCGACCTGGAGGGCCGAGACCTCGACGCATGCCTGTGCAGCAACCGCACCTGCGAGATCGGCCTTCAGCAGGTCACCGGTCGCCCGTACCACTCCTTCCTCTTCCTGCTCGAGGAGCTGACCCGCTGCTAGAGCCCGTAGGCCTCTAGCAGCCGCAGCCAGACCTCGCTGCGCGTCGGGAACGCGGGGACGGCGTGCCACAGGCGGTCGAGTGCGACCTCGCCGGTGACCGCGATGGTGGCGGCGTGAAGGAACTCGGCGACGTCGGGGCCGGTGAAGGTGGCGCCGACGATCACCTTGCGGTCCTCGTCGACGACCAAGCGTGCCGTGCCGGGGGCGTTGCGACCGTGAAAGCTCGCGCCCGCCACCGAGGCGGTCGGCTGATCGACTGCGCGCACGTGGACGCCCGCCTCGAGCGCCGACTCCAGCGTGTGGCCCACCGCCGCCACCTGAGGCTCGATGAAGATCACCCGCGGCGCCAGCGCGCCGTCGTAGCGGCCTGCGGTGGCGCCCTTGCCGAGGATGTGGTCGGCCGCCACCCGGGCTTGGTACTTGCCCATGTGCGTGAGCAGCGCCCGGCCGTTGAGGTCGCCCACCGCGTAGAGCCAGTCCAGGCCGCCGACGCGCATGGTCTCGTCGATCGTGAGCGTAGGGTCGGCCTCCACGCCGACCGTGTCGAGGCCGAGGCCGTCCAGGCGTGCCTGGCGCCCCACGGCGACCAGCAGGTCCTCTCCCTCGACGGTGTCCCCGCCCTCGAGCTCGACGACCACGGTGCCGCGCCGCGGTGCGCCGTCGCCCTCACGGCCAGGGGAGGACGGCGCTCCGGCGCCCGGCCCCTCCTCGCGCCGTACGCGGCTTGCCTTCGCGCCGGTGTGGACCTCGACACCGGCGTCGCGCAACGCGGTCTCGACCTCCTCGCGCGCGAAGGGCTCCTCGCGGGCGATCAGGGTGTCCATCGCCTCGACGAGCGCGACCTTGGAGCCGAGCGTGCTCCACGCCTGCGCCAGCTCGACGCCGACCACTCCGCCGCCCAGGACGACCAGCCGCTTGGGGGC
>JBBQNQ010000013.1:0-50317 GCA_038330095.1 Solirubrobacterales bacterium
ACGACGTGGCGATCGTCGAGGCCATCGGTCGCTTCCGCGCGGGCGGCTACGACGAGCAGCTGGGCTTCACGGTCTACGACACCCTGCGCTACCGCGAGGCGCTCGCGCCGCTGGTCGCCGAGGAGGTGCGCACGCTGCTCGGACGCCTTGCCGGCGAGGTCGACGTGGACCGCGCGGCGGAGATCATCGCCGCGGGCGCCGAGCCCCTGCGCGAGCTCGTCGGCGCGGTGCACTCCAAGCTGCTGCTCTCCGAGCTACGCCGCCAGCGCGGCTAGGCCACGTCGCGCCGGAGGGTGAGCGCCGTGCCCGCGCCGAGGAAGAGCAGGACGTAGCCGAGGTAGAGCGCGACGCCGGCGCCGAACGGGAGGACGTCCGCGATCCCGGTGTCCGAAGCGCCGAAGATCGAAAGCGCGGCGCCGTTGAGACCGTAGGTCGCGACGCCCCCTGAGACCGCTCCGAGGGCCGGCTCGATGGCGAGCAGGAAGACGAGCGTCGCGACCAGGGCGGCGGCCTGGTTTCTCACCAGCATGCCGATCCCCACGCCCAGGGCGGCGATGAGCGCTCCGTACACGCAGCGGCCCGCGATAGCCAGGATCCACGCGCTCCCGGATACGTCGAAGTTGGCGTCCTTGACCGCGAGCCACGGCAGGGCCAGCGCCGCGCACAGGAGCAACGTCGCGAGGGCGTAGCCCACGCCCAGCAGCGCGTAGGCGAGCGCCTTGGCCACGATCACCGGCCAGCGCGCCGGAGTGATGAGGAAGGCGGCGGTGATCGTCCCGTGGCGGAACTCGCCGGCGGCTCCGACGATGCCGAGGCTGAGCACCAGCAGGTCGGCGATCGCCGTGAACGAGAAGAGCCCGCCGAGGTCCTCGCCGGTGACGCGACCGCCGTGGTCGAACAGCGCCAGGACGATGACGAGCACGCTGAGCACGATGATCGCGGCGGTGCCGAGCAGCACCCAGGTCGTCCGCGTCGTGCGCAGCTTGATGAGCTCGGCTCGCAGCAGGGCGGTCACGAGGGCCCCCTTCCCGCGAGCGAGACGTCGCCGGTCAGCTCGAGGAAGAAGTCCTCGAGCGTGGAGGTGAGTGGGGTGAGCTCGTGCAGGACGACGCCGTTCGCTGCCGCCAGCTCCCCGACGCGCTCGCTCGCGATCCCGCGCGCGAGCAGCACGCCGTCGCCCGCGGCCTCGAGCGTCGCACCCTCGCGCGACAGGGCGTCGCCGAGCGCCTGCGCATCTGGCGTGCGCACCTGCACCGCCGCTGAGGCCCCGCGCGTGAGGCTGGCGACCGGCCCCTGAGCGAGCAGCCGACCGCGGCCGATGACCACCACCTCGTCGACGGTCTGCGACATCTCGGCGAGCACATGGCTGGAGATCAGCACGCCGCGCCCCTCGGCAGCCAGGGCGCGCAGGAAATCGCGCAGCCAGCGGATGCCCTGGGGGTCGAGCCCGTTGGCGGGCTCGTCGAGCACGAGGACGCGCGGGTCGCCGAGCAGGGCAGCCGCGAGGCTCAGCCGCTGGCGCATGCCCAGCGAGTAGCCGCCCACCCGCCGCCCCGCGTCCGCGGCGAGCCCGACGAGCGCAAGCACCTCGTCCGGGCGCTGCGAGCCGAGCGCCGCAGCGGCGGTGAGCGCGCGCAGGTGGTCGCGGGCGCTGCGGCCGGGGTGGAAGCGCGCGTTCTCGAGCACCGCTCCCACCGTCCGCGAGGGATCGTCGAGCTCCCGGTAGGGGCGGCCGAGGACCAGCGCGCGCCCCGAGCTGGGCGCGACCAGTCCCAGCAAGGCCCGCAGGGTCGTGGTCTTCCCCGCGCCGTTGGGGCCCAGGAAGCCCACCACCTTGCCCGCCGGGACCGAGAAGCTGAGGTCCTGCACCGCTGTCGTCGAGCCGAAGCGCTTGGTCAGCCCCTCGACCGCGAGAGCTTCGCTCACCACAAGACCGTGTGGCGCTCCATGACGCCGTAGCCGGCGGCGAGCTCGCCGGCATGGGGAAGCGAGCCGGTGAAGGTGCCGAACGGCTGGACGTAGTCCGAGCGAACGAGGAGAAGGTCGTCGTGGCGCTCGCGAGTGGCCTCGGCGGCGAAGCGGAGCAGGCCGCCCTCGGCTGCCACCTCGCTCAGGTCGTCGGCGAAGTGCGCGGGCCCTACTTCGCGGGGCTCGCCGTCCAACCACACCGTCCGCTCGCTCGCACGCGGGTCGTCGTGGACGCCGGTCACGAGATTCCACGCTACCGGCCGCCCGTCGCCGGCCGTGCCCACGCCCGCCGACCAGCGCCACGCGGTGCGCCGTGCGTGGTAGCCCGCGGAGTCGTCGACCACGCCGCGTCCCGCCAGCTCGCGCAGCGCCCCGCCGGCCCGGACGCTGCCGCGCACCAGCACGCCGCCCTGCTTGCGGGTCCACGCGTAGCCGGGGCCGTCGGGCGTGACCACCTCGACGCCGGGCTCCTCGACCCACTCGAGATCGATGCCGACGTCCCGCGTGTCCACGCGTGCTGTCCCGCGCCCGAACCGAACGCCGCCGCGCCCCGGCCGGGTGCGCTCGAGCAGGCGGCCGGCCTCGCGGTCCCAGAGCGCCCAGAAGCCCTGCAATGTGGGGCCGATGCGGGCGAGGCCGACGCATACCATGAGCTCGGGCCCGTACACGCCGATGTAGCGCCAGCGCTTGAGCATCCGCCCGGCGTGAAAGGGTGGCATGCGGTCGGGGGGCAGCGGGACGCCGACGGGACGGCCGGGGCCAGGGCCGCGCCAGGGCCTCGTTATGCTTGGCGCGTCAGCGGTTGACCGACCAGTCAATCGGGAAGGGAGATTCAGAAGCTGCGCGCCGCCGCGGTCCAGCTCAATGCCACCGAGGATACGGCTCGCAACCGTGAGCGGGCCGACCGTCTCACCCGCGAGGCCGCCGAGCGCGGCGCCGAGCTCGTTGTGCTGCCTGAGAAATGGACGGTCCTCGGGACCGAGGACCAGCTTCGTGCCGGAGCAGAGCCGCTCGAGGGGCCCACCCTGAGCTGGGCGTCGGCGATCGCTCGCGAGCTGGGCATCGACCTGCTCGCCGGCTCGTTCGTGGAGCGGACGGCCGGCGGCCGCCACCACAACACCTCGCTGCACGTGGGCCCCGACGGCGAGCTGCAGGGCGTCTACCGCAAGCTGCACCTCTTCGACGTCGAGGTGGCCGGGACGGTCTACCGCGAGTCCGACCTGGAAGACCCCGGTGAGGAGATCGTCGTGTCCAAGACGGCGAGCGGGGCAGGGCTGGGAATGTCGGTTTGCTACGACCTGCGCTTCCCCGAGCTCTACCGGATCCTCGCGCTGCGCGGCGCGCAGGTGCTCGCGGTGCCCTCCGCCTTCACGCTCACGACGACCCGCGACCACTGGGAGGTCCTGCTCCGCGCGCGGGCCATCGAGGACCAGGCGTTCGTCATCGCCGCCAACCAGATCGGCGTATCGGGCGCGGGCGGCGCCTCAGGAGGGCGCTCGCTGATCGTGGACCCGTGGGGCGTCGTCCTCGCGCAGGCGCCGGACGCCGAGACGGTAATCCTGGCCGACCTCGATCTCGCAAAGGTCGAAGAGGTCCGCGAGCGTCTGCCCTCGCTGGCCAACCGCCGTCCCGACGCCTACCGCTGGCCCCTCGAGGCGCGGGCGTGAGCGCCGCGGCACGCCACGGCGCAGCGGTCGACAAGCGGCGGCTGATTCTCGACGCCGGCGTGCGCGTGTTCGCGCGCCAGGGCTTCTACCGCTGCCGGGTGAGCGACGTTGCCGACGAGGCGGGCGTGGCCTACGGGCTCGTGTACCACTACTTCCAGTCCAAGGACGAGATCCTCGACACCGTCTTCCTCGAGCGCTGGGACGTGATGCTCGGGGTGATCGCCGAGGTCGACGCGCGCGACGTGCCCGCGCGCGAGAAGCTCGAGGCGGTCGCGGGCTTCATCGTGGATTCCTACCGCTACGACCCCGAGTTGATGAAGGTGATCATCGTCGAGGTAACGCGCGCCGCCAACTCGTTCGGGCGCACCCATCTGGGCAAGATCCGCGAGGCCTACGCGGGGATCGCGGAGATAGTGCGCAAGGCGCAGGCCACCGGCGAGCACAAGCGCTCAGTCACGCCCCAGTTCGCGGCCATGGCCTTCTACGGGGCGATCGAGCAGCTCCTGACGGGGTGGATATTCGACATCCTCCCGGCGGGCGAGGAGGACTTCGAGCGGGCCAAGCGCCAGGTGGTCCAGACGGTCTGCGAGGGATTGGAGGAGACCGCGCCGCGCGCTTCCGCCCCGAGCTCTGATTTACTGCCGCGCGATGCTTGAGAACGAGGCCGTCAAGCGCTTGGCCTGGGCCGGAATGCTCGCGGGTCTGGGAGCCGTCGCGAGCATCGTCACCACACGGGTGGCGGCCATCCTGTTCCGGCGGATCTTCGACGAGGATCCTCCCGAGTGAGCGACGAGAAGCGCGACCTGGACGCCGACCAGCAGGCCGCGGAGAACGCCGAGCGCCAGCGCCAGCAGGACACGCCTCCAGCGGGCTTTATGCCCGTGCGGCCTGACCCGGCGCCCGAGCCACCCGACGTGCCCGCACCGCCCGATTCCGGGCCCGTGCAGATCGCGCCCGAGCCTGCGGCGCCCGCCGAGGCAGCCGCCGAGGACTCGCCGCCGGACGTTGCGGCGGCATTGCCAGGAGCGGGACTGGCGCCCGTAGGCGGGCCGCTGCCGGTCGAGCCCGGCGCTGGGGGCACGCCGCTGGGCAGGATCGAGCCGGCACCCGGCGGTGGCGTGATGAGCCGGCCCGAGGTGGTCGTCGGGGTGGCGTTCGTGGGCGGATTCATTGTGGCGATGATCCTGAGGCGTCTTGGCTCCTGACGACGGAAACCTCGGCAAGACCGTCAACGAGATCACCGAGCGGGCGACGCTCATCGTCCGCGAGGAGATCGAGCTGGCCAAGGTCGAGATCGAGCAGAAGGTCAAGAGCCTCGTCCGCGGCGCGGCCATCGCCGCCGCCGCGGGCTTCTTCGCGCTCATGGGGCTCGTGATCCTGCTGCACGGACTGGCGTGGGTCTTCTACCTCAACGTCTTCAACGACCCGTTCTGGGGCTTTCTCATCGTCGCGGGCGTGCTCTTCCTGCTTGGTGGCCTCGCCGGCTGGCTGGCGGCCAAGGCCTTCAAGGCCGGCTCGCCGCCCACTCCCCAGATGGCCATCGACGAGGCGAAGCTGATCCGCGAGACCGTCGAGGCCTCCGCCGGGTTCGGGGACGGCCCGCCCGCCCAGCCGCCTGCGCCGGGAGCCAGCGCTACCACGACCACGGCCGAGCGCCCCTGATGGCGACGCGGACGGCCGACGAGATTCGTGCGTCGATCGAGGCCAACCGGTCCGAGCTGGCCGTCGCCGTCAACGAGCTGCGCGGCGAGGTCACGCGCCTGACCGACTGGCGCGGGTTCATCGCCCGCAACCGCTCGCAGATCCTCACCGGCGCCGCGGTGACGGGCTTCGTGCTCGGCGGCGGCCTCGCCGCGATCGGCGGCATCGCGCGCCGCCGGCGCCGCCGGCGCTAGCCCCGCGGGGTCTCGGCCGCGGACACCCCCTTCGTCGCCGCCGTTCGTCCTCCGGGCGGGCTAGGGAGAGTGAGCTACCGGCGCGCCGGACGCTGCGGCGCATCCTGCAAGGCTTCAACCCAAGCGAGGCGAGAGGGGACGGATCGTGGTCACGGAGTTCATATCGCTGGACGGCGTCATCCAGGCGCCAGGCGGAGGCGAGGATTTCAAGCACGCATGCTGGACGTTCGAGATCGACTCGACCGTGCTTTCGGGCGATGCGTGAAGTGGACGGCGTCGCCATCCTGACCTACGAGGCCAAGTGAGCGAGGTCGTCCTGACCGAGCTGCGGCGGTCGGTGGCGGGCGCCGTCGTCGCGCCCGCCGACTCCGGGTACGACCTGGTGCGCCGCTGCTTCAACGGCCTGGTCGACCGGCGGCCCGCGGTGATCGTGCGCTGCCTGGGCGCCGGTGACGTGGCCACCGCGATCGCCTTCGCCCGGGCCAATACGCTCGAGCTGGCCGTCCGCGGAGGGGGGCACAACCCCGCCGGGCACTGCGTGTGCGACGGCGGGCTGGTGATCGACCTCTCGCTGATGCGCGGGGTAGAGGTCGACGCCGATGCCCGGACCGCCCGCGCCGAGGGCGGAGCCACGTGGCTGAACTTCGACACGGCCACGCAGGCCTTTGGCCTGGTCACCCCGGGAGGGGTCGTCGGATCGACCGGGGTGGCCGGTCTCACCTTCGGCGGCGGCATCGGGCACCTGACGGCCCAGTACGGCCTGACCTGCGACAACCTCCTGGGCGCCGAGCTGGTCACCGCGGACGGGACGGTGGTGCACACCAGCGCGCAGGAGAATCCGGAACTCCTCTGGGGCCTTCGAGGCGGGGGTGGCAACTTCGGCGTAGCGACGCGCCTGGAGTTCCGCCTCCATCCACTCGAGCGAGTTGTCGGTGGCCGGCTCACGTATACGGGCAAGGGCGTCCCGGACGCCTTTCGGCGCTACCGCGACGTCGTGGCGCACGCTGCACCCGACCTGAGCTGCCAGGCCTTGCTGGAGGTTGACGAGTCGCTGCAGCCCACCCTCGTCGTCTCGCCCTGCTACACCGGCTCGGACGCGGATCCCGAGCCGCTGCGCGAGCTGCGCTCGACGGCGGGGCTGGCGGCTGACGGCGTGCGTCCGCAGTCGTTCATCGCCCAGCAGCACGTCTTCAATCCGAGCTACGGCGAGGATCGGGCGTACTGGAAGAGCCACTTCGTCCGCGAGCTGCCGGATGAGCTGATCGACGAGCTGCAAAGACGAATGGTCGTCCTGGGCCGCGATCCGGGGCAGATCCTGATCGAGTCCCTCCACGGGGCGCCGAAGGACGCCGACCCGGGCAGTGGTGCCCTCGGGTTTCGCGGAGCCGCGTTCAACATCAGCGCGATGGCCGCCTGGCAGGGACCCGGCCCTCGACGAGCAGTACATCGCCTGGGCCCGGGAGACGGCGGCCGCGATCGAGCCGTGGTCGGTAAGCGGCGGCTACGTCAACTACATGCAGGCGGACGAGCCGATCGAGCGGGTGCGGGCCGCGTTCGGCGACGAGGCGTTCGAGCGCCTGCGGGCCCTCAAAGGCCGCTACGACCCGGACAACGTCCTGCGCCGCAACCAGAACATCCCGCCGCTCTAGGGCTCGAGCAGCGAGCGCGGGACGCCGCCCACCCCGATCAGGCCCGGGCCCACGTGGGTGCCGATCACAGGTCCGACCTCGGACACGAAGGTCGGCTCGCAGCCGAACAGCTCGCGACCGCGCTCGACGACGCGCTCGGCGACGTCGGGAGCCTGGATGTGCTGGACCACCCAGCCATCCGCCCCGTCTTGCGCCCGCGTCTCCAGGTATTCGACCATGCGCTCGAACGCGCGTCCGGCGGTGCGGACGCGCTCGACCGGGGTGATCTGCTCCTCGAGACGGAGGATCGGCTTGATGCGAAGGGCGGTGCCCAGGTACGCCTGAGCGGCGCCGATGCGACCGCCGCGGCGCAGGAACTCCAGCGTGTCGACGCAGAACCACAACTGCAGCTCGCGCCGCGCCTCGCGAGCGCTCTCGGTCACCGCGTCCCGATCGCCGCCACGCCTCGCCGTAGCCGCGGCCGCCAGTGCGACGAGCCCCAGCCCGCCGCATGCGGTCGCCGCGTCCACGACCTCGACCCGTCCGCCCGCCCCGTCGCCCTGCTCGTGCACGCGCTCCGCGGCCTGGCGAGCCGACTCGCAGGTGCCCGAGATGCCGCCCGAGAGGTGGATCGAGACGATGTCGTGTCCCTCGGCGACCAGGGGCTCGTAGACCTCGAGGAAGTCGCCGATCGACGGCTGCGAGGTCGTCGGCAGCTCCGAGGCGGTGCGCAGGTGCTCGTAGTAGGCGTCGAAGTCGGGCAGGTCGGCCTCGCGGTCCTGGCGGCCCTCCCAGTTGACGTACAGGCTGACCTGATGCAGGCCCTGCTCGTCGGCGAGCGCGCGCGGCAGATAGTGGGTGGTGTCGGTGACGACGGCGACGCTGCCCATGGGCGCTCGGACCCTATCTACACTCACCGGCCGATGGCCAAGACGCTGGTCACGGGGGGAACGGGGCTGATCGGCTCGTGGGTCGCGCGGGCGCTGGTCCAGCGCGGCGACGACCTGCGCCTCGCGCTGCGGCCAGGTTCCCGGCTCGACAACCTCGCCGGGCTGGACTACGAGGAGGCCAACTGCGACATCCTGGACCGGCGCGCGGTGCGGCGCGCGCTGAAGGACGTCGACCGGGTCTTCCACGTCGCGGGCATGACCTCTCTGCGCCGGCCGGCGGCGACGGTCTTCGAGGTCAACGTGACCGGCACGCGAATCGTGCTCGAGGAGTGCCTGCGAGCAGGGGTGCAGCGCGTGGTCTACACCTCGTCGGTGGCCGCCGTGGGCCCGGCGCGCCGCGGCTCGACGGCGGACGAGGCCCAGCCCTCGCGAGGGGGCGAGGCGATCCCCTACGTCGCGAGCAAGCGTGCGGCCGAGGTGGAGGCGCTGCGCGTGGCGGCGCGCGGGCTGCCCGTGGTCATCGTCAACCCGTGCCACGTCTTCGGGCGAGGCGACCTGTACCGCTCCTCGACCGACGTGGTGCGTCGCTTCCTGTGCCGCGAGATCCCCGCCTACGTCGACGGCGCGATCAACATCGTCGACGTCAACGACGTCGCCCGTGGACACCTGCTCGCCGACGAGCGCGGGGCCTCGGGCGAGCGCTACATCCTCGGCAACCGCAACTACACCTGGGACCGGTTGTTCGCCGACCTCGGGCGCATCTCGGGCGTGGAGCCGCCGTCGCTCAAGCTGCCGGTCCCGGCCGCGCTGGCCTTCGCCAAGGCGGCTGCCGCGCTGCCGGGCAAGCCGCCGATCACCGCCGACGAGGTGCGCGCGGCGTCGCAGTGGTGGACCTACCGCAACGCGAAGGCCAAGCGCGAGCTCGGCTGGAGGCCCGCTCCCCACGAGGAGGCCGTCGAGGCGACCGTGGCCTGGTACCGCGAGCGCGAGGGCGACCGCCTGGCGCGAGCCGGGGCGCGCCAGCCCGTTCCCCTGCGCGTCGCGGGCTTCGCCGCGCGCCACGCCGATGGCCTCGTGGCTCGCTTCGCCTCCTGACCGCACAGATGGCGACCCTCTACCGCTGCGCCACCCCCACCGACTGGCTCTGCCCCTGCGGGCGGGTCGCGCGGTCGCTGCGGCGCAAGGGGGTGGGCTACGACGAGGTCCGCGTCCCCTACCGCCGGCGCGAGCGCGAGGAGGTCGAGGCGCTGACCGGCCAGCGCCACGTGCCGGTGGTCGTGCTCGACGGCGAGGCGATCTGCGACTCGCGGCGAATCGTCGAGCACCTCGCGTGGCGGGGCAAGGACTAGCCGATGACGAGCGTCGGGCGGATGCCCCGGCCGCTCAGGTCCGCCAGCACGGCGCGCAGCCACGGGCTGCCCTCGGCGCCGGCGCGGGCCGGATCGGGCGCTCGGAGCTCGGCGCCTCGCGCCGTCTCCACGACACGGGCGGCGGGCGGCACGCCGACCCTCGCCGCCGCGGCGCGCAGAGCCCGCACGTCGGACACGGGGACGCGCACCACCAACTGACTGCCCTGCGGTAGGCGGCGCAGCTCGCCGGGCCGGACGGGCGCCGCCGGCGCACCGGCGGTGGCAGCGGCTGCACCGGCCGCGCGCGGATACAGGACGGCGTTGCCCAGCACCCGCTGAGCCGCCTCGGCGTAGCCGCGGAAGCCGGGGTCGAAGGACAGCAGGATCACCCGTCCTGCGCCCACTGTCTCGGCGGTCGCCACCGGCGCGCCGCGCAGCGCACCCGCGCCCTCCAGGAAGCCCGAGACGAACCCGTCACGGCGCGGCACGCGCAGCGCCGCGGGCGCCGGACCCGCGAGCACGGGGTCGTCCTCGTCGGGCACCGTGATCCCGTCGGCGAGCCCCCAGGCGAGGGGGTCGCGGCGCGCCGGCTCGACCGCCACGAGCGCGCCGGGCGAGCGCAGTCCCTCGGGGAAGGTCGCGCGCTCCTCGGTCAGTCCCGCAGCCCGCGCGAGCGCCACGCCGCGCGAGCGCAGCCCGACGTAGGTGCCGCCTGCCCGGACCCAGCTCGCGATCCGCCCGAGCGCGGCCGCGCTCAGCGCGCCGGGGGACAGGGCGCCGTCGGGCACGACGAGGGCGTCGAGCCGGGCGAGCGCCGCGCCGCTGCGCTCCAGGTCCTGTGCGCCGAGCGGCTGCGCCGCGAGCCCGAGGCGCCGTGCCAGCACCCAGCGTGCCCAGCCCGCGCTCGACGTGCCCGCGGCCGGCTCGAGGTCGCCGAGGACCCCCACACGCGCCGGCGCCGGCGCGGACGTCGCTCCCGGCACGCGGGTGAGCGAAACGATGGGGGTGTTCCGGGCTCGCCCCAGCCCGCGCAGCGTGGCGAGCGGGGCTGCTCCGTCCACGACGGCCGTACCGGGCGCAAAGCGCCGGGCTCCGTCGCGGAAGGAGCGCGTGGCACGGCGCACCTCGACGCCTCGGCCGCGAAGGTCCGCGAGCAGCGCAAGCGCCCCGGTGCCGTCCGTGGCGAAGGCGTAGGCGGCGGAGGCGCCGGCCGGGGCGCCGCCCAGGCGCACGCGCCCGGAGACGCGCCGCAGCGCGCGCGGGCGGCGAGGGTCGCCGATCGCGCCGCCCTGCACGCCCATCAGCAGCGCGTTCGACCACGCACTCACGTCGTAGAAGTAGGGGAAGGGCGCGTAGGTCTGCTCGTTGAGCAGCGTCTGCACCCAGTGCTTGGGACCCTGCGCCAGTGGCACCCAGAACGTCCCCGCCGGCAGGCGGGCGGCCCGCGGTCCCTCCGCGCCGTAGGGGTCGAGCGAGCTAACGCGCACCTCGCGGCGCAGCCGCAGGACCTCGACGTCGAAGGCGCGCAGGCGCTCGACCAGTCGCGCGACCTCCGAGGGGGAGCGGTCGGCGCGCAGGACGTAGGCGTAGACACGGCCCCTGGGGACCGCCGTCTGTGGGCGGGCTCCGCGCTGCAGCGACCGGTTCGGCGCGAGCAGGCCGCGCGCGCCCTGCGCGCGCGCCTCGCGCCAGCCCGCGGCCCATCGCTCGAGCAGCGAGTCCTTGTGGTCGGCCGCGGCGCCCAGGGCGGCGTCCTGGGCGACGAACTGCTCCTGTACCCGCGTGGCGAGCGGCGCACTCGCGCCCTTCTCGAAGGTCATGCCCGCCGCGCCGAAGGCCGTGGTCGGCGCGCTGTCGCCGTAGCCCGGATAGAAGAGGTCGTAGGTGGTGCCGGTGCGGTAGGCGATGTCGCGGGCCTCGAAGGCCCGACGCAGCGCGGCGGAGAACACGCCGTCGATCGCCCGCAGCGCCCGTACCGGCACCTCGTGGTAGACCGGGTCGACGTTCGGCGGGAAGAAGAAGGCGCTGCTGGCCTCCTCGTGGGCGTCGACGAACATCACCGGGGGCAGGCGGCGCAGCAGCGCGATCTTCCCCACCGTCTCGGGCTGCGTGCGGGCGAACCAGTCGCGGTTGAGGTCGAAGCCTGCGCCGTTGGCGCGCGTGTCCGCCTCGCGGCCGTCGGGGTTCTGGACCGGAACGATCACCGTGACCAGTCGCTCCAGGCGCCGCCGGGTGGCGCAGTCGCGGCCGGCGGCCAACTCGTAGAGGAGCCGCGCCGCCGCGTCGGAGCCGCTCGGCTCGTCCCCGTGCACGCCGCCGGCGACCCACGCGGCAGCGGGCTCCCGCGCGGCCGCCCTTCGCGCCCTCGTCGCGCCGGCCTTCCCGAGGCGCAGCCCTCGCAGGGTGGAGGAGATCGCGTCGAGCCGCGCGAGGTTGGCGGGTCGCGAAACCAGCGCGTAGCGGATCGGCCGGCCCTGTGCCGAGGTGGCCAGCGTGGCCGTCGACACCCGGTCGCTGGCTGCGTCAACGGCCGCGAGGTAGCGGTCGAGCTCGGCGGTCGTCGAGCGCCGCTGCCCGGGGTCGAACCCGTTCACCGCCCGCCAGGTGGGCACGGACGGGTCGAGCGTACGCTGCTCGGGGCAGGCGGCGATCGCGGGCGCGCTCAGCGCGAGGGCAAAGACGGCGACCAACCCGGCGGCCGCCCGGCGCCGCGACGCGGCGGGTCGGGTCACGCCGCGAGCAGCGCCGCCACCGTCGCGCTCGACACCGGCTGCGCGACTCCGCGCTCGGTGACCAGGGCGCTCACGAGCCCGGCCGGCGTGACGTCGAAGGCGGGGTTGCGGCACTCGGTGTCCTCCACGGTCACGAGCGCACCGGCGGAGCGGCGGACTTCGTCGGGGGCGGCGCTCCTCGATCGCGACGTCGTCAGCGGCGCGGGCGAGGTGGACACGGCACTCGTAGCGGCCACGCCGGCAAGGCTACCGCCGGGCGAGCCGCCCGTTCAGCGGTCCGGCGGCGCGATCACCGGTCGGGTCGCCGGAGTCTGAGCCCCGTAGGCGATCCCGTAGTCGCCCTCCGGCACCCCGTGATGGTCGTGCACGTAGACGAGCAGGGCCAGCGAGAGGACGGCCTGGCCGAGGCACAGGCCCCCCAGCAGCGCGCGGCCCGTGCGTCCGGCGGAGATCCCGGCCAGCGCCAGGGCGAGGAAGGGAAGCGCGAAGGCCACGAGCAGGTAGTGGCGGTAGACGATCGCCCCCGACAGGGTGATCAGGATCCCGAACCCCAGCAGCGCGGCCGTGACGGCGAGGCCGGTGTCGCTGCCCGCGCCCGCGAGGAGGCGCGTCAGCGTTGCGCGGTCACGGAGCGCCCGGCGCTCGGGCCACCACCGTTGGGCGGCGAGCGCCAGCACCGCGGCGCCGCCCAGCGCGAGCAGCACGTACAGGGCCCCCACCAGGTGCGTTCCGCCCGGGGCGGCCAGGAAGTCGGAGAAGGCGCCGCCCAGCGAGAAGCGCAGGTCCACCCCGACGGAGTCGACGATCCAGTAGCGCCAGAAGTCCAGCCGCACGATGGACTTCAGGCTGCGGATCGACGGGTCGTCGGTGCTCAGCAGGTAGCGCAGCCACCCGATCAGGGTCAGCGCCCCGAGCACGCTGCCTGCCAGCCACCAGCGCCAGCGCACGCCCTCGCGGCGGAAGATCGCCGTCCACGCCGCGAAGCCGCCGGCGAAGAAGAACCCGCTCATGTGCACCTGCCCCAGCCACGCCCCCACCAGGCCCCAGGCGAAGGCGCCCCCGCGCGTGTCGCGCCGCCACCACCCCGCGAGCATGGCCAGCGATCCCAGCGGCAGCAGCGACAGGGAGGAGATCTTGCGCTCGAAGAGCACCCCGATGGGGTTGACGGCCACCAGCGCGACCGCCCACAGCCACGGCTCGCGCTCGCTCGGCTTCACCCAGCGCAGCGCGAACACCGCGAGCCCCGCGACGGCCAGCGCGCTCAGCAGCGCGACCACACGCGCGACCGCGACGGGATCGTGAAGCCCGAACACCCGAGCCAGGGCCACGAAGGCCCACACGCTCATGCCCGGGTTGCGGATCCCGGCTCCTGACGCCAGCCCGGTGCCGGGCAAGTCGCCCGCCTGGCTGCGTGCGTACATCGCGGCCTCGTCGGCCTTGTACTCCATGTCCGACAGCCACAGCAGGCGCAGCACTACGCCCGCCGCGATCACCGCCGCGAGACCGATCCAGCGAAGCCGCCGGGTCAGGTCAGCGGCCCTCTCCGGCGGCGCCGCTCAACCGAGGCGGTTCTCGATGCCCATCGGCGGCGGCCCCGGCACCGTGCCCTCCGCCGGCGCCTGCTCGGGCGCCTCGTCGGGCTGCTCCACGCCGAGCGTCTCGGCGAGCTCTCCGGACTCGGACATCTCGGTGACGATGTCGCAGCCTCCGACGAGCTCGCCGTTGACGAACAGCTGCGGGACGGTCGGCCAGTTGGAGATCGCGGAGAGCTCCTGCCGGATCGCGGGGTGGGGCAGCACATCGACCGCGGCGAAGGGCGAGCCCGTCGCCTCCAGCGCGGCCACCGTGCGCGCGGAGAAGCCGCAGCGCGGCTGCTCGGGGGTTCCCTTCATGAAGAGGATCACCGGGTTCTCGGTGATCGCCTGCTGGATCTGGTCGCGAAGCTGGGCGTTGATGTCGTCGCTCATGATGTCCTCGTTTGTGTCTTGATGGAGAGCGCGTGGATGGGACCGCCGACCTCGGAGCCGAACACGTCGTAGACCATGCGGTGCTGCTCTAGGCGGGACTTGCCGGTGAAGGCCGGCGCCACGACCGTCGCGCGGAAGTGGTCGCCGCCGCCGGTCAGATCCTCGACTTGGGCGAGCGCGCCGGGGATGGCGGACTCGATGCGTTGCTTTAGCTCGTCGGTGGACGGCATGGGGATGCGGTCGAGGATAGCGGTCGCTACACTTTGGAAAGTGATGATCAACCTCACCGACAAGGCCGCGCAGAAGGTGCAGGAGTTCCTCAGCACACAGGATGTGGGGACCGGGACGGCGGGGCTTCGGGTCGGCGTACGCGGTGGTGGTTGCTCGGGCTTCCAGTACCTGCTCGCCTTCGACGAGCAGCGCGACGGGGACACCGTCGTGGAGAGCCAGGGCATCCGCCTGCTCGTCGATCAGCCCAGCCTCTCCTACGTCCGCGGCTCTACCGTCGACTACCTCGACGGCTTTCAGGGCGCGGGCTTCAAGGTCGAAAACCCCAACGTCGTCGCTGCGTGCGGCTGCGGCTCCTCCTTCCGCGTCGCCGAAGAAGAAGAGGTTTCGGCGGTCTAAGGAGACCGCCGAAGAAGTCCGGCACGCCCGGCCGCGGCCGTGGACGCTTCGCCGGATCGCCACCCGATCCCTCGCCAATGCCACCAGCATTGGCTTCGGAGATCGTGCGGCGCCCGGCTCGATCCACGACCGCCCCGGTCGCACCGTCTTTTTTCGTCGGCCTCCTCCGCCGGGCGGCGTTCGCGGCGACGCTGGTCGCCGCGGCGTGCTTTGTGCCGGCCGGGTGCGGCGGTCGCGACGACGGGGGCGGTGACGGGCGCGCGCTGGCGATCGGCGTCCAGGAGTTCAACGCCAACCTGTTCTGGAGCGCTGGGGCGCGACCGTCGTTGCCGGCGCCCTTCGGACCCTTTCGCGATCGGCTCGCCGCCCTGCGCCCCCGCTACTTCCGGCTGCTGGTGAGCTGGGACCAGGCCCAGCCGCGCGCGGGCGCGCCCCCGAGCTTCGCGCGCCGGGAGGCCGGCTGCGTCCGCGACGTCCCCCCGTGCGCGCCCTATCAGGGCGTGCGCGACCGGCTGCGGGCGCTCGCGTCCCAGCAGCGCGCGCAGCCGGGAGGCTGGCAGGCGCTGGTCGTGCTGCTCGAGACTCCCGCGTGGGCCGCTGCCCCCGCGCAGGGCTGCGAGCCGCGCGGCGGCGATGCGCGCGCCCGCCCGCCCAGCGACCTCGCGGCCTATCGCCGCTTCGTCGTCGCGCTGATCGAGGAAGCGCGGCGCGACGGCGCGACCCTCCGGTACTGGAGCGCCTGGAACGAGCCCAACCACCCCGGCTTCCTCAATCCCCAGCGCGAGCGCTGCACGCTGGGCTCTGCCGCGCTCGCGCCCGAGCGTTACGCGCGGATGGTCAGGGCGCTCGAGCAGGGGCTGGACGCGGCGCCCGGCGACCAGCGGATCGTCCTCGGTGAGCTGGCGGGCTATGACCGCCCGCGACCGACGGCGGCCTCGGCCGCCGAGTTCATCCGCGCCCTGCCACGCGACGTTGCCTGCCTGAGCGACGTCTGGTCCCAGCACGCCTACGTAGGCCGCTCCGGCCGCGCACGCGGCGCGGACTACGCCGGTGACGCCGGCCCGGCCGGCAGCCCCGGCCTGCTCGCGGCGGTCGAGCGGGCGCTGGATGCCCACGGCTGCCGGCGGCGCAAGCGGATCTGGATCACCGAGACCGGAGTCGGAGGGGCGCGCGCCGGAAGGCCGCGGCCGACCGATCAGGCGTCCCTCGCCGCCGGCTGCCGCGACCTGCAGCGCGCGCTGCTCGCGTGGTACCGCGACCCGCGGGTCGACGCGGCCTTCCAGTACACCTTCCGCGAGGACAACCTCTTCCCCGTGGGCCTCGTGGACACACCCCTGACGCGCACCTACCCCACTTACGATCTCTTCCGGGCGTGGGGCGGCGGCCGAGCGCCCGGCGCGCCGCCCCCCGCCTTGCCCGCGAGCTGTCGCTGATGCTCCTGCGCCCGGACGGAGAAGCGGTCATCGCCATCGGCCAGCCCGCCCACGCGTGGATCTCGGGGCAGCTCGCCCGCGCGTGGGGCAACGAGCGCTTCCCGACGCCCGAGCCGCGCGACGAGGTCATGCTCGCCGCCGAGCAGCACGACGTGGGCATGGCCGCCTGGGACGCCGAGCCCGATCGAGACCACGCGACCGGTCGCCCCTACGGCTTCATGGACATGAAGCTCGCCACCCACCTGGCGCTCTGGACGCGCGCCCCCGCGCTCACCCTCGTCCAGAGCCCGCACGCGGCGCTGCTGGTCTCGATGCACGGAACGGCGCTCTACGAGATGCGCGACCTCGAAGCGCTGGCGCCGCCCGAGGCACAGGCGGTGCGGGACTATCTCGACGGCCAGCGCCGCCTGCAGGCGCGCCTGCTCGAGGCCCTCGGCGTGCCCGAGGCCCAGGCGCGCCGCAACCAGCGCCTGCTGTGGACGTGGGACTACCTCTCGCTCGCCGTCTGCCTGGGCTGGGCACCGGGCGTGGCGCGCGGCGTTCCGAGCGCCCGGGGCAGCGAGGACCTGCGCCTGGCGGGCGGCGGCCCTCCGGGCACCGGCCCGGAGCGCCTCACCCTCGACCCGTGGCCCTTCGCGCAGCGTTCGGTCTCGCTTCGCTGTGACGGCCGGCGCCTGGAGGGCCGCTATGAGGACGACGCGGCGCTGCACGACGCCATGGCCGCGGCTGCGTGGGTCGCTCTGCGCTGGGAGCTCGTGCCCTCGGCAGCGCCCCGCTCGCGGCTGTAGGGTCCGCGCTCGATGGGGGTTCGCGCCACGCTCCTCGGCCTCGCGCTCGCGCTCGTCTGCGTTCCGGCCGCCCGGGCGGCCGCGCCGATCATGCCGCTCTCCGAGGTCAAGCCCGGGATGCGATGCACCGGGCTGAGCGTCGTCCGAGGGACGTCCATCTCCCGCTTCCGGGTCGACGTGGTCGACGTGGTGGCGGCAGGGCTCGTCGAGGACGCACGGATTCTCGTCCGCGTGTCGGGCCCGGCCGTGGACCGCTCGGGCATCGCCGCGGGCTTCTCGGGCTCCCCGATCTACTGCCCGGACGCCAAGGGCGTGCAGCGCAACGCCGGGGCGATCTCCGAGGGCCTCGGGGAGTACGGCGACCACGAGGGTCTCGCGACCCCGATCGAGCAGGTGCTCGGGCAGCGGGTGAAGCCGCCCGCCGGCGCGCGCAGGGTGCCCGCCGGCCGCCCGCTGACCGGCCCGCTGAGCGTCTCCGGCGTTACCGGGCCGCTGGCCGGCGTGCTCAAGGACGCCGCGCGGCGCGCGGGCCGCACGGTGATCGCGGTCCCGGGCGGCGCCACGCGGAGCTTCCCGGTCCAGGACCTTCGCCCTGGCGCATCGTTCTCGGCGGGGTTCTCCAGCGGCGCGATCGCCTACGGCGCGATAGGAACCGTCAGCTACCGCCGCGGCGATCAGGTGTGGGGCTTCGGCCATGAGCTCGACGCCGCCGGCCGGCGGGGACTGCTCCTGCAGGACGCCTTCGTCTACGACGTGATCGACAGCCCGCTCGGCGCCGTCGACGCTCCCAGCTACAAGCTCGCCGACCCCGGCCACAACGTCGGGACCCTGACCGGCGACGGCGGCTCCGGGGTGGCCGGACGGCTCGGTGCGCTGCCGGACCGCACCGCCGTTCGCGTGGCGGCGCGCGACCCGGCCGGGGCGCCGGCCCGCTCCCTGGAGTCGACGGTCGCCGACGAGGGGCCGCTCGGCTACCCGGTTGACGGCTCGGCGTTGCAGCTCATCACCTCGCTGTCGCTGTCGCGCGCGACCGTGGCGGCGCTCGGGGGCGCCGTTCCGACCAGGGCCACGGCGTCGATGTGCTTGCGGATCACCGTGCGCGAGCGAAATGCCCCCATGCGGTTCTGCAACCGCTATCTGACCGGCTCGGGCGGCTTCGGCGGGCTTCCCGGCCTGCTGCTCGCCGACCTCTCCAGCGACGCCCAGCAGGCGATCGCCACCGTCCAGGCCTTCCGCTTCGGGCCGCTTCACATCACGGGCGTCGAGGCGAGCGTCCGCGCGGGAAGTCGCCTGCGCCAGACCTTCATGAGCTCGATCCGGGCCCCGCGGCGGGTCCGCGCCGGGCAGCGGATCCGCGTCGTCGTGCGCGCGCGCGACGTGGACGGCGGGACGCGCCGGGTCGGGTTCCGGCTAACCGTCCCCGGCGACCTGAAGCCGGGAATCCGAACGCTCACGCTCACCGGCACCGGCACCGACGAGCCCGAGAGCGACTTCACCGCCGTGCTTGGCCACGCGCTCCTGGGCGACACTTCCACTGACCTCGGGCTCGACAGCAACGACCCGGGCCCGCGCACCCTGGACGACGTCGCCGACGAGGTGTCCTCGCTGCGGCGCTTCGACGGCGTCCGCGCGAGCTTCGACATGGACGTCCCAGACGTCACCGACCCCTTCGCCGGACTCGGGTCGCCCGACAGCTCGGAGCCCGGCCTGGATGTCCTCGCGGGCGGCGCCGGGGAGATCTTCGGAGACCCGGTGTTCCGATCCAAGCGTCTGCGGATCAGCGGCCAGGTGAGCCTCGAGGTCCGGGTCAAGCGCTGAGCGGGCCCGGCGACGCCCCCTCCTACAATCGAGCGCTCGATGGGCGAGCGTCCAGGAACAGCCGAGAACCCGCTGCGCGTGGCCGTCGTGGGCGCCGGCCCGGCCGGCTTCTACGCCGCCGGCCAGCTCCTGCGCAAGGGCGCCGAGCAGGTCGTGGAGGTCGATGTGATCGACCGCCTGCCCACCCCCTGGGGCCTGGTGCGCGCCGGCGTCGCACCCGACCATCCGAACATCAAGGCGGTGAGCCGCGTGTACGAGAAGACGGCGCGCCACCCCGGATTTCGCTTCCTGGGCAACGTGGAGCTGGGGCGTGACCTGGACCGCGACGACCTCCTGCGCCACTACCACGCCGTGATCTACGCGGTCGGCGCGCAGACCGACCGGCGGATGGGCATTGGAGGCGAGGAGCTTCCCGGCAGCTGGGCGGCCACCGACTTCGTCGCCTGGTACAACGCGCATCCCGACTACCGCGATCTCGAGTTCGACCTCAGCTGCCGGCGCGCAGCGGTGATCGGCAACGGGAACGTCGCCCTGGACTGCGCGCGGATGCTGGCGCTGACCCACGACGAGCTTCGGGTCACCGACGTCGCGGACCACGCGCTGGAGGCGCTGCGCGACTCCGGGGTGCGCGAGATCGTCGTGCTCGGCCGCCGCGGTCCCGTGCAGGCCGCTTTCACCAATCCCGAGCTGCTGGAGCTCGGCGAGATGGTCGAGGCCGATGTCCACGTCGATCCCGTGGACCTTGCGCTCGATCCGCTGTCAGACGCCTTCCTGCGGGGCGAGGCGGGAATCACCGCGCGCAAGAACGTCGAGATCCTGCGGCGCTATGCCGAGCGCGAGCCGAGCGGAAAGCGCGCGCGGCTCGAGCTGCGCTTCCTGCGCTCGCCGGTGGAGATCGTCGGCGACGGGCGCGTCGAGGGCATCGTGGTCGAGCGCAACGAGCTCGTGCTCGACGAAGAGAGCGGCGCGCTGCGCGCGCGCCCAACCGGTGAGCGCGAGACGATCGCCGTCGGCCTCGTCCTGCGCTCCATCGGTTACCGCGGCGTTCCCCTGAACGGCGTGCCCTTCGACGAGCGCAGGGCGGTGATCCCCAACGACGGCGGGCGGGTGGTCGACCCCGACACGCGAAGCGCGCCGCGGCGCGGCGAGTACGTGACCGGCTGGATCAAGCGCGGGCCGACCGGGGTCATCGGGACGAACAAGAAGGACGCCCACGAGACCGTCGCCAAGCTGCTCGAGGACATCGACGCCGGCCGCCTGCTCGAGCCTGCCGACCCCCGCCGCGAGGCCCTCGACGCGCTGCTCGAGGAGCGCGGGGCCGGGGTCGTCGCCCAGGAGGGCTGGGAGGCGATCGACGCCCACGAGCGCGGCCTGGGCGAGCCCCACAGCCGCCCGCGGGTCAAGCTGCCGAGCTTCGAGGAGCTGGTCGAGCGGGCGCGCGCGGAGGAGCGAGCGGGCGCACCGCGTTAGATGCGCGACCCGGGTCACGTCGCGGTGGGAACCTGGAGCGGTGGGCGCTTCATGCACTTCGGCGCGCCGGTGGAGGAGGAGCGCTTCGTCGCGTTGCTGGCCCCCGGTGATGGCATCGACACCGTGCTCACGGCCGACGTGTACGGCGCGGGCGAGGGGGATGCGGTCTTGGGCCGGGCGCTGCGCGGGGTCGCGCGCGAGGACTACTGCCTGGTGGGGGCGGTCGGCCACGACTTCTATGAGGGCGAGCGCGACGGGCCACGCGGCTTTCCACGCTTCACCGACCCGCGGCTACGCGGGCCCGAGGGCTACGCGGACTACCTGCGCACCGCGACCGAGCGAAGCCTCGAGCGCTGCGGGGTAGACGCCTTCGACCTGCTGCTGCTGCACAACCCCGACCGCACCGGCTACACCCACGAGGCGGTGTGGGAGGGGATGGCCGCCCTGCGCGAGGCGGGCCTGACCCGCATGCTCGGGGTGGCACCGGGCCCGGCCAACGGCTTCACGCTGGACCTCATCGAGTGCCTGGAGCGCTTCCCCGGAATCATCGACTGGGCGATGATCATCCTCAACCCGCTCGAGCCCTGGCCGGGCGAGCTCGTGCTGCCGGCGGCGCGCGAGGCGGGCGTGCGGGTCATCGCGCGCGTGGTCGACTACGGCGGCCTGTTCCACGACGACCTGCTGGACGCCGCGGCGCTCGGCGCCCGCGACCACCGCTCCTTCCGCCCCGAGGGCTGGATCGCCGCCGGCCGCGCCCGGATGGACCGCATGCGCCCGATCGCGCAGCGCCACGGCCTGACCATGCTCCAGCTCGCCTGCACCTGGGACCTCGCGTGCGCGCCCGTGGCCTGCGCCGTCCCGACGCTGCTGCAGGAGTCGGGCCCCGACGCCAAGCCCATCGAGGCGCAGCGGGCCGAGCTGGCGGCCACGCCCCGCGAGCCGGTGCTGACTCCCGAGGAGATCGCGGAGATCCGCTCCCTGGGCGACAACACCGGCTGTATGACCCTCAAGGGAGGCGTGCCCGACCACGAGGGCGAGCCGCGCCCCGACCGCTGGCCGCTGACCGACGAGCTGGTGTCGGTCGCCGAGCGCTGGGGCATCGAGCCCGAGCGCGACCTGCGCCGCGTGGCGTAGGCGGGGCTACGCCGGGGTGGCTCGGCGCTGGGCCTCGTCGAGCCTGGCGAAGCGGGGGTCGTCTTCTTCGAGCAGCGCTCGCAGGGCCGCCCGCACGGCGTCGAGGTCGAGCGTGCCTGCGGCCAGCATCGCCTCGATGTCGGCCCAGTCGCGCGTGCGGTCGAACATCGTCTTGAAGACCGCCAGCTCGACCGGGCCGAGAACCGGGATGCGCGTGCCCGAGAAGGGCACCGTGCGGCGGTGGAGTGCGGCCTCGGCGTGCACCGGCACGTAGTCGAAGAACAGGTCGAGCGGCGTGTCGTCCCACCACAGCCGGATCTGCCCGTCGCGCACGATCGCCTCCTCGGTGCCCGGGGGTCGTGCCACCCCTTCGGGCAGTGCGCGCAGGGCGCGCGCGCAGTCAGCGGCGGGGACGAAGACGTTGACGTCGATGTCCCGCGTGCCGCGCGGCTCGAGCGTCCAGTAGGCCAGCGCGATGGCGCCGCCGAACGCGTGCGGGATGTGCCGGCGGCTCAGTGAGCGATGCAGCTCGACCAGCCGCTCGGCGAGCGTCACCGAGGCGCGACGAGGCGCGGGAAGCGCAGCGCCCGCTCGTGGCGGACCGGCAGCGCCTCGGCGAGCCCGAGCACCTGGACCAGCGTGCGGCCGGCCCTTGCGAGCTGAGCCGGCGTGGGCGCGGCGGCGGTTCGCCGCGCGTCGTGCTGCACCGCCAGGTGCGATCCCGTAGCGGCGAGCAGCCGGCTCAGGGTCGCCACGGAGGGCTGCTTGGCGCCGCTCTCGTAGGCCGAGATGGTGGCCTGCGAGGTCCCGGCGCGGGCGGCGAGAGCTCCCTGGCTTAGTCCGGCGCGGCGTCGCGCCGTACGCAACGTGGACCCGACATCCATGCCTACATCATATCCGAACGGGTATCGCGCGCGCCGGCGACGAGCACGCGGAGGATCCCCCCGAGCCCGGCGAGGATGCCCGCGCCGGTGATACCGGCCGCGAGCACGAGCAGCACGACCGAGCCGCGGTTCTCGCGCTGAAGCTCGTCCACGCCGGGCAGCGAGCTCTGGCTGGTGCCGATGAAGATCGCCGCCGCGACGGCGAGCACGAGGACCGCCGGGGCGGCGAACAGCAGCACGACGCCGATCGCGTCGAGCCGCCGCTGAGTTCGTTCGTCGAGCATCTGAGCCTCAGGCCGGCGTCGCGTCCAGCGAGCGCCACAGGTAGCGTGCCGCCGTCGAGCGGTGGGGGCGCCAGGGCTGCGCGATGTCGGTCATCTCGGCCGGGGTCGGGAGCTCGAGCAGGTCGTAGGCGTTCATGATCGCCCGGCGCACGCCTAGGTCGCCGACGGGGAGGATGTCCGGGCGGTCGAGGTGGAAGATCAGGAACATGTGCGCGGTCCACTCGCCCAAGCCCTTGACGGCCACGAGCTCGGCGATGACCTCCTCGTCTCCGAGCTCGTCCAGGCGCTCGAGCTCGAGCTCGCCCGAGCGCACGTGCTCGGCCAGCGAGCGCAGGAAGCCGACCTTGGCACGCGAGAGCCCCGCGGCGGCGCGCAGCTCCTCGGCGTCGTCGGCCAGTACCTGCTCGGGCTTGGGGGGGTGGCCGCCGAAGCGGGTGAGCAGCCGCTCGTAGATCGAGCGCGCGGCCTTGACCGAGAGTTGCTGGCCGACGATCGAGCGCACGAGCGCGCCGTAGTGGTCGTCGGGATCGAGTCCGCGCCGACCCGCCCGTTCGCCCAGCCCGCCGTCCGCCTCGATCCCGTCGATCAGTCCACCCAGCACGGGGTCCGCGCCGCGCAGGTGCGCCACGGCGGCCGACCGGTCCGGTGCGTCGCTCAGGCCGGCTCCGGAACCGCGGCGGCGACCGACTCCCCGTCGAGCGCGTTCAGCGCGCGCTCGACCGAGGTGGCGATGCAGGTGAAGGTCGGGGTGTCGCGCAGGGTGTAGGCGCTGGACTCGGTCGTGCGCAGGCGCTGTACGAGATCGAGGAAGTCGGCCGGATCGTCGGTCTCGAAGGCGACCACGAACTCCTGATCGTCGAGCCCGAAGGAGTAGCTCGTGTTGAGGTCGATGGACGGGTATTCGCGGCCCAGGCGGATGTGCTCCTGCATGATCCGGTAGCGCTCGGCCGCGGGAAGGGCGTACCACGCGCGCGTCTTCACGAACGGGTAGACGAACAGGTACCGCGAATGGCCCGGGCGCACCTCGAGACGCGACTCGTCCGAGTACTCGGAGGGCTTTGTCATCGCCAGGTAGGAGTAGGGCGTGGTGCACCACTTCATCAGCCCGCTCTGGGCGAGGACCACGTGGAACTCGTGGATGCGCTCGAGGTTGCGCGACTGGCTGAGCAGCAGCAGGTCCGCGTCGCCGCGGGTGCCGACCAGTGAGAAGCCTCGCAGCAGGCGATCGGACGCGAAGTCCTCGCACGCGGCCAGGAACTCGCGCTTGTCGAGGGCGCGCTCCTCGGGCTGACGCCGGCGCCACGCGGGGTCGACCTTCAGGAAGGAGTACTTGACGAAGTGGCGCTCGGGCACGGTCCGACCCCTCAATATAGTCCGGGCGATGCTGCGCACGGCCGTGCTGGTGATCGCGCTGGCCGCCCTGCTCGTCCCGAGCGTCGCTGCGGCGACCGAGCCCCCTCCGCTCCCGCCCGACGCCCCGCGCGTCCTGCTGGCCTTCCTGCCCGGCCGCGACAACAGCCCGCAGACCTCGATCATGCTCAAGCGCTTCGAGCGCCGGCCCCAGCTCGGCGGGCTCGGGCTCATGAGCGCCACGACCGGTGGCTATGACCCGACGCAGGCGCTGCAGGACATCAGCTCGGGCACCCGCACCTCCGCCAACGTCTACGACCCCAAGAAGCTGCCGGAGATCGCGCTGGTCCCGTACCGCGGCGAGGGCTTCATCGCGGGCTGGTTCGACCTCGAGCGCCGCGCCAAGAGCGCACCGGAGGACATCGTCCCGGGCCAGCTGGGCTCAGCGATCCCGAACGGCGCGGGCTACGTCGGGATCGTCGACCAGCCCAACCCGGTCGCGCTCGCCGCGGCGAACCGCGACGGGTTCGTCCGCGGCCTGTCGCTGGACTCGCGCCGCAACATCGTCTTTCGCACCGAGGCAATGCTTCGCAACCGGCGGTTCGTGGTGGTCGGCCTGCCGACCCGCCGCGCGGGTGGGCGAGCGCTCGACGCGCTGCTCGAGCGCCGGCCGGCCAACGAGCTGATCATCGTCATCCGCACACCGCCCAAGGTCGGCACGCTGCTGCTGCCGATCGCGACCTCCGGCCTGGGCAGCGGCAACCTGACCTCACCCACCAGCCGCGGCAACGGGATCGTCGCCGGGATCGACGTTCTCCCCACGGTGCTCGACCACCTGGGCCGGCCCGTGCCCAAGGGGACCAAGGGCCAGGTCATGAAGGTTGAGGGCAAACGCAACGCCGACGCGATCCTCGCGTTCGACAGGCGCTCGCGCATCGTGGGGCCGCGGCGCCTGCCGACGCTCGAGGCGGTGCTGCTCGGGTGGCTGGGGATCATGCTGCTGTTCGGGGCGATCTCGGGGCCGAAGGGGCTGCGCCGCGGGATGCGCGTGGGCGGACTCGCCGCGATGTGGACCCCCGCCGCCCTGCTCATCCCGGCGACCTTCGAGCCGACGCGGCCGCTCGAGCTCGTCCTCGTGGCCGGCTCGGCACTCGTGCTGGGAGTGATCACCGACCTCATACTTCCCTGGCCGCGCGGGCCGATGCTCCCGGCGGCGGCAACGATGGTCGCCTACACGGTCGACCTCGCCATGGGCTCCGATCTCATCGTCCGCTCGCTGCTGGGCCCCAACCCTCGCTTCGGTTCGCGCTTCTACGGGCTCGGCAACGAGCTCGAAGCGATCCTTCCGGTGATCATGCTCGCCGGCCTGGCCGCCGTGCCGGCCCTACGTCAGCGCTCACTCAGGTCGGCCATCGCATTCGGGCTGGCCGGGCTCGCCCTGGGCGTCGTCGTCGGCTCGGGCCGCCTCGGCGCCGACGTCGGTGGAGTGATCACCGTGGGCGCGGGCTTCGCGGTGGCGACCGTCCTGATGCTCCCCGGGCGCTGGACGTGGCGGCGAGGGGTGGCCGTGGTGGCGGTCCCCGTGCTCGGTCTCGGGCTGCTGGCGGCGATCGACGTCGTCACCGCCGGGAACTCCCACTTCAGCCGCTCGGTGCTCGGGGCCGGCAGCTTCGACGAGCTCTTCAAGACCTTCGAGCGCCGTTACGAGCTCGCCTACAACCAGCTGATCAGCAAGCTCATCCCGGTGCTGACGGGCCTCGCCCTGCTGGCCGCGATCTACGGGCTGCGCTGGCGCTCGACGCTGCTCTCGAGCGTCGAGGGACAGGCGTCCTGGGGCGCAGCGCTGGCCGGGGCCCTGGCGGGCTCGATCGCGGGGGCGCTCACCAACGACTCGGGCCCGGTGATCGTGGTCTACGGGCTCATCACCGCCTCCTTCATTGTCGCCTACCTTCGAGGCGACCCGCGCCTCGTCTCGCCGGACCCCGCGCGACCGCCGCCGCGAGAGCCGGAGGCGGTCGCCGAGCCCGCCGGCGGGGCACAGGAGCCGACCGCCGCCCCACTGGAGCCGGCCCCGCGCGCGTAGGCAGGAAATCGCGCCTGTGCCGCTAACCTCCCCCTGATGCGGATCGCCCTCGTCTCTCCGTATTCGTGGACGTACCCGGGGGGTGTGACGCGGCACATAGAGGCGCTGGCCGAGCAGCTTCTCGCCGCCGGCCACGACGCCCACGTGCTCGCGCCCTACGACCCCGACGACCGTCTCGCTGCGCGCCTGCACCGCGGCGCGCGCCCGGCACGGCGGCCCGCGCCCGACTACTTCGTGCCCCTTGGGCGCACGATCGGCTACCCGATGAACGGCGCGGTCTCCAACCTGGTCGGCACCCCGGCGGCCATCATCCGCCTGCGCCGCGAGCTCGAGTCGGGCTACGACGTCGTCCACGTTCACGAGCCCGTCGCCCCGGTGGTGGGCTGGGACGCGCTGACCTCCACGCGCGCGCCGCTCGTCGGAACCTTCCACTGCTACTCCGAGAACCGCGTCTCAAACAACGTCGCGAACCTGCTGGGCGCCAGCCGCGTGCTCAACCGGCTCAAGGTTCGAATCGCCGTCTCCGAGGCGGCCGCGTGGACGGGCCGGCGCTTCTACGGCGGGCGCTATCGGATCGTCCCCAACGGGGTGGACCTGCCCGACACGGTCGTTCCCAAGACCCCGGGAGACCACCTGCGCATCGCCTTCGTCGGTCAGGCGGTGGATCGCAAGGGCCTGCCGGTGCTCCTGCGCGCCTTCGAGGCCCTGCGCGAGCATGTTCCGGCGTCGCTGACGATCGTCGGGGCGACGGACGAGGAAGTCGCTCCGCTGCTGCTCGACCCGCGCGGCGTAACCATCCTGGGCAAGGTCGACGACATGGCCAAGCGCCGCGCCCTCCAGGATGCCGACGTGCTCTGCGCTCCCTCGCTGGGGGGCGAGAGCTTCGGCATGGTCCTCACCGAGGCCTTCGCGGCGGGCACGCCGGTGGTCGCCTCGGACATCGCGGGCTACCGCGACGTCGTGCGCGACCGGGTCGACGGGGTGCTGGTCCCCCGCGGCGACGCCACGGAGCTCGCCGAGGTGCTGCGCGACCTGTGGCTGGAGCCCGCGCGGCGCTCAGAGCTGTCGGCCGCCGCTGCCCACAGCGCCCAGCGGTTCACCTGGCCGAAGGTCGCCGAGCAGGTCGTCGACGCCTACGAGGACGCGGTCGCCGTCGCCGAGCCCGCCGGGCGTGCCGCCCGCCTGGCCGTGCGCACCGGCCTGCGCCCCGCCGACCTCGAGCCGCGCGAGCCCGCGCGGCGCATGCCCAGCCTCGAGCCCAAGCCCCCCGGCCGTCGCCGGGCTGCCGGCGTCGCCCGGCGCGCCGGCTTCGTCCTCGCCTCCGTGGCTGCGCTGCTGCTCGGCTGGAACGCGCTCGGGCGCATCGGGATCCACAACATCGTCCACACGCTCTTGAGCTCGAGCCCGACCTGGGTGCTCGCCGGGCTGGCCCTGATGTGCGGATCCATGGTCCTGCGTGCGTTCTCCTGGCACGCGATCCTCCGCGCGGCGCTGCCGGACGTCCGCGTGCGCCGCCGCGACGCCCTGCAGGGCACGTTCATCGGCGTGCTCATGTCGGCGACCCTGCCGGCGCGGCTGGGGGAGCCCTCGCGTGCGGTGATCGTCGCCCGGCGCATCGGCCGCGCGCGCGAGCACGTGCCGACCGTGCTGGGCACGCTGGTCTCCCAGACCATTCTCAACATCCTCGCGCTGGTGATCCTCGGCGTGACGATGTTCGCCACCGTCGGCGTCTTCCAGGGTCGCGAGCGCGCGCTGGTCCTCTACGGGATCGCGCCGGTGGCCCTGCTGGTGGTCGTAGTGCTCGCGCCGGCGCTGCTGCGCCGGGGAAGGGCGTCGCGCTTCGCGCGCCTGCACGACTGGACCGCCAAGGCCCGCGACGCCGCCGGCAGGGTGCGCCACGGGCTGCGAGTGTTCCGCGAGCCGCGCCTCGGGGCCCAGGCCACGATCCTTCAGCTCGCCGCCTGGGCCCTGCAGTGGCTGAGCTGCTACGTGCTGCTCGTGGCGCTGGGTCTCGACCACACCGCCGGCCTGGGCGCGGCGGCCGCCGTGCTCTTCGCGGTCAACGTGACCGCGGTGCTGCCCGCGACGCCCTCCAACATCGGCGTCTTCCAGGCGGCATGCGTAGCCGTGCTGACCGGCGCCTACGGGGTCTCATCGGTCGACGCCCTGGGCTACGGGATCATCCTGCAGGCCGTGGAGGTCGCCACCGCCGTGATCATGGGCATGCCCGCGCTGGTCAAGGAGGGCCTGTCGTGGCGCGACGTCCGCGCGCGGGCGCTGCTCGGGAGCCCCGTCGAGCTGCGCGCGCGGGCCCGCAGCCGCAGCGCCGAGGGGCTCGAGCTCGAGGCGTAGAACGCGGTCTCGCCCCAGGTTCCGGCCCGCCGGCGTTAGGCTGAAACGTCAATGTCCGGAGCCCCCAACGCCCTGACCGCCCGCCAGCGCCTCGAGCTGCGCGCCGCCGGCATTCTCGCAGCGCTGCCCCCGAGGCTGCAGGTGCTTCTCTCCGGCCGCCCGCCGGTGATCGTCGACGGGCAGCGGCTCGAGCCCGAGATGCAGCTCACCCTCGCGCTGCTCGAGCGCCGCGGCGCCGCGCCGGTGGAGGAGCTCACCGTCGAGGAGGCCCGCGAGGCGACACGCCGCCAGTCGGCCATCTCGAGCGGCCGGCCGATCCCGGTGGGCGACTCGAAGGACCTGTGGATCGACGGTGTCGCCGGACCCTTGCCCGCGCGCCATTACGCACCCGTGGATGAGCCGGGAGGCCGGCCGCCGCTGATCGTTTACTTCCACGGCGGCGGCTTCGTGGTCGGCGACCTCGATACCCACGACGGGCTGTGCCGGATGCTCTGCCGTCACTCGGGCGCACACGTGCTGTCCGTCGACTACCGGCTCGCCCCCGAGAACCCGTTCCCTGCTGCCGTCGAGGACGCCACCGCCGCGCTGCGGTGGGCTCAGGCCCATGCCGCGACGCTCGGCGCGGACCCCCGTGTGGTCGCCGTCGGGGGCGACAGCGCCGGCGCCAACCTGGCGGCGGTGGCGGCGTGGCTCGCCGCCCGCTCGGGGGAGCCCGTGCCGGCGATGCAGCTTCTCCTCTACCCGGCCGCAGACGCCACGGCGCGCCGCCGCTCGCACGAGCTCTTCGGCGAGGACTACTTCCTGACCAGCAAGCAGATGGATTGGTACCTCGGCCACTACATCCGCGGCGGCGGAGACCTCACGGACCCACGCCTGTCGATCGTGCTGGCCGACGACCTCTCCGGCCTCCCGCCGGCGCTCGTGGTGACCGCTGGCTTCGACCCGCTCCGCGACGAGGGCGAGGCCTTTGCGGCAGCCCTCCGGGAGGCCGGGACACCCGTCGTCCTGCGCCGCTTCCCGGGCCTGGTCCACGGCTTCGCCAGGGCCACCGGCGTCAGCCGCGCCGCCCGCGACGCGCTCGTCGAGGTCGCGGGAGCGACACGCGCCCTCCTGGCCGTCGCCCGCGCGCAGGCCGGCGCCGCTCCTGCAGACGAGCGCCTCGCCGCCTGAAGTCCACAGCACCACGTTCCCCCATAGGCTTGCCCCATGGAGCTCGCATCGCTCGCCGCGCGGGCGCGGCAGGCCGGCCGCATTGGCCTGGACACGGAATTCATGGCCGAGGGGCGCTACCGCCCGCTGCTGTGCCTCATCGCCGTGGGGATAGACGACGGCGAGGCCGTCGTCACCGAGCTTCTCGACCCCCTCGATTCGCCGCCCGATCCCGGACCGTTCGCTGCGCTGCTCGCCGATCCCACCGTCGAAGTGGTCGTCCATGCCGGCCGTCAGGACCTCGACATCCTGCGCCGCTCGTGGTCCACCGAAGTGTGCAACGTCTTCGACACGCAGGTCGCGGCCGGCTTCGTCGGGTTGGGCGCGAGCATGGGCTACGGCCGGCTGGTCGACTCGGTGCTGCGCGTGCGACTGCCCAAGGGGGAGACCTTCGCGCGCTGGGACGTCCGGCCGTTGAGCGAGGACCAGCTCGCCTACGCGCGCGCCGACGTCTCGCACCTGCTCCCCCTGGCGGGCGAGCTTCGCCGCCGCCTGGACGAGCGCGGCCGTCTCGGCTGGGCGCTCGAGGAGTGCCGCTCGCTGGAGCGCCCCGGCGACGAGCGCGACCCCGAGACGGCCTTCCGGCGGCTGCCGCGCGCCAACCAGCTCAAGCCGCGCGAGCTGGCGGTCGCCAAGGAGCTCGCGGCGTGGCGCGAGCTCGCAGCGCAGGCCGAGGACCGCACGCCCAGCGCCGTGATCGGCGACGTGCAGCTGCTCGAGCTCGCCCGGCGCCAGCCGAGCGAGCGCGGCGCCCTCAAGGACATTCGCGGGCTGTGGGGGCGCACGGTGCAGCGGCGCGGCGACGAGCTGCTCCGGGTGATCGCCGCCGGCCGCGAGGCCGAGCCCGTTCGCCTGGACGACGAGCGCGGACGCCTGGATCCCGGCGGCGCGCCGCTCGTGGCCCTCGGCGAGGCGCTGGTTCGCGCGCGGGCGCGCCAAGCGGGCCTCGCCTACGAGCTGATCGCCGCCCGCGCGGACCTCGCCGCGATCGTCGCTCACGTTCGCGGCGGGGGCGAGGAGCCCGCGACGCGCACGCTTCGGGGCTGGCGCCGCGAGCTGGTCGGGGCCGACCTCCTCGAGCTGCTGCGCGGCCGGCGCACGCTGGCCGTCGACGACCGTGGCCTGCTGGAGGTCGGCGCGCGCTGAGCCGCGGGCCCTACGGGCCGGTGTAGCCGCCGATGTAGCAGGGCCGGGCGCCGCAGCCGGCCAGCAGGGCTCCGCCCGGCGCAAGGAACGCCGCGACCAGGCGGCGGATCTCCGCAGACCCTCCGCCCAGCCCGTGAGGGTCGACGCCCTGGCGAGGCGCCACGTTCTCGATCGGGGCCGGCGGGGTGCCGATCACGCCCCCTCCCGGGGCGGTGCGCAGCGGCCCGGAGTCCATGACCAGCAGCGCGCTCCGGCCGTAGGGGAAGCTGCGAATCCGGGGCAATCCCCAGAACGGCCTCACCCACGGCCCCTTGCGGCCTGGGTCGAGCGCCGGGCGACGCAGGCGGGCGCCGATCGTCCGGGCCTCGACCCCGGTCGCCAGGTTGGACACCTGGTGGTCGCCGAACGCCTCGAGCAGCAGGACGGTGTGGCGCGGAGTGTTGGGATAGGGGTCGCGGGTCATGTGCTGCGCGTAGCCGTTCGCCTCGGCGCGGTCCCAGAGGAGCTGGATCAGCGCGAGCTGCAGCGGTCGCGTCTCGTCGCGCGCGTAGTTTCCGTAGAGGATCGCCGCGAAGGGATCGAAGTCGACCGAGCGGTCGAGCAGGGTGGAGTAGTTCATGCCCGGCACTCCGAGCGCGGAGCGCGTGAAGTCGGGTGCCACGGCGGTCAGCGCGCCGCCGATGATCCCGCCCTGGCTGTTGCCGTTGAAGGCGATCCGGCGCCCGGCGACGATCCTGCGACCGCCGGGCCGGAACGCCGGGTCGGCTCCGAAGCCGTTGCGGTGGGCCATGGCGCGCGCGACGAACAAGAAGTTGAGCATTCCCTGTTGCACCCGGTCGGCCAGCAGGGGGAAGTTGCTCAGGTCGGGGAGGACCCGGGTAGCGATCGTCGCTACGTCCTCAGTTGCCATGCCCGCCCAGTCGGTGGCGCAGAAGAGCAGCCCGTGCTCCTGCGCGGCTTGGGCGTTGACGCTCGAGAGGACCTCGGTGCGGCTGCCGAGCAGGCCGTGCCCGTAGAGCACGGGCTGCAGCTTCCCGCTCACCCCGCGAGGGATCTGGCATATGAACGGCGCCTTCGCCACATTCCCGGGCGTGCGCACCGGCAGGCCGGCAGCGTTCAGGCGAAAGCGCGACCCCGGCGGACAGCCCGGCAGGTCGAGGAAGCAGGGGACGTCGACCTCACCGCTGACCCGCCGTGACACCAGCGCGTTCTGCGCCGGGGTGAAGTCCTGCACCGACGTGATGCGGAACTTCGGTGCACGGCCCTGGATGCGCTCGTCGCCGAGGTTGCGGTCGCCGAGCCGCGCGAACGCGCGGTTGCGGATGGAGAGCATCGGCCCGGCGAGGCCCTTCGCGCTGGCCACCTTGAAGTCCCAGGCCAGGTAGAGATCGCGCCGCTTCACCCCCGCCCGCCCCAGCCGGGCGAAGAGCTCCTCCATGTGCGGCCTGCGGCGTTGCACGGCCGGATCGGTGGAGGGCAGCCGATCGCGGTAGACGCGGAACGCTCCGCCGGCGGCGATGGGGGCGCCGGAGGCGGTCTTCAGTCCTCGCAGCGCCACGATGTAGCGCCGGCCCTCGCGCAGGTTGACCGCCGGGCGGATGAGCAGGTCGGCCTGGCTCGGAGCGGCGGCCTGCGCATCGACCTCTGCCATCACCGGCCAGCGCCTGCCCGTCTGGGCGTCGATGAGCAGGATCGGCTGGTTGCGCGTGCGGTAGCGCCCGGGGTCGGTGACGCGCACCGCGCCCGAGCGGTCGAGCGCGGCGTTGGAGTCCAGCCCCGGCACGCGCGTGATGATCAGGCTGCCCGGGCTGAAGCCGTCGGAGCGGTTGAAGTCCACCACCCCGATGCTCTTCCCCTCCTTGGTGGCCGGCGTGGAACCGGGTCGCAGGGCGAGGCGGCGGCCGGTATCCGTCGAGCGGTCGGCGCGCGAGAAGTAGTCGTTGGGCCAGGGCAGCAGGCAGGCTGCCTGGTCGAGCGGGTCGCAGCCGCGGTCACCCGTGGCCGCGCCGGCCGGAGCGGCGGCGAGCGCGGCCGTGAGGGCCACTCCCGCGAGAGTCGCAGCACGTCTCATCCCGGTCCCAGCCTACACCCGCGTGGCCCGCGTAACGCCGCCAACTCCTCGGTCCACGCCGGGCGGGACGGAGAGGTCGAGGGGGACGCGCGGTGGCGCGCGTCTTGCGCGCTGGTGTGTGACATCTCTGCACTCAGCGGCATCCTGCGAGATGCGGTCCGTCACGCTCGTGATCGTGCAGGGTGCAGGACGTGCATCTCGGCCTCTCGCCGGCGACGACACGCACGAAGCGGACGCGATGCGTCCGGAACGTGCATCTCGATTGGCGGGCGCGCTCGAGATCGACAAAGTGCACCCTGACGATCGCGCGTTAGCGCAGCTCGCGGCGGCCCAGCGCGGGGTTCTGACGCGCGCGCAGCTGGAGGCCGCCGGCCTGGGGCGGCGCGGCATTGCGCATCGCGTGGCGAAGGGCCGCCTGCACCCGCTCTTTCGCCACGTGTTCCTCGCCGGCCACCCGGTCCCACCGTCGCTCGCCCGCGAGACCGCGGCCCTGCTGTCAACCGGGCCCCACGCAGTCCTGAGCCACCGCACCGCCGCCAACGTCCACGGCCTGCTGCCCAGGCCGGGACCCGAGATGCATCTCCTCCTCGTCGCCCGCCGTCTACCCCGACCCCAACCCGGCATCGACGTCCACACCACCAAAACGCTCGAGGCGACAGACATCCACCGCCCCCACGGGCTCCCGACGACTTCGCCGACCAGAACCCTGCTGGATCTGGCGACCGCGGCGCTGCCGGACGAGCTTGCGCGGGCCGTCTAGGAAGCGCAGGTCCGCCGCCTCACCACCCACTCGGCCCTCGTCGCCGCCGTTCAGGGCGCCCAGGGCCGTCGTGGCGTAGCGACTCTCCGCGAAATCCTCGCGAGCCGCTCGATTCAAGGCCTGACGCGTTCGCAGGCCGAAGCCCGCTTCCTCGCCCTCGTCGACAAGGCGCACCTGCCACAGCCACAGGCGAACGTCCGCGTCGGCCCTTACGAAGTCGACGCCCTGTGGTCGGCGCAGCGCGTTGTCGTCGAGATCGACGGCTTCGCCTTCCACGGGACCCGCGCCGCGTTCGAGCGCGACCGCGCCCGGGACGCCGAGCTCCAGGCGCGCGGTCTGGCGGTCATGCGGGTCACCTGGCGGCAGCTCGTCGAGCAGCCCGAGGCCGTCGTCGCGCGCCTCGCGCGCCTGCTCGTGAAACCTTGACACAGCCGTGGCAAGGTTGGGATTTTCGCTGCTAGGCTCCCGGCATGGCCGAACGTGACTACCTGCGGGCTGTTCGCGAGCGCATCGTCGTCTTCGACGGCGGCATGGGCGCGACGCTCGAGCAGTTCGAGCTGACCCAGGAAGACTACGGCGGGCTCCAGGGCAAGTGCCACGAGGCGCTCGTCCTCAACCGGCCCGATGTCATCCAGGGCGTTCACGAGTCGATGGTGCAGGCGGGCGCGATCGTCGTCGAGACCGACACCTTCCAGGCCTCGAAGATCAAGCTCGACGAGTGGGGGCTGGGCGAGCACACGCTGGAGATCAACACGCGCGCCGCCGAGATCGCGCGCGCCGCGGTCGGCGAGGAGTGCTTCGTCGCCGGCTCGATCGGCCCGACCGGCAACCTGCCGGCATCCGACGACCCGACGCTCGGGAAGATCACCTTCCGCGAGCTCGTAGAGGTGTTCACCCAGCAGGCCCAGGGGCTGGTCGAAGGCGGCTCGGATCTGCTGATCATCGAGACCGCGCAGGACATCCTCGAGGTCAAGGCCGCGATCTTCGGGGCGCGCGAGGCATTCAGGCTCACCGGACGCACGCTGCCCCTCCAGGCGAGCGTCTCGCTGCTTCCCAACGGCGGCAAGATGCTGCTGGGCACGGACATCGAGGCCGTCCTCACCACCCTCACCGCACTCGATGTCCAGGTCATCGGGCTGAACTGCTCGACCGGCCCCGAGGACATGCGCGACGCGATCCGCTACCTCGGCGAGCTCTCCCCGCTGCCCGTTCACTGCATCCCCAACGCCGGAATCCCCGTCCAGGGCCCCGAGGGCGAGACGATCTTCCCGGAGGAGCCAGAGCTGCTTGCGAACACGCTCGGCGAGTTCGTCGAGCGCTTCGGGGTGACCGTGGTCGGTGGCTGCTGCGGCACGACGCCCGACCACATCCGGGCGATCGTCGAGCGCGTGGGCGAGCGCACGCCGTCCGAGCGGCCCGCGCGGCCGCCGATCCAGGTCTCCTCGATGATGACCGCCGCGCCGCTCGTGCAGGAGCCGCGTCCGACGCTCGTCGGCGAGCGCGTGAACTCCCAGGGCTCGCGCAAGGCCAAGGAGATGCTGCTCGCCAACGACTACGACGGCCTCGTGCAGATCGCCGAGGACCAGGTTACCGGCGGCGCCCACGTGCTCGACGTGTGCGTGGCGCTCACCGAGCGCCAGGACGAGGACGAGCAGATGCGCGAGGTCGTCAAGCGGGTGTCGCTCAGCCAGCCGGCGCCGATCCAGGTGGACTCGACCGAGCCCGAGGTCATCGAGATGGCGCTCGAGCAGATCCCTGGGCGCGCGATCGTCAACTCGATCAACCTCGAGGCAGGCCGCGCCAAGGCCGACCGCGTCATCCCGCTGGCCAAGGCCCACGGTGCGGCCCTCATCGCGCTGACCATCGACGAGGTCGGGATGGCCAAGACCGCCGACCGCAAGGTGGAGATCGCGCAGCGCCTGACCGAGCTGGCGTGCGACGAGCACGGCCTTGAGCGGGAGGCGCTGATCTTCGACGTGCTGACCTTTACGCTGACCACCGGGGACGACGAGTGGAAGCCCAGCGCGGTCGAGACCATCGAGGGCATCCGCCGCGTGAAGGCCGAGGTCCCGGGCGTCAAGACCTCCCTGGGCGTCTCCAACGTGTCCTTCGGCGTCTCCCCGGGGGCGCGCGCGGTGCTCAACTCGGTGTTCCTGCACCACTGCGTCCAGGCGGGGCTCGACCTGGCGATGGTCAACCCCAACCACATCACACCCTACGGCGAGATCCCCGAGAACGAGCGCGAGCTGGCCGACGACCTGGTGTTCAACCGCCGCGAGGATGCGCTGGAGCAGTTCATCGGGCACTTCGAGTCCAAGGGGGAGACCGAGGAGGACGAGGGCACCGATCCCACCGAGGGCATGGAGCCCGAGGAGGCGCTGCACTGGCACATCCTGCGCCGCAAGAAGGACGGCGTCGAGGACTGGATCGACCGCTCAGTGGAGAAGATCGGCGCGGTGCCGACGCTCAACACGGTGCTGCTGCCGGCAATGAAGGAGGTCGGCGACAAGTTCGGCGCGGGCGAGCTGATCCTGCCCTTCGTGCTGCAGTCGGCCGAGGTCATGAAGCGCGCAGTCGCGCGCCTGGAGAACTACCTCGACCGGATCGAGGGCCACACCAAGGGCCGCGTCGTCATCGCCACAGTGTTCGGCGACGTGCACGACATCGGCAAGTCGCTGGTCAACACCATCCTCACCAACAACGGCTATACGGTTATCGACCTCGGCAAGCAGGTGCCGGTCGACACGATCATCAACGCGGCCGTGGAGCACGACGCCAACGCGATCGGGCTGAGCGCGCTGCTGGTGTCGACCTCCAAGCAGATGCCGCTGTGCGTGCAGGAGCTGCACCAGCGCGGGCTGGAGTTCCCGGTGCTGATCGGCGGCGCCGCCATCAACCGCGACTTCGGTCGGCGCATCCTCTATCCGAAGGGCAAGGAGTCAGACGAGGTCTACGGGCCCGGCGTCTACTACTGCAAGGACGCCTTCCAGGGCCTTGACACCATGGACCGGCTCGTAGATGAGGAGACTCGCGGCGAGCTGGTCGAGCGCGTCAAGTCCGAGGCCCAGACGTTCCGCGAGAAGCCTGTGGTGATCGATGACGCACCGCCCGTCACCGACAGCTCCGCGCGCTCGACGGCGCGCACCGACGTGACGATCCCCACGCCGCCGTTCTGGGGAGCGCGGGAGCTCGACGTCGACCTGAACGACGTCTTCCCCTACCTCGACCGCCACGTGCTGTTCAAGCTGCACTGGGGCGGGCGTGGGCAGAAGGGGGAGGAGTGGCGCCGGCTGGTCGAGGGCCACGACGGCGAGGAGGGCTTCACCGCCCGACTGGACCGCATGTGGCGCGAGCAGGACTACCTGTGCCCGCGGGCGCGCCTGGGCTACTTCCCGGTCAACGCCGACGGCAACGAGCTGATCGTCTTCGACCCCGAGGACCACGAGCGAGAGCTGACGCGGCTCGTGTTCCCGCGCCAGCCGCGTCACGACCGCATCTGCCTGACCGACTTCTTCCGGCCGCTGAGCACCGGCGAGCGCGACGTCGTGGCGCTGCAGGGCGTCACCGTCGGACCCGAGGTGACCGACCTGATGGCGCGCCTGGAGCAGGAGGGCGAGTACGCCGAGCAGCTCTATACGCATGGCCTCGGCGTGCAGACCGCCGAGGGGCTGGCCGAGTGGCTCCATGCCGAGGTGCGCCGCGGCCTGGGCATCGACCTCGACCAGGGTCGCCGCTACTCCTGGGGCTACCCCGCCTGCCCCGACCAGTCAGAGCACGAGAAGGTCTGGGAGCTTCTCGACCTCGGCCAGATCGGCATGTACCTGTCCGACGGCTACGCGGTCATGCCCGAGCAGTCGACGGTCGCCATCGGCGCGCACCACCCGCAGGCGGTGTACTTCGGCATGAAGTCGGGCTTCATCCCCAAGGGCAAAGTCGCCGACGAGCTCATCGCCGGGACCGAGCGCGGAGGCGAGGTCCCCCCCGAGGAGGAGCCCGAGGACGGTCCGACGGAGGCCGAGGCGCTCGAGCAGCGCGCGGCCGAGGTCTCGGCCTAGCCTGATCGCGGATCTCGACCCGCGAGCGCGGGCCTTCAGCGGCAGAACCCTCCGCCGGAGTCGGTGAAGGTCTTGCCGGCCTCGGGCACGAACTGCCAGGTGTAGGCCGAGTCGAGCAGGGTTAGCTGCAGGACTCCGAAGGTGCTCCCGATCTTCTCGCTGTTGGCCGCTCTCTGAGCGAAGTTCTCGAGCGCCTTGCCGCCGGTGCCCACGATGAACTCGCGCATGCCGAAGGCGGTGGAGGCCACGCCCGTGGATGTCTGAGCCTTGAACCGCTCGTAGCCGTGAGCGTGCGCATTGAGCACGACGTCGGCGCCTGCGTTCTGAAGGTCGTCCCACAGCGTCCTCATGGCGCTGGACCTGACGGAGCTCGAGGCGAAAATCGGCGCGTGCCAGAAGGCGAGCGTGCACTTGCGGGGGTTCGCAGCGAGGTCCGCCCGCAGCCAGCGGTCCTGTGGCGACCCCGGCCCGCAGCCGACGACGCTGCCGCACGAGTTCTCCGAGTCGGAGCTCCCCGTCAGACCCGAGTTGAGGGCGACGATGTGCCACGAGCCGAGGTTGAAGGAGTAGTAGCCGCCCGGGGGAAAGCCGGCCGCCGCGCCGAAGTAACCGAAGTAGCCGGCAGCTCCGGGCCGGCAGATGTAGTTGTGGAATATGTCCGGGTTGGCCGACTTGTACTCGTGGTTTCCCGGAACCGATCGGATGAGGCTCTTCACGCGGCCCCACGCCGGGTTGAACGAGAAGGCGAAGTCGCTGGCGGCGGCGCAGTCGTACTGGTTGTCGCCGAGGGCGAGCACGGTGCTGTAGCCCTTGCCCACCAGCAGGTCCGATGTTGCCTTCTGACGACATACGGTCGCCGTACCCGCGCCTCCCTTGAAGTTCGGGTCGCTCGGGCTGCAGGCGATGTTCCCGGCGGCGGCGATCTTGGGATCCGTTCCCTGGGCGGAAGTCGTGAACCAGACGTCCTGAGCGCACGCGGCCGACTTGCCCACGTCGCCGCCGCACACCCGGTAGTGATAGACGGTGGACGGAAGCAGTCCGCTGACGGGCTCGTAGAACGTCGACGAGGTACCGCTGGGCCAGGTGTGTGTCACCGTCTTGCTCCCGTAGCCCGTCGTCCGCCCGTACTGGAAGTAGCTGTAGGCCGCTCCCTTGTCCGCCTTGCCGTGCGCGTTGAGTCGCGCGCTCGTCGCGGTGACCTTCGATGGCCCGTCGGTGCCGCCGGAGCAACCGGCGAAGACCAGCACGGCGAGCACCGCCGCGGCGAGCGCGCTCCGCCGGTGCACTATCGCGTCCACTCCTCGGCCAGGCGGACGATCGTCGCGGCCGCCGAGGCCATGTCCTGCACCGACGCCCATTCGCGCACCGAGTGGTACTCGTGCGCGCCGGTGAAGAGATTCGGCGTCGGCAGCCCCATCTCGCTCAGCCTAGAGCCGTCGGTGCCTCCGCGGATCGGCGTACGGACCGGTTCGAGGCCCTCCGCGCGGATAGCGCGCTCCGCCTTGGCGACGATCTCGGGGTGCGGCTCGATGAAGCGGCGCATGTTCGGGTACTGGTGGCGCACCTCCACCTGCAGGCGCGCCCGAGGCTCCGTCGCGACGACCTGCTCCGCCGTGCGGCGCACGAGCGCCACGTGGCGCTCGAGCTCGTCTTCCTCGAAGGCGCGGGCGATGGCGCGGATCGTCGCGTGGCTTGCCGACGCGTCGAGGTCGGTGACGTGTACGAAGCCCTCCCGGCCGGAGGTCGTCTCCGGGGTGAGGCGGTCTCCCGGCAGGTCGGCCACGACACGAGCGGCGAGCCGCGCGGCGTTGACAAGCTTCCCCTTCGCCCAGCCGGGGTGTATGTCGACGCCGTCGACGACGATCGTCATCTCGGTGCCGGTGAAGGTCTCGTCCTGCAGCTCACCGGGCTGTGAGCCGTCGAGGGTGTACGCACAGCGCGCGCCGAAGCGCTCGACGTCGAACAGCGTCGCGCCCTCGCCTATCTCCTCGTCGGGCGTGAAGCCGACCCGCAAGGTGGGCCGCGGGAGCTCGGGATGGGCAGCGAGGTGGGCGACTGCGGACATGATCTCGGCCACGCCCGCCTTGTCGTCGGCGCCCAGGAGCGTGTCGCCGCTGGAGGTGACGATGTCGTGCCCGGCCTTCGTGCCCAGGACCGGCATATCGGCCGGGTCGAGCACCGTCCCGTCGCGCGGCAGCCGCAGCACACCCCCGTCGTAGCCCGAGTGCACGACCGGCTCTACGCCGGCGCCCGGGGCGTCGGGGCTCGTATCCATGTGGGCGAGCAGGCCGACCACGGGGGCATCGCCGTCGACGGTCGCCGGCAACGTCGCGAAGACGTAGCCCGCCTCGTCCAGGGCGGCGTCCGTGATCCCCATGTCCTGAAGCTCTGCGACGAGCGTACGGCCGAGGTCGAGCTGGCCCGGGGTGCTGGGGCTGCCCGTCCGGCGGGGCTTGGACTGGGTGTCCACGCGGACGTAGCGCAGGAACCGGTCGAGCAGCTCGGGCGCGAGGGCCTCAGCGAGCGGTGAGGTCGTCGTCACTCTCTGCACGGTATCCGGCCGACCCTCTCGGAAATCCGTCGAGGCAAATCATCCCGCCCCGGCGGCGCGCGCTCGGGCCTTCGACAGCACGACGTCCCACGGATACCCGCGGCCCGGGTCGCCACGGTTGCGGGGGTCCAGTTGCGAGTGAGAGCACACACCGCGGCGCACGATCGTTCCAGCGACGACGCGCTTGGTCCGGTTATAACGGATCCCGGCCACGACGCAACGGCGGATCGGGATCCGATAGCGGCGGGCCCAGGTGGCGATCCATCCGGCGGTGGCATCGAGCTGGGCGGGACGGGCAAGCCAGGTCGCCCGCGAGAAGTCGCTGAAGCCCATCTGCTCGATAGCGATCGTCGTCGCGTTCCAGTAGGTCGCGTGGTAGGCCATGCGCTCGTCGGCGACCATCCGGCTGGAGAGCCCATCGGCGTCGTCGGCGACGTGGGAGCTCAGTCGCGAGCGCGCGAAGAAGCGCGCGAGGCCGAGGAGATCGCCCGTTCCCGGCTGGTCGACCATCTCCGTCGTATGGAGGACGATCGCGTCGACTCGCGCGGTCGGCCGGGCCTGTGTGCAGCAGCGCCCCAGCGGCACCACAACGCGTGTCGGGGGAGGCGGGGGGACGGGTGCCAGCGCAGCCAGGCCGTCCGGCGATGCCGGCGCCCGCGGGAAGCGGCCGGCCGGCGCCCGGCGCTCGCGAGGGCGCTCGGGCCGTCGCGCGCCGGCGGGAGGGACGGAGGCGCGAGGAGGCTCGGTTCGCGCGCCGGTGGCGGGGAGGAGGGCGCGAGGACGCTCGGGCCGCGCCCCGGGTGCGCGACGGCGTTCCGCCGCGGCATCGCCGGGACGAGGGTCACGGTGCCAGGGAGTCGTCGCGACGAGCGTCGCGACAAGCGCGATCAGGTAGGCGCCGGTCGCGAGCAGCGCCGCTCGCGGCCGCCTGCCGGTCAGGGCAGCCTGCCCAGCGCCGCCTGCTCGGGTGTGGCCCCGGGGCCCGGGCGGGTGCGCAGCTCGTTCGGCTGGAGCTCCTCGCCGCAGTGTGCGCACGTCGCCACGGCGTAGGTGTCGTGATCGCAGGCGGTGTGGACGAGGACGCGGGGCGGGCCGGCCTCGCCCGCGGTCCAGCGGTCGCCCCAGCGCATCAGGGCCGCCACCGCCGGGCTGAGCTCGACCCCCTTGCGAGTGAGGCGGTACTCGAAGCGGTCGGGCCGATCAGTCGGAACCCTGCGCAGCACGTCATGGTCGACGAGCGTCTGGAGTCGGTCGCTGAGGACGTTCGTGGCCACCCCCAGGTGGCGCTGGATCTCCTCGAAGCGGTGGAAGCCAAAGAAGACCTCGCGCAGGATCAGCAGCGTCCAGCGCTCGCCGACGACCTCGAGCGAGCGGGCGATCGAGCAGTTCTGGTCAAACGAGCGGTACGGCACAGGGTGAGCGTAGTCATATGGCTTGCAATTCACAAGGGAAAGACGGTAGTGTCCCTTGCACTCTGCAACTCACGGTCCCCAGGAGCGTCGCCATGACCGCCGAGAGCCTTCCCAAGCCGCTGCGCAGGGCCGCGTGATGGCGCGCCCCTACCGCGTCCTGATCGTGGTCAGCGCCGCGGTGTTCATGGCGAGCCTCGACCTGTTCATCGTCAACATCGCCTTCCCGGACATCGAGGCCGACTTCGGCGGCACGTCGCTGAGCAGCCTGTCGTGGGTGCTCAACGCCTACGCGATCGTGTTCGTGGCACTGCTCGTCCCGGCCGGCCGCATCGCCGATCTGGTCGGCCGGCGGCGGATTTTCCTGATCGGCCTCGGCGTGTTCGTGGGCGCTTCGGTCCTTTGTGCCGCGGCGCCCTCGGTGGCGACCCTCGTTGCCGCGCGCGTCCTGCAGGCGGCGGGCGGCGCGATGCTCATGCCGACGTCGCTGGGCCTCCTGCTGCCCGAGTTTCCGCCCGAGCGCCGGGCGAGCGCGGTCGGCGCATGGGCCGCGGTGGGCGGGGTGGCCGCTGCCGCCGGGCCGCCGATCGGCGGGCTGCTGGTCGAGGTGAGCTGGCGGCTGGTCTTCCTGGTGAACCTCCCCGTGGGGATCATCGTTGCCATCGCCGCGGTCCGCGTGCTGCGCGAGACGCGTGACCCGGCCGTCGCGAGGCTGCCCGACCTCGCCGGCGCAGCGCTGTTGATGGGCGCGATCGGCGCGCTCACCTTCGCGATCGTGAAGAGTCCCGACTGGGGCTGGGGCTCGGCGCAGATCGTCGCGCTGTTCGCGGCCGCCGCCGGTCTGGTCGCCGCGTTCGTGGCCCGGTCGGCTCGGCACCCCGCCCCCGTGGTCGAGCTGCCCATGCTGCGCGTGCGCTCCTTCGCGGTGGCCAACGTCGAGGCGCTCGTGTTCTTCGCGGTCTTCGCGGCGATGCTTCTGAGCGGCGTGCTGTGGCTCACCGGCCCGTGGGGCTACAGCGTGCTGAAGGCAGGCTTCGCCCTGTCGCCGGGCCCGCTGATGGCGGCCGTCTTCGCGCTTCCCGCCGGCCGGCTGGCGGACCGCTACGGCCAGCGCGCAATAGGAGCGCCGGGCGCGCTGCTCTTCGCGGCGAGCTTCGCCTGGCTGGCCTGGCGCGTCGGATCCGAGCCCGCCTACGTGAGCGAGTACCTGCCCGGGATGATCGTGGGCGGCATCGGGGTGGGGCTGACCATCCCGACGCTGTCCAGCGCGGCCGCGGCCTCGCTGCCTGCCGCGCGCTTCGCGACCGGCTCGGCGGTGCTGGCCATGTCGCGCCAGATCGGTGCGGCGCTCGGGGTGGCGCTACTCGTCGCCGCGCTCGGCGACCCGTCGCCGGCGCAGGCCCACGACGCGTTCGTCCATGCGTGGACGCTCATGGCGCTGACCGCCCTGGGCACGGTGGGCGCGTTCTTCGCCATGGGCCGCGTCCGCGTGCTCGACGAGCGTGCAGGCGCCCCCGTCCCGGCCCTTGAAGTGGCGGGATGAGAGCGCCCTGCGCCGCCCGCGGTCTACCGCACGAAGAGGATCTCTGAGTACTTCGGCAGCGGCCAGAGGTCGTCGGCCACCACCCGCTCTAGCGCGTCGGCGGCCTCGCGCACGGCGTCCATAGCCGGGATCTGGGTGTCGCGGGCGTACTTGGCCAGCTCCATCCCCTCGATTCCGTCCGGATAGACGTTGGCCCGCTCGAGCGTGTCGATGCTCCCCGCGAGCTGCTCGACGAGCTCGTCGACCTGCCGCAGCACCTTGCTTCCGCCCGCCACTCCGCCCGCGACCAATCCGCGGTGGCGCAGCGCCGCGGGCAGCAGCATGGTCTTGGCGATCGATGCGGCGGTCTCGGCCTCGATGTTGATCGTGATCGCGTACTGCTCGACGAACACCTCGTAGCGCGACTCGATCTCGCGCTCGGAGAGCACGCCGTAGTCGCTGAACGCCTTGATGCTCGCCTCCTCCAGGAACTGGGGAAGCGCGTCCGGGCTGGTTCGCAGGTTGAGCAGCCCGCGCCGCTCGGCCTCCGCGTGCCACTCCTCCGAGTAGTTGTCGCCCTCGAAGACGATCCGCTTGTTCGCGCCGTAGCTGCGCTGCACCACCGAGCGGACGGCCGCCTCGAGGTCGTCGCCGGCGCCCTCGAGCTCATCGGACAACTCGTCGATGGCCTCGGAGACGATCGTGTTCAGCACGGTGTTGGGCAGCGACAGCGACATGCTCGAGCCCAGCGCGCGGAACTCGAACTTGTTGCCCGTGAAGGCGAACGGCGAGGTCCGGTTGCGGTCGCCTCCGTGCATCGGCAGCGGCGGCAGCACCGGCGTGCCCAGGCCGAGGAAGGAGCCCTCGGTCGACTCGCCGGCCTCGCCCTTCTCGATCGCCTCGAAGACCTTGAGCAGCTCTGCCCCGAGGAAGATCGAGATGATCGCCGGCGGCGCCTCGTTGGCCCCCAGCCGATGGTCCTGGCCCGCGTTGGCGACCGACGCCCGCAGCAGCCCCTGGTGCTTGTTGACGGCCTGGATGACCGCCGACGCGAAGAACAGGAACTGCAGGTTCTCGTGCGGGGTGTCGCCGGGCTCGAGCAGGTTCTGCCCCGTGTCGGTTCCCATCGACCAGTTGTTGTGCTTGCCCGAGCCGTTGACCCCGGCGAAGGGCTTCTCGTGCAGCAGGCAGATGAGCCCGTACTTGCGCGCGACGCGCTGGAGCACCTGCATGGTCAGCTGCTGGTGGTCTGAGCCGACGTTTGAGTTCTCGAAGATCGGCGCCACCTCGTACTGGGCGGGCGCGACCTCGTTGTGGCGCGTCTTGATCGGGACCCCCAGCTTGGCCAGCTCGACCTCGACGTCGAGCATGCAGGCGAGGATCCGCTCGGGGATCGAGCCGAAGTAGTGGTCGTCGAGCTCGTGGCCCTTGGGCGGCTGGGCGCCGAACAGGGTGCGCTGGGTGTTGATGAGGTCGGGGCGCTCGTAGAAGTACTGCTCGTCGATCAGGAAGTACTCCTGCTCGGGCCCGACCGTGGTGAAGACGCGCTGGGCGGCGTCGTCGCCGAACAGACGCAGCGCTCGCACGGCGGCCCGGCTGAGGGCGTCCATCGAGCGCAGCAGCGGGATCTTGTGGTCCAGGGCCTCGCCGGTCCACGACGCGAAGGCCGTCGGGATGCACAGCACCGCGCCGTTGGGGTTCTCGATCAGGAAGGCCGGCGATGTCGGGTCCCAGGCGGTGTAGCCGCGCGCCTCGAAGGTCGCCCTGATGCCGCCCGTGGGGAAGCTCGAGGCATCGGGCTCGCCCTGGATCAGCTCCTTGCCCGAGAACTCGGTGAGCGAGGTGCCGTCGCCGACGGGCGAGAAGAAGGAATCGTGCTTCTCGGCGGTGGAGCCGGTGAGCGGCTGGAACCAGTGCGTGTAGTGGGTGGCGCCCTTCTCCAGCGCCCAGTCCTTCATGGCCGAGGCGACGGCGTCGGCGAGCGTCGGGTCCAACGCCTCGCCTCGCTCCAGCGTGCTCTGGAGCTGCTGGAATACGGCCTTGGGCAGCCGCTGGCGCTGAACGGCCTGGCCGAAGACGTTCGCCCCGAAGACCAGGTTTCCGGAGACGGTCAGGTCAGGCGCGCCGAGGGCCGCTCCGTTGGGGCTCCACTGGGCTGCGGACAAGTTCTGCTGGCGGGTTCGCGCCATGGATGAGTTTCCTCCTGCGATGGGTGGTGACACAGGAGGGTATGCGGCCCGCGCCCATCGATGTTTATCCGGCTGTCCAAAGACCGGGCGCCGGTGTTTCTACTTCGGTAGTGGAGGCGGGGCGTGCCTCGACCATCTGGAGAAGCGGGCGCGCCGATGTTTCGACATGGGGCTAAAGACCGATGGACCGCCGGTCCGGAGACTGCCAGGCGCATCCAACCGAGGAGGATCGATGAGACGGACTCCGTCTAGTCGCACGCTGCTCACGCGCCGCAGGCTCCTGCTTGCGGGCATGGTCGGCGTAATCGCACTCCTGATCGTGCCCGCAGTGTCGTTCGCGGACGCTCAGGACCTGATCAAGGCTCAGTCCGACAAGGGCCTTCCGCAGTCGGTGGGCATCAACTCGATCTGGGTGATCCTCGCCGGATCGCTGGTGATGTTCATGCAGGCGGGCTTCGCGTTCCTGGAGATCGGGTTCTCCCGCGCCAAGAACGCAGGCACCGTGGTCGCGAAGATCCTGACGAACTTCTCTATCGCCGCCGTGATGTGGTGGGCGGTCGGCTTCGCTCTGGCCTTCTCGGGTCCGCTCGGCGGCCTGGTCGGCCACGAGGGCGGGTTCTTCTTCACCCACCTGGGCGACCCCACCAAGACGTTCCCGATCATGGGCGCGTCCGATGCGACGATCGAGTCGAAGTGGTTCTTCCAGTTCGTCTTCTGCGCCGTGTCGCTGGCGATCGTGTGGGGCACGACGCTCGAGCGCATCAAGTTCGGCGTCTACATCCTGTACTCGATCGCGTTCGCCTCGATCATCTACCCGCTCGGTGCGCACTGGGTGTTCGGCGGCGGCTTCCTACAGGAAGGTCACTGGCTGGGCACCAAGATCGCCGGCATGCAGGACTTCGCGGGCTCGACCGCGGTCCACCTGATCGGTGCATCGGGCGCCCTCGCGGCGCTGCTGCTGCTCGGGGCCCGCAAGGGCAAGTACGGGCCTGATGGCAAGCCGCGGGCGATCCCCGGGCACAACATGCCGCTGTTCGGGCTGGGCGTGCTGATCCTGTGGCTGGGCTGGTTCGGGTTCAACCCGGGCTCGACGCTCAACGCGCTGGACGGCCGCTTCCCGGAGATCCTGTTGATCACCAACTTCGCGGCTGCCGCCGGCGTCCTCGGCGCAGTGGCCACCGCGTACTGGAAGACCAAGGCGATCGACATCGGCATGGCCGGCAACGGCGCGATCGCGGGGCTCGTCGCGATCACCGCCCCGTCGGGCTACGTAGAGATCTGGGCGGCGCCGATCATCGGGGTCGTGGCCGGCGTGATCGTCGTGCTCGGCGTGTACTTCGTCGACCGGTTCATCGACGACCCGGTGGGCGCGCTGTCGGCGCACGGCATGGCGGGCATCTGGGGCACGATCTCCTGTGGCCTGTTCACCGCTCCGCGCCTGGCGCAGTACAACGCAATCGGCGATCCTGCCGGCGGCCTCGTCTACTCGGGGCACCTCACCCAGCTCGCGGCGCAGGTCATCGGCTTGACGGTCGCGTTCACGTTCGTGTTCTCGCTGAGCTTCGCGACCTTCTGGGTCATCAAGAAGACCTACGGGCTGCGCGTGACCGAGGAGGAAGAGGATGCAGGTCTGGACATCTCCGAGCACGGCATGTACGGCTACCCGGAGCAGTTCATCCCGGCGCCTGAGCTCATCGGCTACACACCGGGCGGAGTCCCGGCGCAGGGCCGAGCGGGCGAACCCGTCGCAACCAAGAAGGAGGTGCCGGCATGAAGATGGTCGTCGCCTATATCCGTCACGAGGCGTTCGAGCCGATCCGCACGGAGCTGCTGAACCTCGGGTTCCCCTCGCTGTCCATCAGCGAGGTCAAGGGCTCGGGGCGGCAGAAGGGGATCACCGAGCGCTACCGCGGGGCGGAGCTGACGAACTACCTGCGGCCGAAGATCAAGATCGAGTGCGTGGTGGAGGACAAGGACGTCCCGGCGATCGTCGAGACGACGCTCAAGCACGCGCGCACCGGCTCGATCGGAGACGGCAAGCTGTTCGTCATGCCCGTCGAGGAGGCCTACCGCATCCGCACCGGCGAGTCCGGTGAGGAGACGCTGCAGGCCCACCCGGATCCCGCACCCGCGGCGACCGCCTAGCAGCAGAGCATGCGGAGGGGGCGGCGGATCGACTCGATCCGCCGCCCGCCCGTGCCCGAATCTTCCACCTTCATCCACACCGAGCGATGCCCGCCGACGCCCCCAGTCCTGAGCCCGCCGCGCCGCTCGCCTCCACCGGCCTGCTGGTGCAGCGCCTGCGCGCCGTTCATCTCGAGATGGTCGACGCCGTGCTGGCCGGCGACGGCCTGGTACGCGTCGCCGAGCTCGCCGCCCGCGCCGCCGGCGGGCCCGTGGCCATAGTCGTCCCGCGGTTGGGCGTCTCGGTCCTCGTGCCCGAGACGGCCGTCGCACCGGACCGCCTCCAGGCGGTCGAGCGCTACGTCGCGGAACGCCTGAGAGACCGCCCGGCAAAGGTGCCCGACGGGCTCGCCGCGCAGGCGCCGATCAGCGCGGGCGACGAGGTCGTCGGCTCGGTGGTCCTACTCGCCGTTGGCGACGTCACGCCCGCTGCTGAGGCCCCTGAGTTCCTGCACCTCGCTGCGGTCGCGTGCCTGACAGAGGTGGCCATCGCCGAGGCGCGCGACGAGGTCGAGGAGAACCTGCGCGGCTCGGTGATCGAGGACCTGCGCTCGCGCGATGACGTGGAGACCGCCGAGATCGTGCGCCGGGCTGCCCGCCTGGGCTGCCCCGTGGATCGCGGCGTGGTCGTGCTCTGCGCCGAGCTCAAGACGGAGCGACCGCGCCACGTGGTTGCGACCATCGCGGGCGAGGTTCCGGGTTCGCTCGCGCAGCACCTCGATGACCGCGTCTACGCGCTCCTGCCCCCTCCGCAGGACGCTGCCGATCCGGGAGAGGCCGCCCTGGCGGCCGCGCGGCGCCTCGCGTCTCGGCTTCAGCGCCACGGGACGGTCGGGATCTCCTCCTTCTACGGCGACCCCGCCGACCTCGGCAGGGCGGTTCAGGAGGCCGAGCTCGTGCTGGACGTCCTGCGCCAGTCCGACGCCCCGATCGCGCAGGACATCGGCACGGGGACCTACCGCCTGCTCTTCCGCGTGCTCGCCTCCCACCCCGAGGAGGTCCGCAGCTTCTACGAGGACACCGTCGCGCCCATCGTCAAGTACGACGACCAGTACGCGACCGACCTCGTCGGCACCCTCGAGGCCTACCTGGAGCAGAACTGCAACATGAACGCGACGGCCTCGGCGATCTACGCCCACCGCCACACGGTGGCCTACCGGCTGGATCGCGTGAAGGAGCTCACCCGGCTGGACCCGATGCAGTCTGAGGACCGCGAGCGCCTCGGCCTGGGGCTCAAGGCCTACCGGATCATCGCTCCACGCCTTCCGAAGTAGGTCGCGGGGGCGGGGGGCGAAGTCGGCGGGCTAGGGGAGGGCGCCGGGACGAACGGCGGGCGGGTTAGGGAGGGGATGGGGCGAATAGCGGTCGCATATCGACCGAAACTCGACCCACCCCCCGCATCGCCCACCCACTCCGTTCTCCCTCGTCGATGCCGTTCGGCGCCACCGCCACCGCCACCGCGACTACCGCCGCCGCCACCGCCGCCGGCGCCCGCCGCGACGGCCGGCGGGCTACCGTGGCGGGATGGGCCCGCTGCTCGTCGCGCTGATCGCCGCTGGCTCGGTCCTATGGGCGGCGTGGGTCGCGGTCCTCATCGACGGGAGCATCTTCTTCCTGCTCGCGGTGATCTGGTTCGAGATCGGCTTCGGTTGGGTCGTCGGGTGCTGGCTGGGCAACGCCACCGCGGCGGTGTGGACGATCCTCGGCCTGGGGGCGATCAGCGCGGTGCTCACGGTGCTCGCGCTCGCCTCCGGGGGCGCCGGTCCCGGCCTGCCGCTGTTGCTCGGGACCGTTCCGGCGATCCTCGCCGCCGCTCCCGCGCACGCCGGTGGGCGGATGGTGGAGCGTCGGCGAGCTCGCCGGTAACGCTCTATCGAAGCCTGAGGGTTTCCCGCCCTGGGCTAGGGCTGGTTGACGATCTGGCCCGACTCGGTGACCCGGGCCTGTTCCGGCGTGCCGTTGATCGAGACCCGGAAGCCGCCGCGTGGGATGCCCCCGTTGCGCAGCTTCGCCTTCGCGTTGCCGTTCAGACCGGCCGACACGATCCAGCCGACGCTGTAGCTCCCGGCGCGCACGGGGGTCACGTCCCAGTCGAAGGTCTTTGTCTGCCCGGGCGCGAGTGGGCCCAAAGCCCAGGTACCGACGTAGGCGGTGGCGCCTCCACCCGGTCCCTGCCCCATGACCTGCCGCGGCCCGCGGTCCACGATCCAGATCGGTCGCGAGGGATCCTGGAGCCCGGGCGAAGCCGACCGGTAGCTGAAGGCATCGAGGCCCTGTCCCTGCGCGCCGGTGCCCGAGGTGGACACGCCGCCTCCGCTGCGCAGGGTCACCGCGACGTCCGGAACCTTGTCGTTGCCGACGTTGCGGACGACGATGGACAGCTTCGCCGTCCTGGCGAGCCGCTGCTGCTTCGGGAAGCTCGCGCGCGTGACGTCTAGCGTGAAGTTCCCACTGGGCTCGTCGGCGTCCTGCTTCGCGCCGCCGCAGGCGGCGATCGGCAACGCGACGGCGCAGGCCGTCAGGGCCAGCGTCCTGCGAGCGTTACCTCCCACAGCCCTCACAGCGGCGAGACCCTACCACGGCGCAAGGGCGCCACGCGAGGGTTGCGGCAAGCTCGCGCAGACCGCCGGAGCGCCGCTCATTGAGCGGGGATTAAGGCGCACGGGTTCCGGTTTGCCACGGAACAGCGCGTTCGCATACGCTTCGGCCAGGAGGAGCCTTCGATCGATGGCTCATTTGCGTGTGCTGATGGGGAGGAGCAATGGTTCGTAGCGTCGCGGATCGGGCGTTCTTGCCGGCGAAGTCTTTGTTGGAGGAGGTTGGGGACATGATGATCCTGACCGGTAAGACGTTGGTTTCGGCGGTGCGGCCTCCGTTTCCGTATGGGACGGAGTTTGTGGGG
>JBBQNQ010000014.1:0-50096 GCA_038330095.1 Solirubrobacterales bacterium
CACGACGGACGGGGCCACCGCCGTGACGGACCCCGCGGCTCAGGCGCCGGCCCAGACCACGCCGGGTGACCCCGCCGCCCCCGCGGCGACCACGCCCGCCGGCACCACCACGAACCAGGACCCGGCCGCCGCCGCTGACACGTCGACGACCGACCCGGGCGCGACCACCGACACCTCGACACAGGACACGTCCTCGACCGACACGTCCTCGACCGACACGTCGTCGACGGACTCGTCTTCGACGGACAGCTCCGGTCAGGACACGTCCTCGACGGACTCGTCCTCGACCGACAGCTCGCCGGCCGCGGACACGTCCACGACCGACACGTCTTCGACGGACTCCTCGTCGACGGGCGCCTCGACCGACAGCTCGTCGAGCGGTAGCTCCTCGAGCGACCCGTCGAGCGGGGACACGTCGTCGACCGACTCGTCGAGCGGTAGCTCCTCGAGCGACCCGTCGAGCGGGGACACGTCGTCGACCGACACGTCGAGCGGAGGCACCTCCTCGACCGACACGTCCTCAAGCGATACCTCATCGAGCGACACGTCGAGCGGGGACACCTCCTCGACCGACACGTCCTCGAGCGACACGTCGTCAGGCGACACCTCGTCGAGTGACACGTCGAGCGGGGACACCTCCTCGACCGACACGTCCTCAAGCGACACGTCGTCAGGCGACAGCTCGTCAGGCGACAGCTCGTCGAGCGACACGTCGTCGAGCGACACGTCGTCAAGCGACAGCTCGTCGAGTGACACATCGAGTGGGGACCCCTCGTCGAGCGACACGTCCTCTAGCGACACGTCCTCTAGCGACACGTCCTCGAGCGACACGTCCTCGAGCGACAGCTCCTCTAGCGACACGTCCTCGAACGACAGCTCGTCGAGCGGGGACTCGTCCTCCTCCGACAACTCGTCGTCGACGGACGGCTCGTCCGGGGCCACGACCTCCGGCGGCTAGCGCCGCCGCGACGGGGGACCCCGGCGGCGGCGCGGTACGAGCCGCGTCGCCGCCGCCTCGTCGTCAGGGGCGGCCGTCCCCCAGCTCGATCTCGGCCTCGGCGTTGCGGACGATCCGGTTGCCGTCCTGCTCGGCGACGGTCGCGACCACCGCGCGGCGGTCCTCGACGCGGGTGACCTCCCCGGTGATGACGATCTCGTGCTCGGGCAGTCCGACGCCGCGGAACTGGACCGAGAGCCGCTTAAGCGACTCCGGGCCGCCGCCGGCCTCGGTCTGGGCCCGTGCGACCTGCGCCATCGTCCACAGGCCGTGCAGGATCCGGCCGGGAAGCCCGGCCTGCTTGGCGAAGTCCTCGTCGATGTGGATCGGGTTGAAGTCCCCCGACGCGCCTGCATAGCGGACGGTCAGGTAGCGATCCGGGGTCACACGCAGTTCGGGCAGCGTCGCGCCCTCGGTCAGCTCGGCCATCCTCACACCCCCCTCACGATGTTGGTCCACGTCCCCGTGCACACCGGCTCGCCGCGCTGGTTGTCCGACGCGGACTCGAACACGTAGAAGGCCATCCCCCCACGCTCGTTGATGTCCCTGACGGACACGGTCGTCGTGATCTCGTCGCCCGCGACGACCGGCGGACCCCAGACGAACTCCTGGGATCCGTGGACCATCATCATCCAGTTCATTCCCACTTCGGGATCGAGGACCGCCGGCCCCATGACCGGCGCGCTGTAGACAACGGCGAACATGGGCGGCGCCACCACGTCGGCGTAGCCGGCGGCCCGTGCCGCCTCAGGATCCAGATGAAGCGGGTTGGTCTCCCCCACCGCCGCCGAGTACTCGCGGATCTTCTCGCGCCCGACGGCATAAACCCCGGGCGGGTAGGCCTTCCCGAGCGCTTGCGTGGAGACCGGCACGGCGCGGCAGTCTACGAGGACGACCGCTCACGGGTATTCCGCGTCGACGAGGCGACGCCTCCAGCGAGCCCGTCAGACCCGAGGGAAGGCGCCCGAGATCACGATCGGCTTCCCGCGCTTGGCGCACATCGCCGACACGACGACGAAGGCAGTGGACTTCGGGATCGCGGCGTTGATGCTCGCCGGCGGGTTCACGATGGTGGTCTCGTTGGCGTTCTTCTCAGGGAGGACCCCGGCGCCGGTGGCGTGGGCCAGAGTCGAGTCGCCGATCGAGTAGGAGCCCGAAGTGGACGTGACCGGATGAAACTCCGGTGCCTACCGCTCGGCGTCGCCCAGCTCGAGGACCGCCAGGAACGCCTCCTGGGGCACCTCGATGCGCCCGACCTGCTTCATCCGCCGCTTGCCCGCCTTCTGCTTCTCGAGCAACTTGCGCTTGCGGCTGATGTCGCCGCCGTAGCACTTGGCGATCACGTCCTTGCGGAAGGCCTTGACGGTCTCACGGGCGATGACGTGGGAGCCGATGGCGGCCTGGATCGGGACGTCGTACTGCTGGCGGGGGATCCGCTGGCGCAGCTTCTCGGTGAGCGTGCGGCCGGCGGCGTAGGCCTTGTCGCGATGGACCACCATCGACAGCGCGTCCACCGGATCGCCGGCCAGGAGGATGTCGAGCTTGACCAGGTCTGACTCGCGCAGCCCGATCAGGTCATAGTCCAGCGACGCGTAGCCGCGGGTGCGCGACTTGAGCTGGTCGAAGAAGTCGAGCACGATCTCCACGAGCGGGATGTCGTAGGTCAGCTGCACGCGCTCGGCGGATAGGTAGTGCATCCCTGCGTGTTCGCCGCGGCGCTCCTGGCAGAGCTCCATCACCGCCCCGACGAACGCCTTCGGGCACAGGATCGAGGCGCGGATGTAAGGCTCGCGCACCTCGACGATCTTCGCCGGGTCGGGCATGTCGGTCGGGTTGTGGACGGGGATCACCTCCCCATCGGACAGCGTGACCTCGAACTCGACGCTGGGCATCGTCGCCAGCAGCTCGAGGTCGTACTCGCGCTCCAGGCGCTCGCGGACGATGTCCATGTGCAGAAGACCCAAGAAGCCGCAGCGAAAGCCGAAGCCGAGCGCGTCCGACGTCTCGGGCTCCCAGCTCAGGGCCGCGTCGTTGAGCGTGAGCTTCTCCAGCGCGTCGCGCAGGTCGGGGTAGTCGTCGGAATCGATCGGGAAGAGCCCGCAGAAGACCATCGGCTTGACCTCGCGATAGCCGGGCAGCGGCTCGCTCGCGCCGGCGACCCGCATCGTCAGGGTGTCGCCCACCGCGAGCTTGGTGACGTCCTTGATGCCGGTGATGAGGTAGCCGACCTCCCCGGGGCCGAGGCTGGCAACGGGGGTCATCGCCGGCGTGAAGAAGCCGATGTCGTCGATGTCGGCCTCCGTGCCGGCCTGCATCGCCCGGATCGCGTCGCCCTTTGTGAACCGGCCGTCAACGACCCGGATGTAGGCGATCACCCCGCGGTACTGGTCGAACTCCGAGTCGAAGATCAGCGCGCGCGCCGGGGCGTCGGGGTCGCCGCTGGGCGGCGGCACCCGCTGGACGAGCTCCTCGAGCACGTCGATGACCCCGTCGCCGGTCTTGGCGCTGATCCGCCGCACCTCCTCGGAAGGCTCTCCCAGCAGCTCCGCTACCTCCCCCGCGACCCGCTCGGGCTCGGCGCCCGGGAGGTCGATCTTGTTCAGGCAGGGGATCAGCTCGAGCCCGGACTCCACGGCGAGGTAAGTGTTGGCCACGGTCTGCGCCTCGACGCCCTGCGAGGCGTCGACCACCAGCAGCGCGCCCTCGCAGGCGGCGAGCGACCGCGAGACCTCGTAGGTGAAGTCGACGTGCCCGGGGGTGTCGATCAGGTGCAGCTGGTAGGTCTCGCCGTCCCGCGCCTGGTACTGCACGCGGACCGCCTGGGCCTTGATGGTGATCCCCCGCTCGCGCTCGAGGTCCATGGAGTCCAGGAGCTGCGCGCGCATCTCGCGCAGGGTGACCGTGTGGGTCAGCTCGAGGATGCGGTCGGCCAGGGTCGACTTGCCGTGATCGATGTGGGCGATGATCGAGAAGTTGCGGATGTGGGCTTGGTCGGCCATGGGGGCGGCGTGAAGGGTAGGGGCGGGTCGCGGCTGAGCCCCCGCGGGGTGGCAGAAATCGTCCGCAATTGGTCCTTGCGGCCACTCGCCCCTTCGTCGATGCTGTTCGTGTGACCCGCCGCCGCCGCGTCGTCTTCGTCGCCTTCCCCGACCTTCAGGCCCTCGACCTGTTCGGGCCGGCGGAGGTCTTCTCGATGGCCGAGCGCTTCCACCACGGCGGCTACGAGATCGAGACCGTCGCCGCCTCGCCCGACGCCGTTCGCACCTCGAGCGGCTTGACCCTGCACCCGACCCGGGCCCTGAGCGCCGTCCGCGGCACGATCGACACGCTCGTAGTGGTCGGAGGCGCAGGCGTCCCGCGGGCGCTGGCGGACCAGCGCCTCATACGGTGGATCGAGCGCGCCGCAAGCCGCTCGCGCCGCGTGTGCTCGGTCTGCAACGGCGCCTTCCTCCTCGCCGCCGCCGGCCTGCTCGACGGCAAGCGCGCCACGACTCACTGGGCCGCTTGTGACGAGCTCGCGCGGCGCCATCCGCCCGTGACCGTGGAGCGCGACCCCATCTTCGTCCGCGACGGGCGGATCGCGACCTCCGCGGGGGTCACGGCCGGGATGGATCTCGCCCTGGCGCTGGTCGAGGAGGATCTCGGTCACGACGTGTCGCTTGCCGTCGCCCGCGCGCTCGTCCTGTTCGTGCGCCGCCCCGGGGGCCAGGCGCAGTTCAGCGCCCAGCTCGCGAACCCCCAGGCCGCCCGCGAGCCGCTGCGCGACCTGCAGCGCTGGATGGTCGACCACCTAGACGGCGACCTGTCGGTACCCGCGCTTGCCGCCCGCGCTCACATGAGCCCTCGCAACTTCGCCCGCGCCTTCCGCCGCGAGGTCGGGATGACGCCGGGCGCGTACGTCGAGGCGCTGCGGGTCGAGCGCGCGCGGATCGCGCTGGAGAGCTCGGCCGCACCGGTGGAGCAGGTGGCCCTGGGCTGCGGCTTCGGCACCGTCGAGACCATGCGCCGCGCCTTCCACCGCCGCCTGGGCGTCGGCCCCGCCGCCTACCGCAGTCGCTTCGCAGCCTGACCATCAACTCACGAGGAGCCATGAACCATGGACGTCGCGATCCCCCTTTATGACCGTTTCACCGCTCTCGACGCGATCGGCCCCTACGAGGTGCTCTCGCGCATCCCGGGCACCACCGTCCACTTCGTCGCCGTCCAGCCGGGCCCGATGCGCACCGAGACGGGCATGCTCACCATGCTCGCCGAGAGCGCGCTGGACGATGTTCCCCACCCCGAGGTCATCGTCGTTCCCGGCGGGCTGGGCAACCGGGAGCTGCTGAGCGACGAGGCGCTGCTCGGCTGGCTGCGCGAAGCGCACGAGCACTCGCGCTGGACGACCTCGGTTTGCACCGGCGCGCTGCTGCTCGCCGCCGCGGGCATCCTCGAGGACCTCGACGCCTCGACGCACTGGGCCGCGCGCGACCAGCTCGCGTCGCTCGGCGCGCGTCCGGTAGCCGAGCGGGTCGTGGAGCGCGGCAAGGTCATCACCGCGGCGGGCGTCTCCGCCGGCATCGACATGGCGCTGCTGCTGGCGGCGCGGCTGGGTGGCGACGACCTCGCGCAGGCGATCCAGCTGGGCATCGAGTACGACCCCGAGCCGCCCTTCGACTCAGGCTCGGTAGAGAAGGCGCCGGCGCACATCGTCGAGCTCGTCCGCGAGTTCGCGGCCCCCGAGCGGGCGGTCTCCTAAGAGGCCAGGGGTCTGCCTAGGCCGGGCGCCGGCGGAAGCGCCCGGCCACTAGCTCGCGGATCTGCGCCGCTTCGGGGATGCGCATGAGCAGCACCGCCCCGCCGTACGCCAGGCCGCCGGCGGCCAGCGCCGCCCCCATCGATACGCACTGCGCGGGCACGCCGCGCCCGAGCAAGCCGTCCAGACCCGACCAGACCCCGTAGGCGACGCCAGCCAGCAGGCCCGCCGCGAAGGTCATCTGCGCGGCCGCGATCAGTGTTCGGCGCCCGTCGATCCCGCCCAGCGTGCTACGCAGCCGCCAGGCCTGGCCGGCGGTCATCGCGGCATTGCCGACCACCGTCCCGATGACCAGCCCGGCAATCCCCAGCGGCTCGTAGAGCGCGAGGCTCACGGCGGCGTTGATGCCCATGCTGGCCACGGCGAGCGCGGTGGCCGCCCAGGGCCGCCGCAGGGCGAAGAAGGTGCGGGTGAGCAGGAGGTTCGCGCCGTTGAACGGCAGCGCCACCGAGAACCAGAGCAGCGCCTCGGACACTGCGTCGGTCGAGTCGGGGCCGAACTCGCCGTGCTGGTAGACGAGGCGGACGATGGGGGTCGCCAGCACGGCGCTCACCGCCGCGGCCGGGATGAGCAGGAGGAGGATCTGGCGGATGCCGTTGGCCAGGGTCCCGCGCAGCAGCGGGATGTCGCCGCGGACGGCCGCGCGGGCCAGCGCGGGAAAGAGCACCGTGGCCAGGGCGATCGAGAACATCCCCTGGGGAAGCTGGTAGAGCCGGAAGGCAGCATCGATCGCCCGCGGGGCCTGGTCGGAGACCAGCGAGCCCAGCGTCGAGTTGATCACCAGATCGAAGTTGATCACCCCGAGCCCTATGGTCACCGGGAGCATCAGGGCGATGACCTGCTTTATGCGCGGGTCGCGCCAGTCCAGCGCGAGCTTGAGCTCGAAGCCGTGATGGCGCAGGACCGGGAACGCCATGAGGAACTGAACGATGGTCCCGGCGAGCACGCCGATCGCGTACGCGTAGAGCTGGTTCGGTCCGTCGAACAGCGGCCGCAGCACGACGAGCAGCACGATGATCACGATGTTCCAGACGAGGGGCGCGAGGGCCGGGATCGTGAAGTGGTCGTACGCGTTGAGGATCCCCACGCACAGTCCGTTGAGGCCGAGGAGGACGACCACGGGGAAGAGCAGCCGCGAGAGGCCCACGGTGAGGGCGTCGAGCTGCGCGGAGAATGTGTCGCCGATGAACAGCGGCATGACGACCGGCGCGAGCACGACGAAGATCGCCGTCACCGACCCCAGAACGATGAGGATCAGGAAGAACAGGGTCGATGCCAGGCGGAAGGCGTCCGCCCGCTTGCGCTGCTCCAGGAGCTCGGTGAAGACCGGTACGAAGGCCGCCGTGATCGCCTGGTCGGCGACGAGCATGCGCAGCAGGTTCGGAATCTGGAAGGCGATCGTGAACGCCGAGAACGCCCCGCTCGTGGCGAAGTAGCTGGAGGCCAGGATCTCGCGACCGAGGCCCGCGATGCGCGACAGTCCCGTCGCGATCGAGAAGATCGCCGTGTTGACGGCGATCCTGCGTGGCCGGGCGTTATAGTTGTCGTCGCGCCGCGGCCCGTTCCGCGGCGATGCGCTGTCTATGGCCAACATTCACTCCCAAGAAAAGCGGATCCTTCGGGCGGAACGCGAGCGGCACGAGAACCGCCGCTACACGACGAAGATCAAGACCTACTTCCGCCGCCTCGAGACCGCAGTGGGAGCGGGCGACGGCCAGCGGGCCGACGCAGAGCACCGCGAGCTCGTCTCGACGATCGACAAGGCCGTCAAGCGCGGCGCGCTGCACGCCAACAACGGGGCGCGCAAGAAGTCCCGCGCCTCGCGCGTCCGCCAGGGCGCCTAGGCGCGCCGGTCAAGGGACCGGCGGCTCCTCCAGCACCGCCGGCAGGCCGTCGATGCTGTGGGCGTTGGTCTCCGCCATGCGGCGCGCGAGCGCGTCCGGGCCTCCGACCCTCAGGCGCTTGGCCTTGGACAGCTCCATGTGCGGGCGCTCGCCCTCGTGGGACATGAGCGGGACGCCGTAGCCGCACGAGGTGGCCACCCGCTGGACGTCGACCTCGACGATCGACCGGCGGCCCGTGGGGGTCCACGGCTCCTCGAAGCGCGCCTCGCCGAGCAGCTCCTCGAAGCCGGGGTCCCCGGGCATCACCGGTCGGCCCACGCCGTGCAGGCGCAGGATGCGAGGCGGCCCTTCGAAGGCGCAGAACATGACCACGACGCGACCGTTCTCACGCAGGTGGGCGATGGTCTCGGCGCCGCTGCCCGAGTAGTCCAGGTAGGCGACGCGCCGTGGCCCGAGCACCCGGAAGGTCCCGATCGGCCCCTTGGGGGAGACGTTCACGTGCCCGTCGGCAGCCAGCGGCGCGGACCCGACGAAGAACACGGGCTGGCGCGCGATCCACGCCGCTAGGTGCTCCTCGATGACCTCGAAGACCTCGGCCATCACCTCACCGTAGCGGTCAGCTCGCGGAGGCGATCCTCGCCAGGTTGCCCAGCGACTCGTGGATGACGGCGCGCTGCGTGTCGAGCCGGTGCGCCTCGGCCTCGGGGATCTCGACGTCGACGCTGATGCGCGTTCCTTCGCCCCCCACGGGTTCGAGTCGCCACTCGAAGCGCAGGTCGGAGACCAGGCAGGAGATGGTCACCCGCCTGTCGCTCCGGCTGGTCTCGAGCAGTTGGGGCATCGGGAGGTCCGGATAGCCGTCGGGATACCAGGTCAGGTCGCCGCGGTCGGCTCCTTCCCTGTCGGCTCCCGTATCGACGGTCTCGATCCCGGCCCACCACTCCGGGAACCGCGCGGGGTCGTAGAGGAGCTTCCAGACCTCCTCGGGCGGCGCTTCGGCATCGGCAGCGTCGTGGAACTCAGGCACGGGCAATGCTCCTCTTGGTGGCTTGGGCTGCCAGTTCTCGCTCTAGACGCTCGAGCTCGTGTTCGGGCTGGACGATGCCCAGTGCCGGGCGGCCTAGGTCGGCGAGCGCCGCCATCATGCTCTCGCCGATGCGCATCATGCTCGCCAGGCGCCGCCAGCCGGCCGCTGCCTCCTCGAGCCGGCGGCCGGCCAGCTCGTGGTCGCCGCGGGCGGCCGCCACGAGGCCCTGTATCCGCGTGAGGCGCGGGACGAGCGTGTCGGGCATGTCGCCGGCGGTTACCGGCTCGAGCGCGGTGGCGCGCAGCTCGCCCTCGGCCGCCTCGAGCCGGCCCAGGCCGACCAGCGCCTCCGCTCGGGCGAGCCGCGTGACCGGCCTGCTTATCGCCGCCGGCACGACCAGCGCCTGGCCCAGCAGCTCCGCCGCGGCCTCGTACTCGCGTGCGGCCAGAGCGACCATGCCCCGGTCGTGGTCGGCGACCGCGCGCAGCCCCGGATCGGGCGTGCCGTCCGCGAGCTCGCGCTCGAGCTCGGCCTGGCTGCGGGCCTCCTCGATGCGACCGAGCAGGAGCAGGACCGTCGTGCGCCCAGCGCGCAGGTGGATCTCGGGCTGAGCAGTGGACCGACCCGCCACGGCCTGGAGCCCTCGTTCGATGAGCTCCAGGGCGAGCGGAAGGTCTCCGGCGCAGATCGCCGCTCCTGCTCCATTCAGCCACGGCCCGTACGCGAGGTCGGGCCGCCCCGCGCGCTCGGCGGCTTCCCCGGCGAGGCGGGCGCGCTCATAGACCTCTCCGAAGCGGCCTGCACGGGTGAGCGCCTGGCCGCGGGCGTGCTCGATGTAGTGGGTGAGCAGATCGTCCGGCGGCTCGGTGGCGGTCAGCCGGTCGAGCTCGCCGAGGAGCTCGTCGGACCGTTCGAGGTCGCCGGCCACCCCTTCCGCCCATGCGGCGCCCGCCAGCGCCTCGCGCCGCTCCGCGCCGTCCTGCGCGCCCATCTCGTCGAGCACCTCCATGGCTCGGCGGGTGGAGGCCAGCACCTCGTGCGGTGTGCACTGGGCGCCGCGATGCCACTCGGCGTGGCGTAGCCAGGCGCGCACGAGCGCCAGCGGCTCGCCCCCCTCCAGCCCGGTCATCGCCTCCGCGAAGCGAGCCTCCCCGTCGTCGCGCCGGCCCAGCCACATCGACGCCTCGGCCAGTCCCAGCAGCAGCTCCGGATCGCCCGGCCGGATCAGCGATCGCGCTGTTCCTGGTGGCCTGGCAGGCGATGATCGCCGCGATGATGCTCCCCTCGAGCCTGCCTCTGGTGCGGCTCTACCGGGAGGCGTCGGCGCGCCAGCCACGCGCGCGTGCGGCGATGGCCGCCTTCCTCGGCGGCTACGCGCTGGTGTGGTCGGCCTTCGGGGTGCAGGCGTTCCTGTTTGACACCGCCGTGCACCACACCGTGGACCGGTGGCCGTGGCTGCACGACCACTCTTGGATCATCGCGAGCGGGACGCTCGCCCTGGCCGGGGCGTTCCAGTTCTCGAGTCTGAAGGACGCATGCCTGCGCTCATGCCGGCACCCGGGCGCCTACCTCATGAGCCACTACCGGCGCGGGGTCGGCGGCGGCCTGCGACTGGGCTTGGGGCATGGCCTGTTCTGCCTGGGATGCTGCTGGGCCCTGATGCTCGTCATGTTCGCCGCCGGGGTGGCGAGCCTTGTGTGGATGGGCGCCCTTACCGCCTTGATGGTCTACGAGAAGACCGGACGCTCTGGGCGCCGCGCGGTGCCGGTCGCCGGCGTCGCGCTCTTCGCCCTCGCCGTGCTCGCCGCGGCCGTCCCGGGAACGTTGACGGGCGGTTGACGAGCGCTTCACGGACCACCGCCAAGCTGCCTCCATCCGACGCATCCACCGAGAGGAGCCGTAATGGCCAGCACCACAGGCACCACCAGCACCAAGCCCACCACGTTCGACATGGAGGCGCTCAAGCGCGCTCTGGAGGAGCGCGACGCGGCCGCCCAGCTCGCCTTCTTCGACGAGGACGCCGAGATCCGCGTCGTCGACCGCGACAACCCGCCGAGCGCTCCGCTCGTCTACCGGGGCCGGGACGCGATCCGCGGCTTCCTCGAGGACGTCGCCGGCCGCGAGATGACCCACCAGGTCGAGCGCTCGGTCGTCGGCGAGGACACGGCCGCGTACTCACTCGAATGCCGCTACCCCGAAGGCGCTCTGGTGCGCTGCGTCGCGCTGCTCGAGCTGCGCGACGGACGCATCGTCCGCCAGGACGGCATCCAGGCCTGGGACGAGGGGTGAGGCTCTAGACAGACGTGATCGCGCGCAGCGCCGCGGTGTCCTCGGACGCCGCGGCGCCGCCGCCGCGCGAGGCGAGCTCCAGGTCGGCCATCGCCTCGAGCGCGCTGCGCAGGCGCTCGCGGTCCAGGCGGCTGACCTGATCGAGAAAGCGCGAGGCGGCACGGGGCCCGCCGGGCAGGCTGCGCTTGACCTCGGCGGCAGACTCGCCGGCCTCGAGGCGCACAAGGGCGTCATGGGCCTCGCGCAGGCGGCGGGTCATCCAGTACAGGAGGCTCGGTACGCGCTCCCCGCGCTCGCGCAGCTCGAGGTAGAGGCGCGTGGCCTCGGCGGGGTCGCGGGCCAGCAGCGCGTCGGCGAGCGTCCAGACCTTGCGCTCTGCCGAGGTCGCCGCGAGCTCCTCCACCTCCTCGACCGTGATGCGCGCGTCGGGGCCGAGCTCGAGCGAGAGCTTCTCGAGCTCGCGCACGAGGCGCTGCTGGCGCTCACCGACCTGCGCAACGAGGGCCTTGGCCGCTGCCGGCTCGAGCTCGATACCCAGGCGCCCCGCCTCGGCGATCACCCACTTGGGCAGCTCCCAGGGTCTGACGGTCTGCTCGGCCGAGATCTCGCCACCGGCCTTCTCGACGGCCTGGAGCAGCCCCCTGGGGGCCCTGGTCCGGCCCTCCTCGCGCGCAAAGAACACGACGGTGGTGTCGGGCGCGGGCGCGCCGAGCGCTTCGAGGAGCGGCGCGAGCTCGGACTCCTTCCAGCGCTCCACGCCCTCCACGATGACGAAGCGCCGACCGAGGGCGAAGGTCAGGGCTTGCAGCGCCGCGGCCACCGCCTCGGGAGTGGCGGCCTCGCCCTCCAGCACCTCCAACCCGTTCGTACCGCTCTGCTCCTCGGCGACCGACCGAAGCCGCGCCCGGCGTTCGGCGATCCGGCCGTGGTCGTCGCCGTGGATGAGATAGGCGGGCTTGAAGCGGGCCACGGGCGGCGAGTCTAGAGGTGGGGGGGCGTCATCGTCCGGGCGCTTCAGCCGGTGATGCTGACCGCGATGCGATCGCTCTGGACGTCGAGGCGCACCGTCCCGTCGCGGTCGGTCCTGTAGACGCGCGGAACCGAAGCGCGCAGGGCGCTCAGGGCTTGGGCGGTCGGGTGGCCGTAGCTGTTGGGACCGACGGGGATGACCGCCACCTGCGGGCGAACGCGGGTGAGCAGCGCCGGCAGACCGGGATCCTCGCTGCCGTGGTGGGCGACCTTGAGGACTTCGACGCGAGGTAGGTCGAGCGCGGCGGTCACGTCGGTCTCGGCGTCGGCCGGTAGCAGCGCGTCGAACGCCCCGTCGTGGGCGACGATGACGAGCGCGCGCTGGTTGGGGTCTGTGCCGGGCGGCGGCGCGGAGCCGGCGCGGTCCGGCCACACGACCTCGAGGCGCACCGGGCCGGCGCGGACCGTCTCCCCTGCGGCGGGAACGATGCGGGGGACGTTGCGCCGGGCGGCCGCCGCGAGCAGTGCGCGACGCTGAGGAGATGGCGGCCCCTCGCCGCCGTCGAGCAGCGCTCCGACCGCAAAGCGGCGCACGACGGCGGCGGCGCCGCCGTCGTGGTCGGCTTGGTCGTGGGTCACGACCAGCGCATCCAGCCGCCGCACCCCGGCGCGCTCGAGCAGGGAGACGACCGGACCGTCCGGCGGGCCCGAGTCGACGAGGATCGCGTGCTCGCCGTGCTGGATCAGCGTGGCGTCGCCCTGCCCGACGGCCAAGAAGGAGACGCGCAGCCCGCGGGGCGGCCGCGCGCTTCCGCCGCCGGGAAGCAGCGCGAGCCCGACCACGCCGGCAAGGGTCGCGACACCCAGCGCCGGGGTCGCTCGAGCGGCGGCGGCGCGCGCGCGCGGCAACCTCACGGCCGCGCACGCCGCGGCAAGAGCGGCGTAGGCGAGAGTCAGCCCGAGCGGCGAACCGATCCGGACGGGCAGCGCCGCCCCCGGCAGCCGGGCCGTCACGTGCGCGACCCACGACAGGAAGCCGAGCGGGTATGCGCACAGGGCGTTGAGCAGCGTCGCGGGCGCCGAGGCGAATTGCCCGGCAAGCGCGGAGAGCATCCCGAGCCACATCGCCGGTGCGACCGCGGCCGCGGCGAGCAGGTTCGCGGGCACGCTCGCAAGCGACACACGGTCGAAGTGAAGGGCGATCAGCGGCGCCGTCCCGAGCGTCGCCGACACGGTGACGGCCGCCGCCTCGGCGACCGGGCGCGGCAGGCGAAGCCGTCCGGCCGAGCGCGGCTCTCCGGCCCGGCCTCGCCGTGACGCCTCGGCCGCCGTAGAGCCGGGCACCGCGCCGGCGAGCTGACGCCCCTTGCCCGCGTCGTCGCTCGCGCCCGCAAGCGTTCGGCTGAGAGGGCGAGCGAGGATGAGGATGGCGATGACCGCCGCGAAGCTGAGCTGCCAGCCGGGGTCCCCGGACGCGCGCGGGTTGAGGAGCAGGGTGGTGAGCGCGGCGAGGAGCACCGCGTGCCAGCGCGAGGCCGGACGGCCGGCGAGGGCGGCCACCACTCCCGCTGCGCCCATGACGCCGGCCCGCTGGATGCTCGGGCCGGCGCCGGCAAGCGGGACGTAGGCGGCGATCAGCGCCAGGACGACCGCGAGCCGCGCGCGTAGCGGGACCCCGGCGGCGGTGAGGAGGCCGAGCGCGAGGACCGCCAGGAGGGTGACGTTCTGGCCACTTGCCGCCAGAAGGTGGGCGAGCCCGCTGCGCCGGAAGTCCTCGCGGACGGGCTCGGAGAGCTGGTCGTCCTGGCCGAGGACCATGCCGCGCAGGAGCGCGGCCTGCTCCGGCGCGAGCCCGGCCATCAGGCCGCGCTCGGCTCGGCCCCGGACAGCATCCAGGACCCCCATGACGCCGCCGCGGCGCCGGCCGGTCGCCAGCACCGTGCTCGCGCGCAGCACCGCGTGGGCGCCGCGGCGGCGCTGATATCCGTCCCACCTTCCGAGCTCCTCCAGCCGTCCGCGCACCAGCACGACAGCTCCCGTCGCCACGGCCGGGAAGCGCACCGGGCCCGCGGTCCGGAGCAGGAGCGACTCTCCTTCCCCGCGCCCTGAGTCGATCCGCACCAGCGCCCTGCGGCTCGGCCCGCGGCGCCACACGGGTGCGCCGGGTGCAGCGGAGCTGATCCGCGGCTGCTCGAGGAGCACCGCCTCGAGGCTCACCTCCCGGCCGACGAGCGGCGCGAGGCTCGTCCGGTCCAGGGCCGCGAGGCGCGCGTCGGCAGCGGTCGCACCGCCGAGGGCCGCGAGGGCCGCAAGCAGGGCGAGGGGCCGGCGGCCGGCTAGCGCCGCCGCCAGCAGAGCCACCGCTGGCACCGCCGGCCTGGCCAGCGGTGCCAGCAACAGGCCGGCGACCCCGCTCGCCACGAGAAGCTGACGAGGATGCCCACGGACGACGGCCAGCGCTTGCAGCCACCTCTGCCTCACACCCGGACGAGGTCGCGGAGCGCGGCCAGGCGCTGCGGGCCTATGCCGGGCACCTGGTCGAGCTCCTGGACCGACCCGAACCCGCCCTTCTGCTGGCGGTAGGCCACGATCTTGCGCGCCGTCGCGGGCCCCACGCCGTCGAGCTGGTCGAGCTGCTCGAGCGTCGCGGTGTTCAGGTTGAGTGGCTGGGAGGGCGTCGCGCCGGCGGGCCCCGCGGCCCCCGCCGCTCCCTCAACCGACCCCGCCGCGGCGCCGGCCGCTCCCGACCCCCCTCCGCGCTCGGGCACGATGTACTGGCGACCGTCCTCGACCTTGGCGGCGAGGTTGACGCCCGCGAGGTCGGCCCGTCCCGTCGCACCTCCTGCGCGCTGCACCGCGTCATCGACCCTCGAGGCGGTCGGCAATCGGTACACCCCGGGACGGCGGACCGCCCCGCTGACGTCCACCACCGCGGGGCCTCCAGCGGAGCGCTGCACCCGCACAGCCGGCGAGCCGCCCGCGCGGGACGGCGGCGACCCGGCCGTGCCGCCCTGCTGGCCGTGCAGGTACCGCGCTCCCAGCAGGGCGATGGCGATCGCCGCGGCTGCGTAGACGGCGAGCTGTGAACGGCTGATCTCCCCCACGCGCCCGAAGCTACGGGCGAGCGGGCCGCGAAACTGGCGCGGGCAGCTACAAAGCTGCGGCGACTATGCCGCGAGATCCCCGTCGCCGGCGACGGGACGCAGAGGAGCCGCGAAGAGAGGGGGCGAACCGGCGCGGGGCCGGGCGCCCGCCGCAAGGACGGAGGGCATCACGTCGCCGGCCGCGAGCATCGGCGGACCGGCTTCGAAGTCGGCGATTCGCGCGAGCGCCTGGTCCAGGCGCCGCTCGAGGTCGCGGTTCGTGCGGCGCGTCTGATTGAGCTCGGCCAGCAGCAGGGTGCTTCGGTTTATCAGGGCGATGACTGCTTGCTGACTGGAGCTCATGATCTGCTCATCGGATCGTTGCCGCGAGGCTTGAGACGCCCGCGTCGTCCCTGCACGAACGAACGAGTCGGGCCGCTACACCGACCCGGTCGCAAGCGCGAGCGCCCGGGTGACCGCCGCCGCGGGATCCTCGACCCGGTCCAACAGCTCGACCGCGGCCTCTCCCTCCCGCGCGAGGCTCCACGTGCCCAGGCCCACCACGGGCCGACCGATCTTCAGCGCGAGCGCGATCTCGGAAAGGGTGCCCGGACCGCCGCCGAGCGCGACCAGCGCGTCGCAGGCGCGGACGATCAACCCGTTGCGCAGCTCGCCCATCCCCGTGGGCAGCGACACCGTGAGCCACTCGTTGCCCGCTCGCCGGTCGCTCCCGGGGAGCAATCCGATCGTCGTGCCGCCCGCCGATCGGGCGCCCCGGCACGCCGCCTCCATCACCCCGCCGAGCCCGCCACAGACCAGGATCGCGCCGCCCTCGGCCAGCCCCCGCCCGACCGCCTCGGCGTCACGGGCGAGCGTGGCCGAGGCCTCTCCCGCGCCGCACACCGCGACGTACGGCGTCACCAGCGGTCGCGGTGGATCCGCTCGCGCGCGGGCCACCGCGCGACGGGGCCGAAGCGGCCACGTGGCCAGCCGATCGGGATGATCGCGAAGGTCTTGACCCGACGTGGGATCCCGAGCACCGTCTTGAACTCGGGCTCCAGCAACAGATGCCAGGTCGTGAGCGTCGCGGCCAGCCCGAGCGCTCGCGCGGCGAGCAGCAGGTTCTCCACCCCGGGGTAGACGCTTGCGGCCTCGGCCATCTCGCCCGAGCGCCGCGCGCTCGCGAGCATCACCGCGGCGCGCCGCGGCCCCTCGCCGCGCAGGCGCGAGGCGAACTGCAGGCCGCGGCTGCGCAGCTCGGCCATCCACGGGCCGTTGTCGTAGCAGGGCACGATGATCGCCGGGGTCTCGTGGAAGTGGTCGCGCTGGTAGCGCAGCGCATCGCGGAGCCGGTCGTAGGCCTGCTCGCTCATGCCCTCGGGCACCACCGTCGCGACCGTGTCGAGGTAGAAGCTCGAGACCTCGCGCCACAGCTCGGCGACGCGCGCCATCTGCTCGCGATCGGTCACCACGACGTAGTGGTAGCCCTGCACGTTGCCGCCGCTGGGCGCCCACGTCGCCGCCTCCACGAGCTGCACGAGCGTGTCCTCAGACACCGGGTCGGGCTTCAGGCGGCGCATCGCCCGCATCGTCCGCATCACGTCGAACAGAGGCGCGTCCGGGCCGATCGGGACCGAGGAGGAGCTCATGCGCCACACCCTACCGCCGGACCGCGAGCCGCTTCGCGGCCCCGCTCGGGTGCCTACCTGACGACCAGGTTCACGAGCCGGCCGGGGACGACGACCTCCTTCACGACGTCGCGTCCGTCGACGTGCGCCTGGACGTTCGGAGCCGCGCGGCACAAGGCCGCGAGCTCCTCCTGAGCCGCCCCCGCGGGGGCGTCGACCCTGTCGCGCACCCTGCCGTTGACCTGGCACACCAGCTCGTAGGTATCGCGCTCCAGCAGAGCTTCGTCGACCTCGGGCCACGGCTGCTCCCACACCCGCCCGCCGGTCATCAGCTCGTAGGCCTCTGCTCCCAGGTGCGGCGCGAAGGGGAATAGCAGCGAGCCTGCCGTCGCGATCGCGAAGCGCAGCGCGCCGACCCCGGCCCCCGCCCGCCGCGCCGCGTAGCAGGCGTTCACGAGCTCCATCACCGCAGCGATCGCCGTGTTGAAGGCAAAGCGCCCCCCGCCGAGGTCGCGAGTCACCTTGTCGATCGCCCAGTGGGTCTTGCGCAGCAGCTCGAGGTCCGCGCCCGCGGGCGTGTCGGGCACCGGCTCCGCCCCGCTCTGCGCTGCGACCTCGGTCGCCAGCCGCCACAGCCTCGCCAGAAAGCGGTGCACCCCCTCGACGCCGGAGTCCGACCAATCCGCATCGTGGTCGGGCGGGCCGATGAACAGGATGTAGCAACGGGCGGTGTCCGCGCCGAAGCGCTCGACGATCGTCTGCGGGGAGACGACGTTGCCCTTGGACTTGGACATCTTCGCCCCCTGGCGGGTGATCATGCCCTGGGTGAAGAGCCGGGCGAAGGGCTCCTGGACGTCGAGCAGGTCCATGTCCGCCAGCGCCTTGACGAAGAAGCGCGCGTACATCAGGTGCAGGATCGCGTGCTCCACCCCGCCGATGTACTGGTCGACGGGCATCCACTCGCGCACCGCCGCGCGATCCCAGGCAGCAGCGTCGTTATGGGAGTCGCAGTAGCGCAGGAAGTACCACGAGGAGTCGACGAAGGTGTCCATCGTGTCGGTCTCGCGCCGCGCCTCCCCGCCGCAGGACGGGCACCGGGTCCGAACCCAGTCCTCGGCGGCCGCCAGCGGCGAGCGGCCCCGCGGCGCGTAGTCGTCGACCTCGGGCAGCTCCACGGGGAGCTCGGAGTCGGGCACGGGCACGATGCCGCAGCGCTCGCAGTAGACGATCGGGATCGGGCAGCCCCAGTAGCGCTGGCGCGAGATCAGCCAGTCGCGCAGCCGGTAGTTGACCGAGGCGTGGCCGCGGCCCTCGCGGTCCAGCCAGTCGGTGATCGCCAGCTTGGCCTCCGTCGAGGACAGGCCGGTGAAGTGGCCGGAGTCGACCAGGCTCTCGTCGCCGGTGTGTCCCGCGAAGGCCGTGTCTTCCGGCGGCGCCTCGCCCGTCGCGGGGACGACCACCTGGCGGATCGGCAGCCCGAAGGCGCGAGCGAAGTCGAAGTCGCGCTGGTCGTGGGCGGGGACGGCCATGATCGCGCCCGTCCCGTACTCCATGAGCACGTAGTCGGCGACGAACATGGGGATGCGCTCGCCGTTGACCGGGTTGCTCACGGTACGCCCGAGGGGGACGCCGGTCTTCGCCTTGTCGGTGTCGCCGCGCTCCTCGGCGGACTCCTGCACGGCGCGGTTGACGTACTCGTGCACCGCCCGCTCGTGCTCGGTACCCGCTGCGAGCCGGAACACGTCGGGGTGCTCCGGGGCCATGACGAAGAAGGTTGCCCCGAACAGCGTGTCGGGGCGAGTGGTGAAGACCGGGTAGTCGATGCCGAGCTCGTCGTTGCGGAAGGTCACCTCCGCGCCCTCCGAGCGCCCGATCCAGTTGCGCTGCATGGTGTTCACGTGCTCGGGCCAGCTGATCACCGCAAGGTCCTCGAGCAGCCGGTCGGCGTAGTCGGTGATGCGGAAGAACCACTGCTCGAGCTGGCGCACCTCGACCGGGCTGCCGCAGCGCTCGCAATGCCCGTCGATGACCTGCTCGTTGGCCAGCACCGTCTGATCGACGGGACACCATTGGACCGCCGCCTCCTTGCGGTAGGCGAGTCCGCGCTCGTAGAGGCGCAGGAAGATCCACTGCGTCCAGCGGTAGTAGGCGGGATCGTGGGTCGAGAGCTCGCGCGACCAGTCGATCGAGATGCCCCACGCGCGAAACTCGCGCTGGAAGGCGCGGATCGATTCCTCGGTCGCTTCGCGCGGCGGCTGGCCCGTCTTGATCGCGTTGTTCTCGGCCGGCAGCCCGAACGCGTCATAGCCCATCGGATGCAGGACGCGGTAGCCGTTGCGCCGGCGGAAGTGGGCGACCGCGTCGCCGACCGAGTAGGTCTTCAGGTGGCCGATGTGGGGCTCTCCGCTGGGGTAGGGGAGCATCTCGAGCACGTAGGCCTTGGGCCGTTCGTCGGGCTCGTTGGAGACCTCCCAGGTGTGCTCCTGAGCCCACACGCGCTGCCACTTAGGCTCTATCTCGGCGGGGTCGTAGCGGCGCTCGGTCATCGGCGGGGAGGGTAGCGGCGACACGGGTACGCTCACCGGTCGTGGACCTCGACCCGACGGCCTTCACGATCAACCGTGCGCAGGTGCGCGAGGGCGTCGAGCTCGCGTACCTGCAGGAGGGAGCCGGCGGGTTCCCGCTGCTGCTCGTCCACGGCTGGCCGGAGACCAAGCGCATCTGGTGGCGCAACGTCGCGCCGCTCGCGCGCGCCGGCTTCGAGGTCATCGTCCCGGACCTGCGCGGCTTCGGCGACTCGGGGCTCGCGCCCGACGACGCCTACGACCTCGCCGCCCACGCCCGCGACCTGCACGCGCTCGTCCGCGACGTACTCGGGCACGAGCGCTGCGCCGCGTGCGGGGGGGACCTCGGCGGCGGGGTCATCCAGGACCTCGGCCTGCGCTTCGAGGGCTTCGTCGCCCGCCAGTGCCTGTTCAACACGGTGCTGCCGCTGATACCGGACGCCTACGCGGAGGCGGGCCTGCCCACGACGCCGCAACCGGTGACCCGCATGGCCGCCGACTACTTCCTGCGCCAGGGCCGCGAGGCCGACGCCCTGGCCGCAGAGCTCTACACCCCCGACAAGCGCCGGCGCTATGTCGCGGGCTTCTACGGCTCGCGCTTCTGGGCCGCGCCGGCAGCCTTCGACGGCGAGTCGATCGCCTTCATGACCGAGCCCTTCGCCGACCCCGACCGCCTGCGCGCCTCGTTCGGAAACTACGAGTCGGCCCTGGGCACCCGGAACCTCTCCGAGGCGCCGCGGTTCTTCGAGCGCAACCCCGTCCAGACCCTCATCCTCTACGGCCCCGAGGACCACGTGATCTGGCGCGACTTCCCGGAGCGCTGCGAGGTCGCCTTCCCCAACCGCGTCGGCCCGTTCGTCGTCCCGCGCGCAGGGCACTTCCTGCAGTGGGAGCGGGCAGAGCTGCTCAACGACGCGCTGAGCGCCTTCCTGCGCCCCTCGCTCGGCTGAGCGGGTCTGTCGCCAAGCGACCCAACTCCCATGTATTAACCTTGCCGTCCTAGCCGAATTTCGTTGGGGCTGTAGCTCAGCTGGGAGAGCGCCGCCATGGCATGGCGGAGGTCAGGGGTTCGAGCCCCCTCAGCTCCACTTCGCGCCGCTAGCTCCCCGGGATGAAGTCGGGGACGTCGAAGTCGGTGTCATCGGACCCAGGGCCGGAGGCGCGCGGTCTCCGGGCGGTCGTGCCGCGGACGTCGCTCGGTGGGTCGGTGGTGTACTTGTCCATCCGGGCGGTCAAACGCGAGTGCGCTGTGGAGACGTCGCGCAGGAGCCGGTCTGCGTTGGTCCGCAGCGACGAGCTGAGCGCGCGCAGGTCCTCGGAGAGCTGGGTGCCCTCCGCTAGGACGTCGCGGGCCGCATCGCGCGCGTCGCGCGTCAGGTGTCGCGCCTCCTGGACGGCGTCTTCGCGCGCCTGGCGGGCATCGTCTTGGGCCTGCTCGCGCAGGCTGGCGGCGGATTCCTCCGCTTGGGCGACGATCTCCCGTGCGCTCTGGACGGTCTCACCGCGCACGCGCTTGTTCTCGTCCGCAGCCTCACCGCGCGCGCGCTCGATCTCGGCCGCCGTCTCCTCGCGCAGGCGCTTGCTCTCGGCCGCGGCCTCGGCGCGGACGGCCGCGGCCTCGGTGCGGACGCGCCCGCTCTCGGCCGCGGCCTCGGCGCGGACGCGCTTGCTCTCGACCGCAGTCCGCTCCGCCTGCGCCGCCGTCTCGTCCCGCGCCCGGATCAGGTTGGCGTTGAGCTCTTCGGCCTCCGCCTGCGCAGCAGCCAGCAGCTCGCCTGCCTTCTTCTGGGCGTCCTCGACGAGGCCGTCGCTCCTGCGGTCAGCTCGCGAGAGCCGCTTGCGCGCCTCCCGGTCCGCCTCGGAGACCAGCTTTGCCGCCGCCTCCTCGGCGTCGGAGAGGATCCCGGCGGCCGCCTCCTCGGCGGCGCCGACGATTGCGGTGACGCGCGCAGAGGCGCTCGCCGTCGGGTTCGGCTGTTCCTCGGCCATGAGCGGATCGTACGACCGGCCGCAGCCGGAAGGCGCAAGAAGCAGCCCAGCGCTCAGCGCGGATTCTGGCGCTCGGCCGCTTCGTCGACGTGGTCGTCGCTCGCGCTGAGACGGCTGGTGCCCTCACCCACGCCCGGCTGACCACCCTTCTCGCGGCCCTGCGGCCGCTGCGAGATGTCGCTGCCGCGACGGGAGTAGTAGGCGAAGATGCCCCCGGCGAGCACGATCACGATGACTGCGGCCAGCAGGAGGTTGCCGGTGGTGCTTGCGAGGACGGGAAGCTGGAAGGCGATGTGCATCGTCGCAGTATGCGCGCCCGTGGCGGTTCATAAGCGCCGGATTGAGGAGCTTGCGGGCCCAACCCTCCCTCGCCGGGGCGCGTGCTTCCTGTCCAGGTGGTCAGCGTGCGCGGCGGACGCTTTCCCCGAACCGCGGCGTCGGGTCCGTGGGAGGTCCGCTCCAGCTGCTCGGTGCTGGTCGCGTCACGGCCCTGAGGCGCTTCCGACGACGGCGCGCGCCGGGACCTCGCCCCAGAGGCGCTCGAGGGCGTAGAACGAGCGCGTCTCCGGGGTGAACACGTGCACGACGACGTCGAGGTAGTCCATCAGCACCCAGTGCGCTTCGGACAGGCCCTCGACGCGCCGCGGGAGCACGCCGTGGTCCTTCTTCATCCCGAGATGGATCGCGTCGTGGATGGCCTTGGCCTGGCGATCGGTGTTGCCTGAGCAGACGACGAAGAAGTCGGTGTACTCGAGGACGCCGCGCAGGTCGAGCTCGACGATGTCGATCGCCTTCTTGTCGGCGGCGTAACCGGCGACCGTGTGGGCGAGGGCCTCGGGACTCACCGCGCCGCTCCCACCCCGGCCCGGTAGAGGCCGTGGGCGCCGATGTAGTCGGCGACCGCGTCGGGTACCAGGTAGCGGATCGGCCGCCCCTCGGCGACGCGCCGGCGCACGAGCGAGCTCGAGACGTCCACACGCGGCATCTCGAAGAAGGCGACCCCCTCCTCGTGCCTCAGGCCCGCGAGGGACTCCCCGATGTCCGCCCGGCCGGCGCCCTTGCGCTCGGCGACTGCGACCGTCGCGAGCTCGAGAATGCGCTCGGGCTCGCGCCAGGAGGGCAGGCCACGGGCCATGTCGCCTCCGGCGATGAAGGTCAGGTCGTCCTCCGGCTGGAGCTCATGCAGCGTCTGGAGCGTATCGACCGTGAACGACGGCCCGCCGCGCTCGACCTCGAGCGTCGACACGGCGAGGCGCTCGTCATCCGCCGCCGCGCGCCGGCAGAGCTCGACGCGATGGAGCGCCCCGGGGTCGTCGCTCAGCTCCTTGTGGGGCGGGACGGCGACCGGGACGAGGAGCACGACGTCGAGGCTCAGCTGGTCGAAGGCCTCCTGCGCGCAGACCAGGTGGCCGAGGTGGGGCGGGTTGAAGCTCCCGCCGAGGATGCCGAGGCGCGCCACTACGGCCGGATGTGACCCGAGCCCTCGACCACGTACTTGTAGGTGCACAGCTCGCGCATGCCGATCGGCCCGCGGGCGTGGAGCTTCTGAGTCGAGTTGCCCATCTCGGCGCCCATGCCGAACTCGCCTCCGTCGGTGAAGCGCGTGGACGCGTTGACGTAGACGCAGGCGGCGTCGACCCCTCGCTCGAAGGCGCGGGCGGCCGCGGTGTCACGGGTCACGATTGCCTCGGAGTGGCCAGACCCGTAGCGGTTGATGTGCTCCACCGCCTCCTCGGCCGATCCGACGACGCCGACGGCGAGGATCAGCGCGAGGAACTCGACGGACCAGTCCTCGTCGGTGGCCATCGCGATGTCGCCGCCGGCTAGCTCGCCGGCCAGCTCGCGCGTGCGGTCGTCGACGCGCAGCTCCACCCCCGCCTCGCGCAGGGCGCCCAGAGCGCGCGGCAGGAACTGCGCCGCGACCGCCTCGTGGACGAGCAGCGTCTCGGCGGCGTTGCAGACGCCGGGGCGCTGGAGCTTTGAGTTGAGGATGATCGCCAGGGCATCGTCGAGGTCGGCGGCGGCGTCTACGTAGACGTGGCAGTTACCCGACGCGGCGTAGAGGACGGGGACGGTGGCGACCGCCTTCAGCGCGGCCTTCAGCCCCTCGCCTCCGCGGGGGATGATGAGGTCGACCAGCCCGTCGGCGGTCGCCAGCTCCGCGAGCTCGGAGCGCTCGCCTCCGGCGACGATCCCCAACGCGCCCTCCGGAAGCCCGGCGGCGACGGCGGCCTCGCTCGCCACCGCGCCCAGGACGGCGTTGGAGCCACTGGCGGCCGAGGAGCCGCGAAGGACGATCGCGTTGCCCGACTTCAGGGCCAGGGCCGCGGCGTCGATGGTCACGTTCGGGCGGGCCTCGTAGACGATCGCGACGACGCCCAGCGGGACGCGGACCTTGCGAAGGTCGAGCCCGTTGGGCAGCCGGCGCCCGTCGATGACCTCGCCGACCGGGTCGGGCAGGGCGGCGATCGTTCGCACGCCGTCCGCCATCGCGCGCACGCGCGCCTCGTCGAGGCGCAGCTTGTCGAGGAAGGCGGGATCGTGGCCGGCCTCGCGCGCGCCCTCGAGGTCGCGGGCATTGGCCTCGAGCACCTGGTCGGTGTGCTCGACGACCGCCGCGGCGATCGCCTCCAGCGCGGCGTCGCGGACGCCGGCGTCCAGCCCGGCTAGCGCGCGCGACGCGCGACGGGCCGCAACGCAGACCTCGGTGGCGGTGGTGGCGGCGGTTGCCATGGAGAAGAGGGTATTAGGCGAGGACGAAGTAGTCGCGGTGCACGGCCTCCTCGGTCGCGCGCGGCATGACCTCGCGGACCTGGACGGACTGCAAGCCCTTGATCCGTCGCAGCTCGTCGGCCGAGTAGTTGACGATCCCCTTGCCCACGGGCCGGTCACCCGCCGCGATCTCCACCGCATCGCCCGCGTCGAATTCCCCGGCGACCTCGACGATGCCCACCGGCAGGAGCGAGGTGCCGCCGTCGCGCAGCGCCCGGGCGGCGCCGTCGTCGATCACCACCGTGCCGTGCGAGGGCTTCGCGTACTTCAGCCACAGCTTGAAGCTGGAGTAGCGCGAGGCGCGCGGCGGGAAGCGCGTCCCGGCCGGCTCGCCGGCGAGAACGCGGGGCAGCGCGTCGGGATCCAGGCCCGAGCAGATCACCGTCTCGATGCCGGCGGCGGTCGCCATCTCCGCGGCCAGCACCTTGGAGCGCATCCCGCCCATCCCCAGCGGCGAGCTCGAGTGCCCGATCTCGAGCTCGGACAGCGCCTCGAAGTCGGTGACCTCCTCCACCAGCCGCGCGTCCGGGTTCCGGCGGGGATCGGCCGTGTGAAGCCCCGCCGTGTCGGTGAGGAGCACCAGCAGGTCGGCCTCGATGAGGATCGCCACCTGGGCGGCGAGAAAGTCGTTGTCGCCGAAGGAGATCTCGTCGGTTGTCGTCGTGTCGTTCTCGTTGATCACCGGTACCACGCGCCATTCCAGGAGCTTGCGCAGCGTCTGGCGCGCGTTGAGGTAGTGGGTGCGAGCGCTCATGTCGAAGAACGTCAACAGCACCTGCGCGCTGCGCAGCCCGCGCTCGCGCAGCAGCTCGTCGTAGACGCGGTACAGCTTCCCCTGCCCGACCGCGCTCGCCGCCTGCAGCTCGTCGACCGACCGCGGGCGCACCGGCATCTCGAGCAGCCTCATGCCGCGCGCGATCGCCCCCGACGTCACGATCACCGCGTCGCCGCCGCCTCCCTCGATGGCCGCCGCCTGGTCGCACGCGCGTTCGAGGACGTCGGCGCGCGGCGCCCCGCCCTCGCCGGTCACGATGCTCGAGCCGAGCTTGATGACGATGCGCGCCATGGGCCGCGCAGGTTAGACGCGCGTTGCCTACGGCACGCGTGCGTGCGCGATGCCGCCGAAGCCGTAGACGCGGCCCGCCGGGCGCCCGTCCGAGCCGGTCAGGTAGCGCTCGGCGTCCTTCGGGGACAGGTCGGATTCGAGCTCCAGACCGCGCTCGGACAGGTAGCCGGCCACCCCGTCGCGCGGGATGCCCGAGCGGAAGGCCTCGCCCTTGGCGGCGACGTGGCGGCTCAGCTCGCCGGCCCCGAAGAAAGCCCTCGGGGTGCTCGAGCGCCTCGCGCCACATGTAGTCGAAGGCCAGCGAGGAGCCCGGGGCCTGCTCGGCCACCCAGCGCAGCACGGTGCCGACCGCCTCCTCGGGCAGGTAGGGGGCGACGCCCGAGAGCAGGAAGAGCGCCGGCGCGGCGCCGTCGTAGCCCGCCCGCGCCAGGCGCTCACCGAAGTCGTCCGCGGTGAAGTCGGCCTGCACGAAGGCGACGTGCTCGGGCACGGCGCCGAAGATCCCGACCAGCCGCTCGCGCTTGATGCGCGCAGTGACCGGATGGTCGACCTCGAAGACGCGAGCTTCCGCGAGGACGTCGCCCATCCGGTAGGCGCGCGAGTCGAAGCCCGCGCCGAGCAGCACGAGCTGGCACACGCCGCCCCCTGCCTCCTGGCGCACGAGCTCGTCCATGTAGCGCGTCCGGCAGTTCTCATACCAGTAGGCCCCGGGCAGCCGGCGCTCGACGAGCTTGGGGAGCAGCCGACGAAAGCCCGGCACGCGTACGAGCGACATTCGCGACCCGGGGGCGATGAAGTGCTCGGCGAGGGTGTCGGGGCCGCGCAGCGCCGGATCGGGCTCGGCGGCCGCCGCCGCGCGCAGCGCCGCGGCGCCCTCGGCCGTGCTGTCGCGGTCGAGTGCCACCCGGCCGGCGACCCTACTCGGGGTCGAGGTCGAAGGCCACGCCGGCGATCTCGACGTCGTCGCCGGCCTCGAAGCCCTGCGCGCGCAGCGCGTCGATCACCCCGAGCCCGCGCAGGCGCTGCTCGATGTAGGCAAGCGCCTCCTCGTTGTCGAGATCGTGGCGGGCGACGAGCCGCTCGATGCCTCGCCCGGCAACGCGGTAGCCGCCCTCCGGCGCGCGCTCCACGCGCCACCCGCGGTCCGCCGCGGGCCTGAACACCCGGTGCTCGGCGAGGTCGTCAGCCGGCGCCTCGAGCGCGGCGGGCGGCTCCTCGGGCATGCGGCGAAAGACCTCGTCGACGAGCTCGTCCAGGCCCGCCCCCGTGGCCGAGGAGGTGACGAGCACGGGGGTGTCGCCCAGCCGCTCGCGCCACTGCACGGCGGCCCGGTCCGCCTCCTCGGCGGGCACGAGGTCCGCCTTGGACAGAGCGAGGATGCGAGGCAGGCCGGCCAGCCGGGGGTCGTGGCTCTCGAGCTCGCCCTCCACGGTGGCAAAGCTCGCGGCGGGATCGGAGCCGTCGAGCGGGGCGAGGTCGAGCACGTGGACCAGCAGCCGCGTGCGCTCGACGTGGGCGAGGAAGTCGTGGCCGAGGCCGGCGCCGTCGCTGGCGCCCTCGATCAATCCCGGGATGTCGGCGAGCACGAGCTGGCGCCCCGAGCGCTCGGCCGTCCCGAGCACCGGCTCGAGCGTCGTGAAGGGATAGCCGGCGACCTTGGGCTGTGCGCGGGTAACGCGCGCGAGCAGCGAGGACTTGCCGGCATTGGGAAGCCCCACCAGGCCGACGTCGGCCAGCAGCTTGAGGCGCAGCTCGATCCATCCCTCGTCGCCCGCCAGCCCGCGCTCGGCCATCCGTGGAGCCTGGCGCGTAGGGCCGGCAAAGCGCTTGTTGCCCCGCCCGCCCGAGCCTCCGCGAGCGACGACCGCGCTCTGACCCGGATGGACGAGGTCGAAGCGCTCGCCCTCGAGCCCGTCGACCACGGTTCCCGGCGGAACCCGTATCTCCAGCGTGCCGCCGTCCGCCCCGTGGCGAAGCGACCCCTCCCCGTGGCGCCCGCGCGGCGCCTTCCAGTGCGCCCGGCGGCGGAAGCCCTGCAGGTCGCGCAGCGACGCGTCGCAGTGGAGCACCACCTCTCCCCCCCGACCGCCATCGCCGCCGTCGGGCCCGCCGCGCGGCACGTGCGCCTCGCGGCGGAAGCTGACGACCCCGTCGCCGCCGCGGCCACCCTGAACGAAGATTCGCGCGCGATCGTGCAGCATTGCTCCGTCCATCCTGGCAGCGACCCCCGAAAGAGGCACGGAAACCATGCCCGACTCCCCCGTCTTCCTGATCACCGGCGCCTCGACCGGCATCGGCGCCCAGACCGCCCGGCGTGCGGCGCTCGAGGGTTACCGGCTCGTCCTCGCAGCCCGCAGCGAGGACAAGATAGGCGCGCTCGCCGAGGAGCTCGGCGGCGACGGAAAGGCGCTCGCGCTGCGCTGCGACGTGACCGAGTGGGATGACCAGCGCGCGCTGGTGGACCGCGCGCTCGAGGCCTTCGGCCGCGTCGACGTCGCCTTCGCCAACGCGGGCTTCGGCGCGGCGCGCGGGTTCACCAAGGAGTCGCCCGAGCAGTGGCGCGAGATGGTCCTCACCAACGTCTACGGCGCCGCGCTTACCGTCCGCGCGACAATCGACCACCTCCGGCAGTCCAAGGGCCACCTCCTGCTCACCGGGTCGGTCGCGGGGCGCCGCGCGCTGCCCGGCTCGCTCTACAGCGCGACCAAGTGGGCAGTGACGGCGATGGGCGAGGCCGCTCGCCAGGAGCTCAACGGCAGCGGTGTGCGCGTCACGCTGATCGAGCCCGGGATGGTCGACACGCCGTTCTTCGACAACCGCCCGACCGGCGCGCTGGAGGCCGACGACGTCGCGCGCGCGGTCATGTACGCGGTCTCCCAGCCGCCCCACGTCGACGTCAACGAGATCCTCGTCCGCCCGACCGCCCAGGAGGGGTGAGCCTACGGACGCCGCCGGAAGCGTCGCCGTGGCCCCGGGCGTGACCCGCCCTCACGCGGCCTTTCACGCTCGCGCCGCTCGCGCTCGCGGTCGCGGTCCTCTCCACGACCGATGACGTAGAAGATGGCCGAGACGGCGACGACCATCACCACCCCGGCAAGCGCGAGAACCACGGCGGTCGCGGCGGTGGAGTCGGCGAGCAGGGTCACGACACGGGTGTACCCGCGCAGGCCTGCCGCGCTTCCTCAGCGGACCGCTCCTTCTCACGCGCCGGAAAGCTGGGCGAGGTGGTCACGCAGACCGGCACCGTACGCGGTCGGGCTCCCTGAGTAGTCGGTGATCAGCGCGGGTCCGCTGCGGCAGTCCCAGGTGTCCCAGGTCCAGCCCAGATAGCTCGCGCCGCGGGCGTCCAGCCAGCTCATGAGGGGAGTGACGTAGCCCGTCGCGCAGTCGTTCTCGCCGATCTCCCCGGTCACCACCGGCACCTGCGCGAGCGTCGGCGCGACGTTCGCGTCCCAGCAGGCGACGCTCGAGCATGAGCTGAAGTTGTAGCTGTGCCACGACGCCGCCACCTGGTTGGCGCTGTCGAGCGGGCGGTACTGGAGCCAGCGCGAGAGCGTGCCCGAGTACTGCACGCCGCCGACCATCACCACGTTGCGCGCACCCGACGCGCGCACCGCATCGAGCATGTCCTGCATGCCCGCCGCCTGATAGTCCCACGATCGACCGCTCTGATCGACGAGCAGTCCCGAGCACGCGCTGCCGCCGTCGCGCACGCAGGTCCAGGCGGCGGTCGAGTCGCGGTTGGAGTCGGGATAGGGCTCGTTGAACAGGTCGAAGACGACCGAGCGGTTGGCCTTGTAGGCGGCCCCGACCTGCGACCAGAAGGCCAGCGCGTGGTCGCGGTCGGGCATCGGCAGCTGCAAGTTGGCGGGCGTGGCGCCTGGCGCCGCCCAATGGAGGTCGAGGATCGCCACGAGGCCCGCAGCGTTCAGGCGCCCGACATAGTCCGCGATCGCAGCCCGATAGCTCGCGCCGCCGTACTGGGAGGGCACGCCGTTGATCCCCAGCCAGCAGTCCTCGTTGAGCGGGACGCGCACGGCGTTGGCGTGCCAGGAGGCGATCGCCTTGACCGACGCGGCATCGCTGGGGCCGTCGAAGATCCCCCAGCCCTGGATGCAGGCGTACTCCGTGCCTGAGCGATTGACCCCCAGGAGCCGCAACGGCTTTCCGTCCCCGCCTACCAGCGTGCTGCCGCTCACGCTCACCGCCGGCGCGCACCCTGCGACCCCGAGCGCACCGGCGCACACCACGCCCATCGCTACGCGCCTCAGGAGAGAGCGGAGTCCCACTGTGAGGCGACCGTAGGCAGTGGCCAGCTCGCCGCCATGGCCGGTAGACGGATATACGACGCGGAGCGGTAAAGTGCGCCGGCGACCGGGGCGTCTCCGGGCCGCGCGTCAAGCCATCCTCGAGAAAGGTTTCCATGCGAAGGATCTCCCCTGTCGCGTGCCTGGCGGTCGCCGCCGGCGCATGCGCCGCACCCACCGCCCAGGCCCAGGGGCCACCGCCGCCGGTCGCCGCGAACGGCGCGCGGGTCATCACCCTGGGCTCGGGCATCCCGACCCCCACTTCGTTCGCCTTCGGCACCAAGAAGACGGTGTTCGTCGGCGCCAACGGCCCTGAGTCGATGGGCCGCCTCGTCGCGTCGGCCGCCGCAGCCAAGGGCGGCGTCTGGGTCGTCAAGGGCGGACAGGCGAGCCGCGTGCCCGCGACGCCGTCGAGCGTCTTCGGGCTGGCGTGGCGCAAGGGCGTGCTCTACGCCACCTCGGGCAGGATCATCTACGCCTTGCGCGGGTGGGACGGCTCCCGGTTCGCGAGCAAGGACGTCGTCTACAAGGGACCCAAGGGCTTCCCGGGACTGAACGGCATCGCCTTCGGGCCTGACGGGCGCCTATACACCGGCGTCTCGCTCGCCGGCGAGGCCTTCGACGCCAAGCTGTCCCCCGCCCCGCTGGCCAACTCCGTGCTCTCGATGAAGTCCGACGGTACGGACGTGAAGGTGTTCGCCACACGCCTGCGCCAGCCCTGGCAGCTCACGTTCGTCAAGGGGATCGCCGAGCCGTTCGGGACCGACCTGGGTCAGGACAACCTCGGCAACACCAAGCCGCCGGACTACATCCTTCGCTACCGCGAGGGCGACAACTACGGCTTCGCGAAGTGCAACTGGGTCAAGCCCAGCAGGTGCACGACCTTCGCCAAGCCGCTGCAGCTGCTGCCGGCGCACAGCTCCCCGATGGGGATCGGTTCGCTGGGCAACACGCTGTACGTCGCGCTGTTCGGCGGCCGCACCGGCTCACCGGAGGTCGTCTCCCTGCCCGCCTCGGGCGGGACGGTCAGCTCGGTGCTGAGCGGCTTCGTAGCCCCCGTCGTGGCGCTCGCCGCGCGCAAGGGCCACGTCTACACCGGAGACCTCACGGGAACGATCTACCGCGTGAAGGTCTGAGCAAAGGGGCCGGCCGCCACCAGGGCGGCCGGCCTCTAGCTGTCTGAAGGAGAAGCAGCGGCAGCGTCCACCGACACCACACGCCCGCGCCGCCCGCGAGCGAAAACCACCGTCCCCGCCGAGCGCGCGTAAAGGGTGTCGTCCTTCCCGATTCCCACCCCATCGCCCGGCCGGAAGCGTGTCCCGCGCTGGCGCACGATTATCTCGCCGCCGGTGACCGTCTGGCCGGCGAAAACCTTCACGCCCAGGCGCTTGGCGTTCGAGTCGCGGCCGTTGCGGCTGGAGCCCAGCCCCTTCTTATGCGCCATCCCAGTTCACCTCCGTGACCTCGATGCGCGTCAGCTCCTGGCGATGGCCCGTGCGACGCTTGTAGCCGCGCTTGGGCTTGAACTTGACCACGCGCAGCTTCTCGCCGCGCTCGTGCCCGAGCACGCGCGCCGAGACCGTCACCTTGTCCAGGCCGTCTCCGTGCACGACGTCGTCATCGCCGCGGTAGAGCAGCGGCTGGAGCGGCACCGTGGCGCCCTCGTCGGCGGCCAGGCGCTCGACCAGCAGCCGCTGGCCGGGTTGCACCCGGTACTGCTTGCCTCCGGTCTTGATCACCGCGTAGTTCATTCGCTCACTTCGGCCGCTGCACGGGAACGGCGCCTGCCACCTCTGCGGCCACGGCGCCGAGGCTCGGATTCTAGCGAGCCGTCCGTATCGGAACCGCTCGCCTCGCCGTTGGCCCCGCCGACCACCGTCGCCACCGCCGCGGTACGGCCGACCTCCTCGATGCGCACGAGCAGCTTCTCGCCCACGTGGCCGCCGCCGCCGGTCACCGAGATGATGTAGCCGTCGATCTTGGCCACGGCGTCATCGACGTTGTACATGTGGGGCTCGACGATCTGGACGAGGACCTCCTCGCCCTCGGAGAAGGGCAGTGCGCGCTCCTCGACCGCCTCCCGTGCCCCCTCGAAGGTGATCGCCATGTGGTCCAGAGGCAGGCCCTCGGAGCCCTCGAAGTGAAAGACCTTGCCCGTCGCCTCCTCGAGCTCGCGCAGCATCCGCGCGCCCGAGCCCGTGAACTCTGCACTCACCCGAGGGTTGACCTGGACCAGGAAGGCCTGCGCCTTGCGGCCGCGGACCTCGCGACGCAGCCGGCGCTCGAGCTCGATGGCGATCGTCTCCTCCGAGCGGATCACCCCCTCGCCCTCGCACGTCGGGCACGGCCGGGTGAGTATCTCGCGCACCCCGTCGGTGACGTTCTGGCGCGTCATCTCGACGAGCCCGAGCGGCGAGATCTCCGCCGTGTAGGTCTTGGTGCGGTCCTCGTTCAGCGCGCCCCGCAGGGTCTTGAGCACCGCGTCGCGGTTGCGAGCGCGGGCCATGTCGATGAAGTCGATGACGATGATCCCGCCGATGTCGCGCAACCGCAGCTGGCGCACTACCTCGTCGGCCGCCTCGAGGTTTGACTTGGTGATCGTGTCCTCCAGGCGCGCGCCCTTCCCCCGGCCGATGAACGAGCCGGTGTTGACGTCGATGACGGTCAGCGCCTCCGCGTAGTCGATGATCAGGTAGCCACCGCTGGGCAGGTCCACGCGGCGCGAGAGCGTGCTCTCGATCACCCGCTCGATCCCGTAGCGCTCGAACAGCGGCTCCTCCTCCTTGTCCCACAAATCGACGCGCTCGACCAGCTCGGGCGCCGTGCGCGTGAAGAAGGAGACCAGGCGCTGATGCTGCTTGGGGTCGTCGACTACCGCGCGCTCGAAGTCGCCCGAGAAGATGTCGCGCACGACGCGCACCGACAGGTCGGCCTCCTGGAAGACCATGGCCGGCGCGACGGTCTCCTTCACGCGGCTGGCCAGCACCTCGTTGAGGCGGTGCAGGTACTTGATCTCGCGCTCGAAGTCGACGCGGTTGGCGCCGTGGGCGGCGGTGCGCACGATCGCGCCGCCGCCGTGGAGGTCCACCTTGCCGGCCTCCCTGCGCAGACGGTCGCGCTCCTTGTCGTCGAGCCGTCGCGAGACCCCGATGCCCTCCCCCTGGGGCGAGTAGACCATGTAGCGCCCGGCGATCGCGAGCTCCATGGACAGCCGTGCGCCCTTGGTCTTCAGGGGGTCCTTGACTACCTGTACGACCACCTCCTGCGCGGGCTCGAGCAGGTCGGAGATCTTTCCGGCGCCCTTGCCGCCGCGCCCGCGCCGGGGAGTCTCGACCCCAGGGAGCACGATCTCGTCGACGTGCAGGAAGCCGTTCTTCTCGAGGCCGATGTCGACGAAGGCGGCCTCCAGACCGGGCAGGACGTTGTCGACCTTGCCCTTGTAGATGTTGCCGACGATCGAGCGCGCACCGCGCCGCTCGACATAAAGCTCAGCGACCTGATAGCCGGCCGCCGGGTCCTTTGCCCCGCGGCGGCGGCGCAGGGCCGCTGTGGAGGCGGGCTGCCCCTTGGCCTCGAGCAGCGCCACGCGCGTCTCGGCGCGGTCGACGCTGACGAGTACTTGCTTCTTCAAGAGAACTCACTTTCATGGGATGTGGCGTGGACCCGGGCTTCATCCCAGGACGACGCGGCCCTTGGCTGACGCGGTCCTGCGCCCCTGCACATAGACCGATTGGACCAGCCCGAGGGCCAGGAGGGTGACGAGCACCGACGAGCCGCCATAGCTCAGCAGCGGCAGCGTGACACCGGTGATGGGCATGATCCCGACGTTCATGCCGACGTTCACGAAGACCTGGAAGGCGATCATCGCGACTACTCCCGCGGTGATCAGCGATCCGTACAGGTTCTTCGAAATGGTCAATATGCGCAGGCAGCGCCATATCAGCAGCGCGAACAACGATAGGACGACGGCGGCCCCCACGAACCCGTAGGTCTCCCCGACCACCGCGAAGATGAAGTCCGTGTGGTGCTCGGGGAGGAAGTTGTTGCGGGTCTGGGTGGCCTGGTCGCCCCGTCCGGTGCGCTGCCCGGCTCCGATGGCGATGCGTGCCTGGTTCTGCTGGTAGCCCTGCTTGGAAGGATCGGTCGAGGGGTTCAGGAACGCCGTCAGGCGGTCGACCTGGTAGGGCTTGAGCACATCGACTCCCATCGCCGGCGCAGCAACGAGCACCAGCACTACGGACACCGCAGCGAGCGCGAAGAGCCCCGTGAGCGGCTGCCAGGTGACGCCGGCGAAGAAGAGGATGGCCACCGCCACGGCGATGTACACGAGGCCAGAGCCCAGGTCGGGCTGGGCGATGACGATCATGGCCGGCACGAGGGCCGCCAGCATCGTCCGTGCGGTGGTGTCGCGGTCGTTGCCGCGACGGATCCGGCCGACCACGAAGGCGGCCAGGGCGAGGATGAGCAGGAGCTTTCCGAGCTCGGAGGGCTGGAAGCTGAAGAAGGGAAGCGCGAACGCCCGCGTCGAGCCGCGCGCGGTGGAGCCGAGCGCCTTCACGGCGAGGATGCTGACGATCAGGATCGCGTAGAGCCCGTAGCGCAGCTCGCGCAGCCGCGAGTAGTCGAAGCGGCTGACGAGCAGCATGAGCGCGGCGCCGATGCCCAAGTAGGCGGCCTGCCGGTAGACGAAGTAGTAGGGCTGACCGGCGATGTCGTCCTGGGTCGCCCCGGCGAGGGTGACGAGCGAGCACACTCCCAGCCCGATCACCGCGAGCAGCAGCAGCGGGTCCAGCGGCAGGGTGACGTGGGGCCGGCGGGGCTCGGTCACCTCGTCGACCGAGCGGATGGGGCTTGTCACGGGCGCAGGCATGCGATCAGCGTGTCGTGGACTGGCCGGCGACGAACTTCTTCTTCAGCCCGAACCACTGGCCGAGCATGTAGCGGGCCGCCGGGGCTGCGGACTCGGCGCCGAAGCCGCCCTGCTCGACGGTGACGGCGAGCACGATCGGCCGGCGCGCGTCGGGCGCGTAGGCCACGTACCAGGACTGGTCGCCCTGGCCCGGTCGCTCGGCCGTGCCGGTCTTGCCCATGACCGTGCGGCCGAAGCCCTTGAACACGTCAGCCGACGTCCCTCCGGGGGTGCCCGCGGCCTCGCGCAGGCCCTCGAGGATGGTGCTGCGCGTGGTGGGGTTGATCTTCACACGGCGGGCGGCGCCCGGCTCGATCTCCTGGAGCGGCCGGCCGGCCCCGTCCTCCACGCGCAAGCCAAGGTGCGGGCGAACGACCCTGCCGCCGTTGGCGATCGTCGAGTAGGCGGTGGCCATCTGGAGGGGGGTCGCCTGCAGGTAGCCCTGGCCGACCGCGAGGTTGATGTTGTCCCCGATCGTCCAGGGCTTGTCGACGAAGCCGATGTTCTTGTCACGGTACTGCTTGTAGGACCGGTTGGCCCAGGCGGGGGTGGGAACGAGCCCCTTGAACTCCCCGGGGAGGTCAATGCCGGTCCTGCGGCCCACGCCGAGGCGCTTGGCCCAGGTCTGGATGATGTCGCCGCCCACGCCGTTGGCCTGGGCGCCCATCGTGTAGAAGAAGACGTCGGAGGAGACCTTCAGCGCGCTCACGACGTTGACCGGCCCGTTGACCGCGCCGCGCGCGTTGGTCCACGAGCGCCCGCCGAAGGACACCGAGCCGCCGTCGTTGATGATCGTCTGAGGGTTGATCAGGCCGGACTGGAGAGCCGCGGTCGCGGTGATGAGCTTGAACGTCGAGCCGGTGGGATAGAGGCCGGCGATCGCGCGATTGAACAGGGGGGCGCCGTATGCGTCGCTATTCAGGCGCTTGAAGAGTCCCGCATCGACCGGCTTGGCGAACACGTTGGGGTCGAAGCTCGGATAGGAGCCCATCGCCAGCACCTCGCCGTTGCGCGGGTCCAGGGCCACGAACGCGCCGCGCTTGCCGGCACCGAGTGTCGCGGTCGTGGACACGCCCGCCGCCGACAACGCCTCCTCGCCGGCCTTCTCGAGGTCGAGGTCGAGCGACAGGCGGATCCGCTTGCCCTGGGCCGGGGGGATCTCAGGGCCTCGGGCCTTGGCCCGGCCGAGCGCGTCGACGTAGATGCGCTGGGCGCCGTCCTTGCCCCTCAGGTAGCGGTCATAGGTGTACTCGATGCCGCTCTTGCCGACGGTCGTCCCCTGGACGACCCCGCGGAACTTGGATTGCTTCAGCTCCGTCGGGCTGATCTCCCCCACCGTGCCGAAGAGCTGGGCGGCGAGCGTGCGACGCGGGTACTGGCGCAGGGACACCGGCTGGGCCTTGATGCCCGGGAACTGGCGCTGGCGCTCCAGGATGTACTGGTAGACCAGCCGTGGAACGTCGTTCTTGAGCAGCACGTCGGAGTAGGGCAGCGCCAACCGCGCCTGCTTGATGCGCCTACGCAGCTTGCGCGGGGTCGTCCCTGAGCCGAGGACGGAGCTCAGTCGCCGGTAGACCGCGTCGCGGGCCGGCCCGACCGGCGGCAGCTTGTCGGGTTCCACCTGGACGGCGATCGACACGCGGTTGTCGACCAGCAGGCGGCCTTGACGGTCGACGATCTCGCCGCGCGGCGCCTGGATGCGCACGTCGCGGATGCGGTTGTCGTTGGCGGTGGCCAGGAACTGGTCGCCGGAGAGCACCTGCAGGAACCACAGGCGAAAGAAGATGATCGCGAACAGCGTCACGCCGATGCCCCCGGCGAGCGCGACCCGGAAAGCGAGCTGCGGAGTGATCGCTGACCGGCGATCCTCGATCGGGTCGATCATGCGCGACTGATCGGGCTGAGGCCGCCCGTCGTGTAGGCGCGCCGGCGCCGGCGGCGCGGGTCCTCGGGCAGATACGGCAGGACCACCCGTCGCACCAGCGCATACACCGGGAGCGCGAGCACGGCGTTGACGATCACCGTCGCCACGATCTCGCGGGCGAGCAGGAAGCTCACCGGCGCGTCGACGCCCAGCAGGAACTGCATGAGCGAGAAGCCGATCGTCCATACCGCGGTCGCCGCGGCGCCGACGGCGATCGGGATCAAGGTGTGCGCCGGATCGCGCAGCTCGCGCAGGCGTCCGGCGCCGTAGCCCACGCCGACCCCGATCAGCGAGTTGACGCCGAGGTCCTGCACGAGGGCCATGTCCACGAACAGTCCCATTCCGAAGCCCATGCACGCCCCTGGGATCGAGCCCGCGAGCAGGCCGACCGACATGACCACCAGCGGCGTCAGGTCGGCGGTCACTCCAAGCAGGGTGATCTGGGACACGGCCGCGAGCTGGACGATCACCGCGACGACGCCCAGCACCCACAGGCGAATGGCCATCGGGACGCCGGTTGTCACGGCGCCTGCGCCGTGAGCTCGGGCGCGGTGTTCGGCTTGGTCAGGATCTGGACGAAGTCGAGCTTGCGAACGTCGGCGTAGGGCCGGATGTGGACGCGCTGGGAGACGTCGAGCTCGCCCGGGTCGACCTTGCGGACCACGCCGATCGGGATCCCCGCGGGGAACAGCGACTCAAGCCGGCTAGAGCGCGATCCGGCGGTGACCACGCGCTGCCCGGGCTTGACCTTGTCGGTCTTGGAGACGAAGTCCATCACGAGGTTGTCAGGCTCGCCCACCGCCGTCTTGACCAGGCCGGTGACCCCCGTGAGGGCGACCTTGGCCGACACGCCGCTCGTGCTGTCTGTGATGAGCGTGATCTTCGAGGCTCCGCCGGCGACCTCGCTCACCGTGCCGGCCAGACCGCCGGGGCCGACCACGGGCTGGTCGACCTTCACGCCGGAGCTCGAGCCCTTGTCGACGGTGATCGTCGCGTACCACACCGTCGGCGAGCGCGCGATGACGCGCGCCGTGACCGGCTTGGACGGCTTGAGGCCGGCCCCGCTGTCCAGGTTGAGCAGCGACTGCAGCTCCCGGTTCTGGCGCGTCAGGAAGTCGGCCTTCGTGGCCTGCGCGCGCAGCTGGTCGCGCTCCTTGACCAGCTTGTCGCGCTCGCCCTTGGCGTTCACCGTGTCACCGACCCAGCCGGTGAGGTCGGAGAACGGCTTGAGTGCGCGGCTGGCGCCTTCCTGGATCGGGGCGAAGACCTCGAGGAAGCCGCGCTGGACGGAGCGCAGCGGGCCGTTGGCCGACTCGCCGAAGTAGGCGGTCAGGAAGACCAGCGAGAGGGCGACGAGCCCACCGAGGACCGCGCGACGGCGGCGTACGTTGTGGTCGTACATGTCTCTGGGTCTCCTGGGGACATACCCGTCGGCGAGCTAGCGGCGCCGGCGGTTCTTCGAATTCTTGTTGGAGCGGTGGATGGCCTCGACCTCCTCGAGCGAGCGGCCGGACCCGACGGCCACACAGGTGAGGGGGGATTCGGCAAGGTGAGCGGGCATCTGGGTCTCGTTTCGCAGCCGCTCGTCGAGCCCCTGGAGCAGCGAGCCGCCGCCGGCGAGCATGATCCCACGGTCCATGATGTCGGCCGACAGCTCGGGTGGCGTGCGGTCGAGGGTCTCCTTGACGGCGTCGAGGATCTGCCCGACGGGCTCCTCGAGCGCCGCGCGGATCTCCTCGGAGGTGAGGACCACCGTCTTGGGCAGCCCGGAGACCATGTCGCGCCCGCGGATCTCGGCCTGGACCTCCTCGGACATCGGGTAGGCCGAGCCGATCTCGAGCTTGACCTCCTCGGCGGTCTGGTTGCCGATCAGCAGCTTGTACTCGCGCTTGACGTAGTTGATGATCGCGTCGTCCATCTCGTCGCCGCCCACACGGATGGACTGCGAGACCACGATCCCGCCCAGCGAGATGACCGCGACCTCGCTGGTGCCGCCGCCGACGTCCACGACCATGTTGCCCGTGGGCTCCCCCACGGGCAGCCCCGAGCCGATCGCCGCGGCCATCGGCTCCTCGATCAGGTAGGCCTGCCGGGCCCCGGCCGAGAGGCACGCCTCCTCGACCGCGCGCTTCTCTACGCCGGTCACCCCTGAGGGCACGCACACGACCACCCGTGGATGGGCCCAGCGGTTCTGATGGACCTTCTGGATGAAGTGGCGGAGCATCTCCTCCGTCACGTCGAAGTCGGCGATCACACCGTCCTTCAGCGGACGGATGGCCTGGATGGTGCCCGGCGTGCGGCCGAGCATGCGCTTGGCCTCGATGCCCACCGCGTGCACCTCGCCGGTGCGCGAGTCCACCGCGACCACCGAGGGCTCCGAGAGCACGATCCCGCGCCCGCGCACGTAGACAAGGGTGTTGGCGGTGCCCAGGTCGACCGCCATGTCGCGGCCACCGAAGCCGGTGAGGTAGGTGAAGAAGCCCATGGGGTCGTTCAGGAAGGCGCGATGGGGATGGCGCGCTGGAGGGCAGCCGCAGCTGCCGGACACCACCCCCGGCAACGGGCGCACCCCGCTGCGCCGGGTCGCCCGCGGTGCCTTGGGGCCAGTGTACCGAACACCCCTGGGCCGCTTTCCAATGCGAAAAACGCTGCAAGAATCACTGCGGGACTACCTCCTGGACCATCTCTGGGACAAGGCTGAAGAGCAGGGCTACGGGCAGGCCGACCACGTTCAGGTAGTCGCCCTCGATCCGCCTGACCAGCACGGCGCCGCGCTCCTGGATGGCGTAGGCGCCGGCGCGCCCTCGCCACTCGCCCGTCGCCAGGTAGGAGTCCACGAGGCCCCCGTCTGCCTCGCGGAAGGTCACGGCCGTCCGCTCGACTCCCTCAATTACACCGCGCTCCTCGATCAGGCACAGCCCGGAGACGACGTCGTGGGTCCTGCCGGCCAGGGACTGGAGCATGCGGCGGGCGTCGTCCTCGCCCGACGGCTGCCCGAAGATCCGCCCTTCGAGCGCGACGAGGGTGTCGACGCCCAGCACCGGCCGGTGGCCCGCCTCAGCGGCTACCGCGTGCGCCTTGCGGCGTGCGTTCTCGAGCGCGACCTCGCCGGGCTCGCCGTCCGCGAGCTCCTGCACCCGCGCCGGCCGCGCTTCGAAGGCAATTCCGAGGCGCTCGAGGATCGCGCGTCGCTGGGGCGAGCGCGAGGCGAGAATCAGAGTCTGAGGCAGGCTCCTAACCCCCGAAGAACAGCGCCACCTCGCGCTCGGCCGACTCGCGCGAGTCCGAGCCGTGGACGAGGTTCTGCCCGACCTGGGTCGCGAAGTCGCCGCGGATCGAGCCCGGCGCGGCCTCCAGCGGATTCGTCGCCCCGATCACCTGGCGCGCGGCGATCACCGCGTCCTCGCCCTCGAGCACCATCGCGACGATCTGGCCGGAGGTGATGAACTCGACGAGCTCCTTGAAGAACGGCTTGCCTTCGTGCTCGGCGTAGTGGCGCTCGGCGAGCTCCTGGTCGACCGTGAGCAGGCGCATCGCGGCGAGGCGAAGGCCCTTGCGCTCGAAGCGCGAGACGATCTCGCCGGTGAGGCCGCGCACGAACGCGTCGGGCTTTACGAGGATGAGGCTCTGGTCCATCGGTGGCTCCTCTCTTCGGGGGAAGGCGAGGAGCCTAGCCCTCGCTACGTCTCGCGAACCGCCTCGCGCTCAGAGGTCTCGGTCCGCCGCCGGCGGCGACGCGGGGGCCGCTCCGGCGGGGCCACCTCCGCCTCGCAGAACGGGCAGACGCGCCACGCCGGATCGAGCGGGCGCTGGCAGTTCGGGCACGGGTCCTTGAGCTTTCGCAGGCAGCTCGGGCAGCGCAGGAAGTCCTTCTCCACCGGCTGGTCGCAGTGCGGGCAGAAGCCCGCGGTGAGCTGGTAAAGACGCGCCTCGGAGGCCTGCATCTCCAGCTCGCGCTCGCGCACGTCGTCGAGGTACTCGCCGGGGCGCACGATCATGTAGACGATCGTCCCGACGAACGGGAACAGCGATGCCGCCGTCGCGCAGGCAACGAGCATCGGGTCGGCGATGCGCCGGCGCGCGTCGGCGTAGGTGTGGTAGACGAGCGCCAGCCAGATGACCACCAGGAAGAGCAGCAGCAGGTTGACGGCCAGGTTGAGACCGTCGTTGGTGATTCCGAAGACCGCGAGCCGGGTCATGTGGTCGGCGAGTGTAGTGGGACAGTCCTCACAGGAACAAACGCCCGAACGCGTAGCCCAGGCCGAAGAACACCAGGATTACGAGCGCAACCACGATCGCCACGAGGGCGATCATCTGAAAGAACTGCGGTCCCTCTCCGTCGCTCACAGGACCGAGGCGCGGCCCTCGCCGGCGCGGCGGACGAGGTCGGCGACGAGGTAGATGGAGCCCGTCGCGACGACGGTGCCGTCGCGGCCGGCGATCCCGCGGGCGCGGGCCAGCGCACGCCGCGGATCCGGCTCGCGCTCGGAGGGCGGGCCGCCGAGCTGTCCCGCGAGCGACTCGAGGGTGGCCGGTGAGAGGGCGCGCGGGTTGGCGTTGGAGGTGAGCACGACGGCGTCGCAGAGCGGCAGCAGCGCGCTGAGCATAGCTGCGGCGTCCTTGTCGTCGAGAATGGACACGACGGCGACGAGCGGCCGCGCCGGCGCCTCGGCAAGCGCCTCGGCAAGCGCGGCCATCCCGCTCGGGTTGTGCGCTCCGTCGAGGATGGTCAACGGCGCCCGGTCGACGATCTCCAGCCGCCCGGGCACCAGCACCGAGCCGGCCGCCGCGCGTACCGCGTCCTCGTCGAGCGGGCCGAGCAACGCCGTCGCGGCCGCGCGGGCGAGCGCGAAGTTGCGCCGCTGGAAGGATCCGCCGGCGGCGACGGCGACGGCGACCCCCGGGTCGGCGGGAGCGCTCACGAAGGCGGCGCCGTGGCGCTCGGCCGCCGCCTCAGCCTCCTCCCGGACCTCGGGGGCGAGCTCGCCGACCACCAGCGTGCCGCCGTCCTGCACGACGGCGAGCTTCTCGCGGGCGATGTCGCGCAGCGTCGGGCCGAGCCAGCGCGTGTGCTCGAGCGAGACCGTGGTGAGCACCTGGACGGAGGACGGGATCACGTTGGTCGCGTCGTAGCGCCCGCCCAGCCCGGCCTCGACCACGGCGACGTCCACCCCGCGGCGGGCGAGCTCGGAGTAGGCGGCCGCGGTCAGCGCCTCGAACTGCGTGACGCGGTCGTCGGCCTGGAGCGTGCGGTCCACGAGCTCGGCCGCGCGGGCGGCGCGCTGCACCGCGGCGCCGAAGGCCTCGGGCCCGATGTCTCGGTCAGACACACGGATGCGCTCGGTGAACGAGCGCAGGTGCGGCGACAAGTAGGTCCCGGTGCGCCGCCCGTGCCCCTCGAGGATCGCCGCGATCATGCGCGCCGTCGAGGACTTGCCGTTGGACCCGACGACGTGAACCGAGGCGAACTCGCGCTGCGGCAGTGCGAGCGCGGTGGTCAGCCTTCGCATGCGATCCAGGCCGAAGCGCATCCCGAACAGCTCGAGGCCGAGCAGGTAGTCCTCGGCGTCTTGGTAGGTCCAGGGGCGGGTCATGCCGTGGCGGCGTTCGCGAAACGGCGGGCGACGAGGGAGAGGGAGTGGCCTTCCGCGAGGCGAGATCGACGTTTGACTGAATAGTTCGGCTTAACGTCAGTCTCGCGCCGCGACTGGTCCCCTCCCCCTCCCTCGTTGCCCGGTGTTCGGGCAGAGACCACGATCACAGCCCCTCCACCTCCACCCGCAACCGCGCGAGCTTCTCGCGCTCGCCCTCCACCACCGCCGCCGGGGCCTTCGCCACGAACCCCGAGTTGGCCAGCTTGCGCTCGGCTCGCTCGATCTCGGCGAGCAGCTTGGCGCGGCGCTCCTCGCGGCGGCGCGCTGCGGCGTCGAGGTCGACCTCGCCGGAGGGCAGCACCTCGACCGTCCCGCCGGGGACGCTGACCGACGCGGCGACCCCGTCGCCCCCGCCGGTGAAGTCAAAGCGCGTGAGCCGCGCGACGCTGTCGGCGGTCTCCTCGTAGCCGTCGGCCACCAGGCGCGCGGCCAGGACCAGGCCGGGCCGCGCGCCGACCTCGTCGCGCCAGGCGCGCAGCACTTGGACCGCGGCGATCGCCCGCCCGAGCTCGGCCTCGGCGGCCGCGTCGACGAGCGCCGGATCGATCGTCGCGGCGGAGCACCGGGCGAGCAGGCCGTCCGCGCCGGGCACGTGCGACCAGACCTCCTCGGTCACGAAGGGGATCAGCGGGTGGGCCAGCGCAAGCGTCTCGGAGAGGACGTGCAGGAGCGTCGCGGAGACGTCGGCATGCCCCTGCTCGTCGGAGTCGTCGTAGAGGCGCGGCTTGACGAGCTCGAGGTACCAGTCGCACAGCTCTCCGTAGACGAAGTCGTAGAGCGCCAGCGCGGCGTGGGAGAAGTCGAAGGCGTCGATGCGGCCGGCCACGTCCTGCACGGCGCGCTGCAGGCGCGAGAGGATCCAGCGGTCCTCGACGGTACGAGGCCGGGGCTCGGCGCGCGCGGAGCGGTCGATGCGCAGCAGCACCAGCCGCGACGCGTTCCACAGCTTGTTGGCCAGCGCCTGGCCCTGGGCGATCTTCTCCTCGCTGAAGCGCACGTCCTGGGCCGAGGACATCGCCAGCAGCCCGAACCGCACCCCGTCAGCGCCGTAGGACTCGATGAGGTCGAGCGGATCGATCCCGGTGCCCAGCGACTTTGACATCCGCCTGCCGTCGGGGGCCTGGATCACCGAGTGCACGTAGACGTCGGCGAACGGGATCTCGCCGGGGAAGCGCAGGCCCATCATCACCATCCGCGCGACCCACAGGAACAGGATGTCGCGCGCGGTGGAGAGCACGTCGGTCGGGTAGAAGGCGCGCAGCGCCGGCGTGTCGTCGGGCCAGCCGAGCGTCGCGAAGGGCCACAGGGCCGAGGAGAACCAGGTGTCGAGCACGTCGGGGTCGCGCTCCCAGCCCTCGCCGTCCGGCGCGTCGAGCCCCACGTAGGTCTCGCTCTCGCGGTACCAGACGGGTATCTGGTGACCCCACCACAGCTGGCGGCTGATGCACCACGGACGGATGCCCTCGAGCCAGTCGACGTAGCGGCGCGCTTGGGATGGGGGGTGAATCCGGATCCGGCCACTGGTCACGGCGTTGATCGCCGGCGGCCCGAGCTCATCCATGGCCATGAACCACTGCAACGAGATGAGCGGCTCGACCCGCTGACCCGAGCGCTGGGAGAAGGGCACGGTGTGGATGTACTCCTCGCGCCCGCGGATGCTGCCTTCCGTCTCGAGCGCCTGCACCACCGCGCGCTGGGCCTCGGCGACCGGCAGCCCGGCGAAGCGCTCGCCCGCCGCGGCGGTCATGAGGCCGTCCTCGCCGATCGCGCTGACCTCCTCGAGCCCGTGGCGCCGCCCGATCTCGAAGTCGTTGGGGTCGTGGCCGGGCGTGATCTTCAGCGCGCCGGTCCCGAACGAGGGGTCGACGTGGGGGTCCGCGATGATCGGCAGCCGCCGCCCGATCAGAGGAAGGATCGCCTGCTTGCCGACCAGCGCCGCGTAGCGGTCGTCGTCGGGGTTCACCGCGACCGCGGTGTCGGCGAGCATCGTCTCGGGCCGCACCGTCGCCACCACCACCTCGCCGGATCCGTCCGCGAGCGGGTAGGCGATCGAGTAGAGCGTGTCGACGACGCCCTCGCGCTGCTCGACCTCGAGGTCGGAGATCGCCGACCGCAGGCCGGGGTCCCAGTTGACCATGTAGTTGTCGCGGTAGATGAGCCCCTGCTCGTAGAGGTCGACGAAGACCTTCATCACCGCCCGGGCGTAGGCCGGGTCCATCGTGAAGCGCTCGTCCTCGTAGTCCAGCGAGGCACCCAGGCGCTTGAACTGACCGGTGATCTGCCCGCCGTACCGCTCGCGCCAGCGCCACACCCGCTCCACGAACGCGTCGCGCCCGAGCTGCTCCCGGCTCGTGCCCTCGCGCTCGAGCTGCTTCTCGACCTGGCGCTGGGTCGCGATCCCCGCGTGATCGGTGCCGAAGATCCACTTCGCCCTGCGCCCGCGCATGCGCGCCAGGCGAATCAGCACGTCCTGGATCGCGCCGTTGAGCGCATGTCCCATGTGCAGGTTGCCGGTGACGTTCGGCGGCGGCACCGCGATCGAGTAGTTCTCCTCCGCAGAGCCTTCGGGCTCAGGGTGAAAGAGCCCGGACTCCAGCCATTGCTCGGCGATCCGCGGCTCTGTCTCCCCCGGCTCCCAGCGCGTGCGCGCTTGGAGGTCGGCGAGGGAGCTACGGTCGGTCACGGGAGGCGGAAGTGTAGGCGCCGGCCCGTGCGGCGACCGCTCGACGGACGCCTGCTGCGGCCGCCCTGAAGCGGGCTAGGCCGACTTCTCTTGGAGCGGCTCTTCCTCGTCGCCGGCGGCCTCGGTCACGAGGGTCGGCTTGAGGCCCCGCTCGACGGTCTCCTTGGTGACGACGCACTTCTTGACGTCGCGCCGCGAGGGCAGCTCGAACTGCACCTCGAGGAGGATCTCCTCGATGATCGACCGCAGCCCGCGAGCGCCGGTCTCGCGCTCCAGCGCCTTATCGGCGACCGAGGTCAGCGACTCGTCGGCGAAGACGAGCTCGATGCCGTCGAACGAGAAGAAGCGCTGGAACTGCTTGACCAGCGCGTTGCGCGGCTCGGTGAGGATCGTGACCAGGTCGTCGCGCGACAGCTGATGGATCGCCGACATCACCGGCAACCGCCCGATGAACTCGGGGATCAGCCCGTAGTGGATGAGGTCCTCGGGCAGGCAGTGCTCGAAGACCTCGCCGGTGTCCTTGTTGAACTTGGACTTGATCGACGCGCCGAAGCCGACGCCCTTGTGGCCGACGCGTCGCTCGATGACCTTGTCCAGGGCCGCGAAGGCCCCGCCGCAGATGAACAGGATGTTCGTCGTGTCGATCGAGAGGAACTCCTGGTGGGGATGCTTGCGCCCTCCCTGGGGCGGGACCGAGGCGGTCGTTCCCTCGAGGATCTTCAGCAGCGCCTGCTGGACGCCCTCGCCCGACACGTCGCGGGTGATCGACGGGTTGTCGGCCTTGCGGGCGATCTTGTCGACCTCGTCGATGTAGATGATCCCCGACTCCGCCTTCTTGACGTCGTAGTCGGCGGCCTGGATGAGCTTGAGCAGGATGTTCTCGACGTCCTCGCCGACGTAGCCCGCTTCGGTGAGCGCCGTCGCGTCGGCGATCGCGAACGGGACGTTGAGGATCTTGGCGAGCGTCTGGGCGAGCAGCGTCTTGCCGCAGCCCGTCGGGCCGAGGAGCAGGATGTTGGACTTCTGCAGCTCGATGTCGCTGTCCTCGGCCTGCATCATCTGCACGCGCTTGTAGTGGTTGTAGACCGCGACCGACAGCGTGCGCTTGGCCGCCTCCTGGCCGACCACGTACTCCTGCAGGACGTCGTGGATCTCCCGCGGCTTGGGGAGGCTCTCGATGTCGAAGGTCGGTGCGGCGGTGAGCTCCTCGTCGATGATCTCGTTGCAGAGATCGATGCACTCGTCGCAGATGTAGACGCCGGGCCCTGCGATCAGCTTCTTGACCTGGCGCTGGGACTTGCCGCAGAAGCTGCAGAGAAGCTGCTCGTTGGAGTCCGTCGGGCGAGCCATGTGCTCAGTGCTCGGAGATCACCCGGTCGATGATCCCGTATTCCTTCGCCTCCTCAGAGGACATGAAGTAGTCGCGCTCGGTGTCGGTGCGCACCTTGTCGTAGGACTGCTTGGTGTGCTTGGCGATGATCTCGTCCAGGCGACGGCGGACGTCGATGATCTCCTTGGCGTGGATCTCGATGTCCGAGGCCTGGCCCTGGAAGCCCGAGGAGACCTGGTGGATCAGGATCTTCGCGTTGGGCAACGCCATCCGCTTGCCGTCCGCGCCGCCGGCCAGCAGCAGCGCCCCCATCGACATCGCGATCCCGACGCAGATGGTCTGCACGTCGGGCTTGATGAACTGCATCGTGTCGTAGATGGCGAGGCCCGAGTAGACCGAACCGCCGGGCGAGTTGACGTAGACCGAGATGTCCTTGTCGGGGTCCTCGGACTCAAGGTGCAGCAACTGAGCGACGATCAGGTTGGCGATCTGGTCATCGACCGGCGTGCCCAGGAAGATGATCCGCTCGTTGAGCAGACGGCTGTAGATGTCGAACGCGCGCTCCCCGCGGGAGGTCTGCTCGACAACCATGGGAACGAGTGGGCTCATGGTCCTCGCTTTGTTTGGCCTTGCGCGTTGGAATCCTGCCGTAAGGCGGTCAAGACGCGAAAGCCCCGTCCGCGTGGCGAGTCTAGCAACGGCCCGGCTCAGCTCCCGGGGGTCCACAGCTCGCCGGCCGCGCCCTGCTCGGGCTGCTCGGACTCGGGCGTCCACAGCTTGTCGCGGGCCTTGGCCTGCTCGACGGAGATCGGCTTGGCGGCTTCGACGATGACGTCCACCGCCAGGCGGGCCGCGAGGTCGTCGCGCAGCGCCTCCAGGCGCCCCGCCTTGCGCAGGCGCTCGAGCATCTCCTCGGGCGGCGGCGCCTCGCCCTCCGCGGAGTCCTTGAGCGCGCCGGTGACCTGTTCGTCTGAGGGCTCGATCCCCTCGGCCTCGACCACCGCCGCGAGCACGGCCTCGCGCTTGAGCGCCTGCTCGGCCTCGGGCTCTGCCTCCTGGGCGAGCTGCTCCTCGTCCTTGCCGCTGATCTGGAAGTAGGCCTCCTTGGAGATCCCGCGGTGCTCGAGCGAGTGCATGAGCTGGCTGAGCAGCTCGTGGGCCCGCGCGTGCACGAGGTCGTGGGGCACCTCGACCGTCGACGCGGCCACGGCTGCGTCGAGCACCGCCTGGCGGAAGTCGGACTCGATCCTGTCGCGCTCGGCCTCCTCGAGCTTGGAGCGGGCGTCGGCGCGCAGCTCGTCGAGCGAGTCGAAGCCCGCGGCGTCGGCCGCGAGGTCGTCGTCGAGCTCGGGCAGGTCCTTGCGCTTTACGTCCTTGACCGTGACGGCGAAGGAAGCCGTGGCGCCCGCGAGGTCCTCGGCGCGGTAGTCGTCGGGAAACGTCACCTCGACCGTGCGGTCCTCGCCGGGAGACGCTCCCACCAGCTGGTCCTCGAAGCCCTCGACCAGGCGGCCGGAGCCGAGCTCGAGCAGCTGGTCGCGGCCTTCGCCTCCGGCGAAGGGCTCGCCGTCGATGCTCCCCGCGAAGTCCATGACCACGAAGTCCCCGGTCTCCGCCGGCCGCTGCACGGACTCGAGCTTGGCCATCTGCTCGCGCACCCCCTCGAGCTCGCGCTCGACGGCCTCCTCGGGCACCTCGGGCTCGCGCCGGCCCACCTCCAGGCCGCGGTACTCGCCCAGCTGCGCGGTGGGGCGCACGCCGATCTCGATCGAGAAGGTGAGCGGCTCGCCCTCGCCGGGAAGCTCGGCGATGTCGAGCTTGGGGTCGCCGACCGGGACGATCCCCGACGCGTCGACCGCCTCGGTGTACCAGCGCCCCAGCGACTCGCGGACCGCCTCGTCGAGCACCGCGTCGCGGCCGACCCGGCGGATGATCACCGGCGGCGGCACCTTGCCCTTGCGAAAGCCGGGGATGCGCATCTGGCGCCCGAGCGCGGACGCCGCCCGCGTGAGCTGGCGCTCGACCTCCTCGGATGGCACCTCGGCGCTCACCCGCACGCGCGACTCGGGCAGCTCGGTGACGCTGGTCTTCAGGGCGGGCGCCATGCGCCGCCGAACGATAGAACCCACGCCGATGCCGCCGTCACGACGCGTCGCCGCCTGGTTGGTCACCGGCCCCCTGGGCCACCTGGCCGCGGGGGTAGTCGACTGGTTCGCGCTGTTCGGGCGCTACGTCCTGGCGCGGGCGCGCGGGCGCGACCCGTGGGCGTGAGACAGGCTCTAGGACTCAGCCCCCGCGCGCGGCCATTCGTGCGAGCGGGCGCTGGGCCTGGTGAAGCGCGTCGACCACGTCGGCGTACACGCCACGCGAGCAGCGGCGCGCGAGCCGGTCGCCCGAGCGGGTGAGCTCGATGACGCGCTCGCGCGGGATCTCCAGCAGCACCGTCCGCTCCCGCGCCCGGCAGGTCACGGGGCTCGGCTCGTCGTCCAGCGCGCCGAGGTGCCCGACGAAGCGGCCGGGGCCGGCGAGCCGCGCGCGGGCCGCGGCGCCTCCCCGGCGCACGGTCGTCTCGACCGCCCCCCGCAGGATCGCCAGCAGCGGCGGCCGGTCGCCCGGGGCGATCAGCGTCGCTCCGCGCGGGGCGTGCAGCCGCCGCAGCCCATCGACGAGCTCGGCGAGCTCCTCGCGGTCGAAGGCGCTGAAGAAGAGGATCGTCGACAGGTACGCGATCTCCCCCTCCTCGGCCTGCACTGCGAGCACCGGCCCCGCAAGGTCGAGCGAGGACGGGCGGGCGGGCGAGGCGATCCGCTCGTCCTTCTCGAGCTGGGCGGCCAGCCGGGCGTCCTGCGCGCGCAGGCGTGCCACGGCGAGCCGGCCGAGACGCTCGCCGACCTGGGCGGCGTGGGCGCCGCCGAGCACCGCGCCGACCACGCGCGCGGCCAGCGCCCACCCGGTGACCGGCTCGACCGCCCGCACCGACCACCGCCGCGGCAGCCGGGCGATCGCGGCCATCTCCCCCACGAGCTCGCCCGGGCCGATCGGCAGCGCCTCGAGCTCGGCGCCTCCGGGCAGCCGCATCACCGCCTCCAGGCGCCCGTTCCCGGTGACGAAGACGTGTTCTCCGGGGTCGCCCTCGCGGAAGAGCATCGCGCCGGGGGCCAGCGAGAAGGGCTCGGCGATCGCCGCGAGCCGCTCGAGCTCGGGCTCTCCAAGCCCCTCGAGCATCGGCTGCGCGGCGAGCGCCCGGCGCGCGGCGGCGAGCGGATCCCAGTCGCTCATGCGTCCAGCTCGCGCATCTCGACCGACAGCCGGTCGCCGTCCGGGGCGGCGACCAGCAGGCAGTACTCGGGCGCCTCCAGCCATTCCGAGCGGTCGCGTGTGAGGGGCTCGGAGGCAACCATCAGCGAGGTGGGCACGTCGCCGCCGGCGACCCCCCACTCGCCATCGTGTCGCCCGTACCCGCCCCCGGCTGCGTACCACAGCGTCGTGTAGTCGTAGCGTCGCTCGCCGCCCGCAAAGGTCCAGCCCTCGTGATACCAGCCGTAGTCGAAGGCAAAGCGCGTGGCGACGAGGGAGCGCCCGTCCGAGAGCACGAGGTTGACCGCGGACTGGCGGGTGAAGCCGCGACGCTCGCGCAGCTCCCGGACCAGGTGCAGGGCGTGCTCCACTGCGGCCGCGAGCTCCTCGGGGTCGGCCGGCCCGAAGGGCTCGTCGAGCTGGGACAGGATCAGCGCATACAGCCACTCGCTGTCGGTCGTGCCCTCGACGTGGCGAGCGATCTCCGGGCGCACCAGCGCCGCCACGTCGGCGCGCATCTGGGCGAAGCGGTCGAGGTCCCCGTTCATCGCCAGGGCGATCTGCGCCCCCCTCGTAGCGGAACGGGTGCACGTTCTGCTCGTTCACCACCTCGCGCTCTGAGAGCAGCACCCCGCGCACGTGGGCGATCAGCGCCGTGGCGCGCGCCTTGCGCGACAGTGCGCGCAGGTTACGGTCGTAGGCCGGCAGGCCCGCGGTGCGGTAGGCGAAGGGCAGCTCGGGATCGACCGAGGCGCCGTCCCAGGCGACGACCCCGAAGCCGGCGAGGTTCATCGCCGAGAGCATCTGCGGATGGACGGCCTGCTCGACCAGCGAGCTGTCGGGCAGGAAGAGAACCTCGTCGAGCAGTACGCGCTCGCCAAGGTAGGCGACCATGCGGCACACGACGGCGAACCTACACCGTCGCGGCCGCGTGGAGCGGGTGGGGGGCCTCCTTGCCCCTGACCCGTC
>JBBQNQ010000015.1:0-48917 GCA_038330095.1 Solirubrobacterales bacterium
GACATCACCGCGAAGTTCATCGGCGACGGCGCCGTCCACGGCTAGCCAGTGGCCGCGCGCTCGGTCGACCACCTGCTGGTCGGCGGCGGTCTGGCTGCCGCGAACTGCGCGCGCTGGCTGCGCGAGTCCGGCGCGCAGGGAACGATCCTGCTCGTCGGTCGCGAGCCCGACCCGCCCTACAACCGGCCGCCGTGCTCGAAGGGCTACCTGCAGGGCTCGGAGTCGCGCGAGGACACGTGGTTCCGCCCGGCGCAGTGGTGGGAGGAGCAGGGCGTCGAGCTGCGGACGCGCACCAGCGCGATGAAGCTCGATCCCGCGGACCGCACGGTCCGGCTGTCGAGCAAGGAGGAGATCCGCTTCGACAGGGCGCTGCTGGCCACCGGTGCGAACGTGCGGCGCCTGAACGTCGAGGGCTGCCAGCTCGAGGGCATCCACTACCTGCGCACGGTGGCCAACAGCGACACGATCCGCGCGGACGCCGACCGCGCCGAGCACGTGGTGCTGATCGGCGGTTCCTACATCGCGACCGAGGTCGCGGCTTCGCTCGCCCTGCGTGGCCGCCGTTGCTCGCTGGTGATGCAGGAGAAGGTGACCCTGGAGCGCCACTTCGGCGCCACGGCCGGGCGCTGGTTCCAGGAGTGCCTGCGCGAGCACGGCGTGGAGGTCCACGGGGGGGAGGACCTCGAGTGCTTCCGCGGCAAGGACGGCCGGGTGGCCGAGGTCGTGTGCGAGAGCGGGCTGACCCTGGCCGCCGACGCCGTGGTCATGGGGACGGGCGCGGTGCCCGACGTCACGCTCGCGCGTGGTGCGGGGCTCAAGCTCGGCGCTACGGGAGGTGTCGCGTGCTCCTCGCGCCTGGAGACCTCGGCCCCGGGGATCTACGCTGCCGGCGACATCTGTGAGTACGACAGCGTGATCCACGGCGAGCGCCTGCGCGTCGAGCACTGGGACGTCGCCTTCACGCAGGGAAAGACGGCGGCGCTGAACATGCTGGGCGGCGACCAGCCCCACCGCGACGTGCCCTACTTCTTCTCCGACCTGGCGGACTGGTCCTCGATGGAGTACATCGGTCCTGCACGCGACTGGGACGAGGAGATCGTGCGCGGCTCACTCGACGAGGGCGCCTTCTCGGTCTGGTACCTGAAGGACGGGCGGGTCTGCGGGTGCCTGTCCGTGGGACGCTCGGAGGACCTCGACGATGCGCGCCGGCTGCTTTCCGAGCACGTGGACATGTCAGGCTTCCGCAACCGCCTGATCGACGCCGACTCGGACCTGAGCGAGGTGGGCGCCGGCGCGGGCGCGTCCGACCGCTCCGTCGGATAGCTTCGCGCCCCATGACTCGGTGGTCTCGCGCGCTCCTCGTTGCCTTTGCGGCGACGCTCCTGCCGGCCCCCGTGGCGGCGCGTGCCGACGGCGGCGTGTTCGACGCCGCTCCGCCGCCGCCGGCTGCCGCGCCCGGCACCGTGCAGGCGGCGCCCCCACTGGCGAGCGCGGCCGCCGCCGCGACCCCGAGCGGATGCAAGCGCGGCGGCAACCCCTTCCGCTCCAACGGCTCGCGCGCGCGCAAGGTCGTCGCCCTCACCTTCGACGATGGGCCCAGCGGCTACACCAACGACGTCCTCAGCATCCTCAAGCGCAAGAAGGCGAAGGGGACGTTCTTCGTGCTCGGCAACCAGATCCCGGGCCGCGAGCGGCTGCTGAGCCGCGCCCTGCGCCTGGGCTTCGAGATCGGCGACCACTCGTTCAACCACGCCATCTACGCCGGGGGCGGAGACCGGGCGAGCGCCCAGATGCGGCTGACCAACCGCCGCATCAAGCGAGCCGCCGACTTCACCCCGTGCCTGTTCCGGCCGCCCTACGGCGCCGTCAACCGCGACCTCATCGGCCGCGCGCGGGCGGCCGGGATGATGACCATCACCTGGGACGTCGACCCCGAGGACTGGGCGCGGCCCGGCACAGAGGCGATCTACCGGCGCATCGTAGGAGCGGTACGGCCCGGCTCGATCGTCCTGATGCACGACGGGGGCGGACTCCGCAACCAGACGGTCGCGGCGCTCCCGAGGGTGATCGACACGCTACGTGACCGCGGCTACCGGTTCGCAACGGTCACCCGGCTGCTGCGCCACCGCTTCGTGTACCCGAGCTGAGCCGCGGCCCCGGCGCACCGTGGAGGCGAGCGCGGAGAGAGTCGTCGAGGCGACCCCTGACGCGGTCTTCGGGCTGCTGGCCGATCTCGCCCAGCATTGGCGGCTCGCCGGCGATTGGGTCGAGGTACTCGCGCTGGAGCCGCCCACCGGGCCGGCCCGCGGCGCAGTCGTGCGCCTGCGCGGTCCGCTCGGCGTGAGGCGGGTGGCGCGCACGCGGGTGGACGTCATCGAGTCGCCCGTGCGCCTCGCCGGCCAGGCCCACGCCGGCCGGGCGACGCGCGCGGCGGTGGAGTGGCGACTGGAGCCGGCGGAAGAAGGTACGCGCGTGCGGCTCGGCCTGGTCCCCGTCCGGGCGAGCCCCGCCGACCGCGCCCTGTGGGCGCTGGGTGGGCGGCGCTGGGCGCAGAGACGGCTGCAGGCGACCCTCGAGCACCTGGGTCAGTGGGCCGCGATCCGCCGCGGTCAGGCGAGCGCGCCCAGCCCGGCCGGCACCCGTGGGAGTCCCTCGGCGCGGTAGCGGGCCCCTGTTCGCCCGCGGGGCTCTGCCGTCTACGGCGTCGGGCGAGAGAGGGGAAGAGGCCTGCGGGGGGCGGCGAAGACCGTCGGTCCGCCAGTTCCTTCGCGCCGAGATTGACGTTGGGCCCCTATGGCGCCGGCGGGGTACTGGGGAACAGGGATTCGAACCCCAACTTCGACGTCCAGAGCGTCGCGTGCTGCCTTTACACCATTCCCCAGTGCGCAGGCGTTCCGGTCCTGCGCGGCGCAGTATAGATCGCGCCCGCGGAACGGAATCAGGGGCCGGGCCAGCGTCGGGTGGCCTACTCTTTCGGGCATGGATCAGCAGGACCCGAACGTGCCGCTCGCCGGCGTCGGGATCGTGCAGCCCGCGCCTCGTAGCGCGCGGGCTCGGGCGCGCCGTGAGGCTCGGCTGCGACGCCGGCCGCTGGTCCGTGCCGACCGCGAGCTTCGGGCGGTCGCCTTCGCCTGGGTCGCGACGGGGGTGGTGTGCGTCGTCGCGGCAGTCGTGCTGGGCTCGCTCGGCCACCTCTCGCCGCTCGAGTTCATAGCCACGGGGTTCGCGCTGTTCCTCCCGCCGCTAGCGACCGCGGGCGCGTTGCTGCTCGGCCGGCGGACCCCGCGGGGGATGCTCTACCGCGTGCTGCTCGACAGGGCTCCCGCGCCACCGCCCGAGATCCGGCCCGAACCGCCGCGGCGGACGGCCGCGCGTGCTGCCGTGGCCGCGGCGTGCCTGGGCTTCGGGATGCTGCCCTTCATCGCGGCCGGGATGGGCTTTGAGCTGGCGGTGATGGGCAAGGCGCTGGACGAGATCCCCAACCACCTGATCGAGGCCGCGTCGCTCGTCGACGGTGTCTGGTTGCTCTCGTGCGCTGCGGCGGCGGGCTGGGTGGGGCGCTGGATCGGTCGCTGGGAAGAGGAACGCGGCCAAGACGCGCTTTGCCCGCCGCTGCACTCGGGCATGCTGAGCCCGGTCTATTTCGCTACGGGCGGGCGCCGGCCAGCCGGACCGGCAGCGTTTTGAGCTGGTTGACGAACGGCGACTCGACGTACTGAGGCCGCCCGGCCGGCTCCATCGCCGGGAAGCGCTTTAGCGTCTCCTCGAAGAGGATCCGCAGCTCGAGGCGGGCCAGCGCCGTTCCCAGGCAGAAGTGGCGGCCGCCCGCGCCGAACGCCTGGTGCTCCTCGTCACGGGTGACGTCGAAGCGCTCGGGGTCCTTGTGCCGGGACTCGTCGCGGTTTGAGGACACGTACCACATGACAACCTTCTCGCCCTCGCGGATCGGCTGGCCGGCGAGCTCGGTGTCGCGCGTGGCCGTGCGCCGGAAGTGCGCGAACGCGGGGAACATCCGCAGCGACTCCTCGACCGCGCCGGGAACCAGCGAGGGGTCGTCGAGCAGCAGCGCGCGCTGGTCGGGGTTCTCCATCAGCGCGCGCATTCCGCTGCAGTAGGTCGCCTTGGTGCTGTCGTTGCCCGCGGCGACCAGCAGGAAGAAGCCCATGACGATCTCGTGCTCCTCCAGCTGCTCGCCGTCGAGCTCGGCGTGGACGAGCACGCTCGTGAGGTCCTCGGTGGGCCGCTCGCGGCGCTCGGCGATCAGCTGCCGGCAGCGCTCGAAGATCTCGGGGACGTCGCGCTGCATGACGGCGTCCACGCCCTCGGGGTTGAGGTCGGGGTCGCTCGCGCCGAGCGTCGAGTTCATGAGCCGCGCCCAGATCTCGTCGTCCTGCGGCGGTATGCCCATGAAGCTGCCGATCACCCGCGAGACGACCGGCTGGGCGACGTCGGTCACCAGATCGCACTCCTCGCGGCCCTCGATCCCGTCGAGCACGCGGGTGGTGATGGCGCGGATCTCGTCCTCGTGCTCGGCGATTCGCTTCGGCGTGAAGCCGCGCTGGAAGAGCCCCTTGAGCCGATCGTGCTTGGGCGGGTCCATCCCGATGAACATCGCCTGGATGAGCTCGAGCGGCATGATCGCGTTGGTCAGCGCGGTGATGCCCCCGCGCTCGGAGGAGTAGGTCTCCCAGTCGCGGCTGACGGCGTGGATGTCGTCGGCCCGTGCGACCGACCAGAAGCCGGCCTCCTCGGGGTACTCGCTGATCCGGGCGCTCCAGTGCACCGGACACTCCGAGCGCAGGCGCCCGAAGAGCTCGTGCGGCGGCCCGTCCAGCCACTGCTCGCGGTCCGCTACTAGGACTTGGTTGAGGTCGACGGGGGCTGGATCAGCGGACACGGCACCGCCGAGCCTAGCGCGACTGCCTTCCCTGCGCACCTGCTTATGCCGCCTGCTCCACCCAGTCGCGGTACAGGCGCCGGTAGCTGCCGTCGGCGGCCATCAGCTCGTCGTGGGTTCCCTGCTCGACGATCTGCCCGTGGTCGAGCACGACGATGAGCCCGGCGCGGCGGATGGTCGAGAGCCGGTGGGCGATGACGATCGCCGTACGTCCGGCCAGCAGCCGCCGCAGGCCCTGCTCGATGCGTGATTCCGTGTGGATGTCGACGTTGGAGGTCGCCTCGTCGAGGACCAGGATCCGCGGGTCGGCGACCAGAGCGCGCGCGAACGCCACCAGCTGACGCTGGCCGGCCGACAGCTGCACCCCGCGCTCGCCCACCTCGGTCTCATAGCCCTCGGCCAGCTCGGAGATGAACTCCTCCGCGCCGACCGCTCGGGCGGCCTCGCGCACGTCGTCCTCGGTGGCATCCGGGCGGCCGAAGGCGATGTTCTCGAACACCGTGCCCGAGAACAGGAAGGCCTCCTGGGGCACGATCCCCAGCTGGGAGCGCAGGGAGCGCGCCTTGACGTCGCGGACGTCGAAGCCGTCGACGAGCACCCGCCCATCGGTCGGGTCATAGAAGCGCGCGACGAGCTTCGCCAGCGTCGACTTGCCCGCCCCGGTGGCACCGACCAGCGCGACGGTCTGGCCGGGCGGGATCGTCAGGTCGACGTCGCGCAGGGCCCAGGCGTCCTCGCCGTAGCGGAAGGACACGCGGTCGAACGCGATCTCGCCGCGCACGCGATCGAGCTCGCGGGCTCCCGGCGCGTCGACGAGCTCGGGCTCCTCGTCGAGCAGGTCGAAGATCTTGTCCAGCGCCGCCATCCCCGCCTGATAGGTCGTGTAGAGCTGGGAGAGCTGCTGGATCGGGTCAAAGAAGTTGTTGAGCGCCGCCACGAAGGCGACCAGCACGCCGACGGTCACGTCGCCCTGGACCGCCTGGTAGCCGCCGAAGAGGACGATGCCCGCGGTGGCCACGGCGGAGAGCAGCTCGACCGCGGGGAAGTAGGCGGCGTTCAGGTAGACCGTCGTGAGGTTCGCCTCGCGGTTCTCGTCGTTGAGCTCCGCGAAGCGCTCGACGTGGCGGCGCTCCTGACCGAAGGCGCGCACCACGCGGATCCCCGAGAGCGTCTCCTGCAGGTAGGCCGTGATCCACGCGATCTTCTCGCGGGTGAGCGAGTAGGCGTTGGCCGAGGCGACCCGGAAAGCGAGGCTTCCCACGAAGAGCAGCGGCAGCACCAGGAAGGTCAGCAGCGCGAGCCGCACGTCGAGGATCAGCAGGATCGCCGCCGTACCGATCAGGGTGAGGGTCGACTGAAAGAGGGTCACCACACCGTCGGTCACCAGCTGGTCGAGGGCCTGCACGTCGTTGGTGACGCGCGAGATGAGCACACCGGCGCGCTTGCGCGAGTAGAAGCCGATGGACTGCCCCTGCAGGTGCTCGAAGATGCGCAGCCGCAGGTCCTGGAGCGCCCGCTGGCCGACCCAGCCCACGAGGTAGGTCTGCAGGTAGCTCGCGCCCCAGTAGACCAGCGCCGAGGCCAGGAACGCCAGCACGCAGAGGTTGAGCGTTGCGACATCGCCCGGCACGATCCCGTTGTCGATCGCGAGCTTGGCCAGGGGCGGCGGCGCGAGCGTCGCCGCGGTGGCGAGGATCAGCGCGACGAACATGCCGGCCACTCGCAGCCGGTAGGGGCGCAGCAGCTCGAGCAGGCCGCGAAGCTTGCGCCCGCGCCCGGAGGTGGCGCGCAGGCGCTCCCGGATGCCCGACAGCGGGGGGGCCGGCGTGGGCGCGCTCACCGTCGTCGCCCTCGTTCGCTGCCGGGACCGGCCGACGGGAACCGACGTCGCTTGGGTCTCACAGCCCCGCCACCTCGCGCTCGCGCGGGTTCTCGGTCAGGAACACCTGGTCGGGCAGGCCCTTCTCGACGATCTCGGCGTAGAGCGGCGAGCGGTCGACCAGCTCCTCGTGCGAGCCGCGCGCGAGCACACGCCCGCGCTCGAGCACGACGATCTCGTCGGCCAGGGCGATCGTCGAGAGGCGGTGGGCAATGATGAACGTGGTCCGCCCGGCCATGACCTCGCCCAGGGCGTCCTTGATCTCGCGCTCGGTGGAGGCGTCGACCGAGGAGGTGGCGTCGTCGAGGATCAGCACGCGCGGGTCGGCGAGCAGCGCGCGGGCGATCGCCAGGCGTTGGCGCTGGCCCCCGGAGAGCGTGAGCCCGCGCTCGCCGATCAGGGTGTCGTAGCCTTCGGGCAGCTCCTCGATGAAGTCGGCGGCCTGCGCCTGCCGGGCCGCCTGGACGACCTCCTCGCGGGTGGCGTCGGGACGTGCGTAGGCGATGTTCTCGTGCACGGGTGCGGAGAACAGGAAGGGATCGTCGGTCACCAAGGCGATCTGGGAGCGCAGCGAGGAGAGCTCGACCTCGCGCAGGTCGGCGCCGTCGAGGCGGACGGTCCCCTCCTGCGGGTCATAGAGCCGGGGGATGAGCGACGTCAGGGTCGTCTTGCCAGAGCCCGTCGCTCCGACCAGCGCGACCGTGGTCCCGCCGTCGATCTCGAGGTCGACGCCGCGCAGGGCGGGGGTGCGCGCGCCCTCGAAGGTCAGGGTCACGCCTTCGAAGCCCACGCGTCCGTCGCCCGCGGGCAGCGGGGGAGCCCCCGGCGGGGAGACGATCCGCGGCTCGCGGTCGAGGAGCTCGAAGATGCGCGCGCCCGAGGCAGTCGCCCGTTGCGCGGCGCCGAGCATGAAGCCCAGCGTGCGCATCGGGGAGATGAGCATCAGCAGATAGGTGTAGAAGGCGGTGAAGTCGCCGAGCGAGAGCGTGCCGTCGATCACCTGCCGGCCTCCGAAGAAGAGGATCGCCGCGAGGCCGAGGTTGGGAAGGAACCCGATGAACGGCGTGTAGAAGGCGCGGATGCGCGTCGAGTACAGCGACTGGTCGAAGACCCGCTTCACGGTGTGGCGGAAGCGGCGAAGCTGGCGCTCCTCACGCGCGAACGCCTTGACCACCCGCACCCCCGAGACGTTCTCCTCGGCCTCGGCGGTCAGCTCGGCGATCCGCTGCTGGACCTCCTGCAGGGCCGGGCGCGAAAGCCGTCCGTACTGGCGCGCGACGAGCACGACGAACGGCACCGGCGCGAGCGCGACCGCGGCCAGCGCCGGATCCAGGATGGCCATCGCCACCGCGGCGAGCAGGATGGTCAGGGCCGACTGGCCGATGAAGATCAGCCCGTAGCCGAGGAAGAAGCGCACGGCCTGCAGGTCGACGGTCGCGCGCGACATGAGCTGGCCGGTCTGCTGGCGGTCGAAGAAGCCGAGCTCGAGCCCCTGCAGGTGGGCGTAGAGACGGTTGCGCAGGTCGTACTCGACGCTCAGCGAAACGCGGCCGGCGACGAGGCGCCGGCCCACGGTGAGCACCAGGCGCAGGGCCCCGACGCCCACGATGATCAGCCCCAGTGTGGTCAGCCCGCTCTCGTCCCCGCGGCGGATCTCGTCGATCGCCCGGCCGGTGAGGTAGGGGATGAGCACCGTGCCGCCGATGGCGAACGCCGCGAGCACGAAGGACCAGGCAACCGCCCTGCGGTAGGGGCGCAGGAAGCCGAGCAGCCGGTTGAAGGTCCTCATGCCCGGTTGAGGGTAGTTGACGGTGCAACGGCGTTTGCGCCGCGTAACCTGCGCCGCATGGCGGAAGCCGGCCTCTGTGATCTCTGCCGCCACCAGCGGGTCATCCGCAACACACGCGGCTCGAGCTTCTCGCTCTGCGAGCGCTCACGCGTGGATCCGAGCTACCCCAAGTACCCGCGCCTGCCGGTCGCGCGCTGCGCGGGTTGGGAGCGCCGCGTGCCCGGGGGAGACCCTAGCCCACCGCGAACGGGCTGAGCACCAGGAACACGCTCGCGTCCTGGCCCTGCTCGAACTTGAACTGGAACAGGCGCTTGCCCGTGAGGGCCTGGAGGGTCGAGATGTCGCCGGGGCCGAGCGAGTTGCTGCGCGGCGGGGGAGAGGCGAGCGTCGACTGCAGCGGCCGGTCGAGCTGGGTCCCGAGGTCGTCCTTGCGGAAGAACATCGCCTGGGTGGCAGCGGTGCCCTTGCGCGGCGGCAGGAGGGCGACGACGTAGTCGGTCTTGGGAACGTAACGGAAGGTGTAGAGCGCGAGCTCGAGCGCCTCGCGGCGCAGGAGCAGGTGGCGCTCCGCCGAGGGCTTGCCGCTGAGGATCGAGCACTTGGGGCCGAGGCCGCACAGCGTGTAGAGGACTCCATCGCCGTTGAGCACCGAGACGTTGCCCTGCTCGGCGAGCGCGAGGCGGACGGGCAGGTCGGCGACCTCCAGCTTGCCGCCCTTGACCCCTACGAGCTGGGCGCCGCTGTCCAGGCGGTAGGACGGGGCCACGTGATTTCCGATCTCCTGCGCGGCGTCGCCGGCCTTGTCGGTGTCGGGCTTCCAGGTCGACCAGTTGCGGTCCGGGCCTGACGAGGGACCGGTGCCGATGAGCAGCGCCGCGACGATCGCCACGGCCGCGATGCCCAGCAGCGCGCCGAGGAGAAGCTGGAAGCGCGGTGCGTAAGGGGTGGGCTCGTCCGGTGGGTCCTCGCTGCCGGCCTGCTGGCCGGGCTCCTGGGGCGCGAGGAAGGCCGGCTGGGGCTCCTCGGATGGGGGCGCCTGGTCCCAGGGCGGCGCGGGCGGTGCCTCCTCGAGCGCATCGCGCGCCTCGTCGAGCGGGTCGGGGAGCAGCCGCTCGCCACTCACAACTTCGGCCAGGTCGCGGGCTCGAGCAGGTCCAGCTCGGGCTTGCGCAAGCCCACCGAGTCGAGCAGGGTGACGACCTCGTCGCCATGCATCTCGCGGCGCTCGATCAGCTCGTCGGCGATGCGCTGGACCTGCTCGCGGTTGTTGCGCACGAGGTTGTAAGCGGTCACGTAGGCCTGGCCGAGGAGCTGGGCGATGGCCCTTCGCTTGCCCGGATCGCCGAGCACGGAGGAGATCGGGTCGGCATCCATCGCCGACGCGCCGCGGGCACGGTTCATCAGACGCGAGCCCAGCCGCTCGAAGCGCGCCATCAGCTTCTCGCGCTCCTCGTCCTCGGCCTCCGCGTCGGAGAAGCGGCCCTCGAGGTCGGGCTCCACAGGCCCCATGCCCCACATGCCGACCATCAGCGCGGCGAGCTGCGTCGCCGACGCCAGGTCGCCGCCCACCCCGCTCGAGGTCTGGCGGTAGAACACCTGCTCGGCGGCCATCGCCCCGAGCGTCCAGATCAGGTTGGCCTCCTGCTCAGAGCGCCACTTGGAGAAGCGCTCTTCCTTCTCGATCGCCGCGTGGTGGCCCAGCGAGCCGCCGCGCATGCGTAGCGACAGGCGGGTGGAGAGGACGTCCTCGGAGTAGACGTGGGAGGCGACGGCGTGGCCGGCCTCGTGGATGGCCACCGCCCGGGTCTCCTCGGCCACGTACTCGATGCCGACCGCGGTGCCCGACTCGACCGTGGTCATCGCCTCGACGAGGTCGTGCCAGCCGAAGACCGGCCGGCCCTCGGAGTGTGCATAGGTGAGCGCCATCGAGCACACCTGCTCGATCATCGCCGGGGAGTAGCCGTGGGTGATGCGCGCCACCTCGTCGCGCCGGCGGTCGCTGTCGAGGTCGGGCTCGTGGTCGACCTTCTGGATGTAGAGGTCGAAGATGTCCTTGCGGTCGTGCTTGGTGGGGGTGCGGAACCACACGTGGCGGCCCATCCGGCCCGGGCGGGTGAGCGCGGGGTCGAGCATCTCGATCGGCACGTTGCACGCCCCGATGAAGTAGATCTCCTCCTTGCGCGGCTTGGGCGGCTTCAGGCGTAGCGAGCGCTTGCCGATCTTGCGCGGGACCAGGTACACGGCGTCAAGCAGGGTGTTGAGCCGGCTGGTCAGCACGCGCTTGGTCCACGGCGGGTCGTCGATGCCGTCCATGACCACCAGCAGCTGGTTGAGGGCGAGTCCGCCGCCCATGCCCATGCCGCCGGGCATCATGAAGCCCTGGACCGCATTGCCGATCTTCTGGACGGCGGGCGGGAAGGGGGAGCCCGCCTGGGCGCCGGCGCGCTGGGCGAACACACGCTCGCGCCACGCGCGTGACTCGAGGATCAGGTCGCCATCGGGCGTGAGGGCGCCCTGCGGGCCGTAGAAGAGGTAGTCGTGGATCGACTCCGGGCGCTGACCCGCGAAGCCTCCCATGCCTCCCCCGAGGCCCGGCCCGAGGCTCTGGCGCCGCATCCCGACGGCGTCGATCTCGTCGATGAAGATGATGCACTGGCCGCCCCACTTCGCCGCGAGCTTCTTGGCCTTGCGGGCGAGGAAGCGGACGATCACCGCATCCATCCCGATGAACGTCTGGGCGAACCCCGAGCCGGGAATGGAGACGAACGGGCAGTTGAAGCTCGTGGCGATGGCCTTGGAGAGCATCGTCTTGCCGGTGCCCGGAGGGCCGTTGAACAGGACGCCGCGCTCGCGCTTGCCGCCCGCCTTCTCGAACTCCTCGCCCGACTGCCAGAGGGCGACGACGCGCGTGATCTCCTCCTTGGCCTCCGCTTGGCCTCGGACGTCGTCGAGCTTGACTCCCCAGTCGGCGTCCCCGGGCTCATAGCCCTTGATCTGCTGGATGCCCAGGAAGACCAGCGGCCCGAAGAGGATCAGGAAGTTGATCAGGAAGAGCAGCACCAGGATCGGCATGTAGCCGGCGGCCAGCGGGGCGAAGGCGCTCACCACTCCGCCGATCTGCCCCAGCGAGCCGCTGAAGCTGTCGCCGGTGACGAGCATGATCGCGAACATCGCGATGAGCCCGAGGGAGACGATCCACACGAGCAGCCGGTAGCGGCGGCGCCAGTACCACAGGCGCCGGCGCTGGACCACGTCCTCGTCCTGCAGCTCCTTCTCGGCGCCGTAGATGCTGAAGGCGGGGATGACCTTGTGGGCGAGGACGTCGATCAGCCCGCGGAAGGCGACCACGCCCACCAGCGTGCCGAGCAGCGACGCGACCAGGCTCCAGCCGCTGGAGTGGTACAGCGCGAGGAACAGCGCCGGGCTCGTGAGCACCGCGACGATCGTCGCCGCCCGACCGAGCTTGCGCCATTCGCGAGCAAGGGCCACCGACTGCTGCGCCTGGCGCGGGCGCAGGCTAGGGGTCTCTTCAGCGTAAGCCATGGGTTGTGAGCAGGGTACTGCGGGTCAAGAGATTGTCGAGGACTACGTGAAGCAGGGGTAAATCGCCTCCGGACGGGGCAGTGAGCGCGTATATGCTCGCCGACGGCGTGACCGGCGACTTCGGCTTGCCGCCGACCTTCGACGTCACCGAGGAATCGGTCGACGAGCGCACGCACGTCATCGCCGTGCGCGGCGAGCTCGACCTCAGCGCGGCGTCGGCGTTCAGCGGCCCGCTGCTGGCGGCGATCGACGGTGGCAAGACCCGCGTGGTCGTCGACCTCAGCGAGGTCGTGTTCATCGGCTCCAACGGGCTGGCCACGCTGCTCAACGGGTTGCGCCGCCTGACCCGTCGCGACGGGCGGCTGGCGATCGCCACAGCGAACCCGACGGTCCTGCGGATGTTCGAGGTCACCCGGACCGACTCGACCTTCGCGATCTTCCCGACCCGCGGCGACGCGCTGGCGAGCTTGAGCGACGGCGCGGCGGACTAGGTTCGGCCGGACCCGTCGAGCGGCAGGGAACCGTCGAGGGGCAGGTCTAGGATCCGGCGATGACTCCGGGGTCGTCGCTTGCCGAGCGTCGCCGTGCGGTTCGCCGCCGGCGCGGGGTCGCCGTCGTGGTCCTGGCCACGCTCGTGCTGGTCGCCGTTCTGGTCACCACCGCCGGCGGCGGCCGCGCACCGGCGCCGGCCGGCGACCGGCCCGTCGTGCGGGTGGGCTCCGGCGGCCACCCGGCGACGACGCGCGATCGCGTGCGCTTGCGCGAGCAGACGGCCATCGACCACGTGCTCTCCTACACGTCCTTCATCTCGCGCGGAAGCCCCAACAAGCCCGAGGTCGCAATGACCTTCGACGATGGCCCGGGCCCGTTCACCACCCGGGTGCTCGCAGTGCTGCGCCGGCAGCGCGTGCGCGCGACGTTCTTCGCGGTGGGCGAGGAGGCGCAGGACTTCGGGGCGGCACTGACCGCCGTGGTCCGCGCAGGCAACGTCGTCGGCAACCACACGCAGACCCACCCGACGATGGGTGCGCTCTCCGGGCGCGCGCAGCAGCGTCAGGTCGAAGACCAGGAGGTCCTCGTCGGGGCGCATGGGGTTCCGCCCGAGCGCCTCTACCGCCCGCCCTTCGGCTCCTACGACCGCACCTCGCTGTCGCTCCTGAAGCGCAGGCGGATGCTGATGGTGCTGTGGGACGTCGACACCGACGACTACACCCGGCCGGGCGTCGACGCGATCGCCCGGACCGCGGTCGACAGGGCGCGGCCGGGATCGATCATCCTCATGCACGGCGGCGGCGGCGATCGCTCGCAGACCGTCGCCGCGCTCCCCAGCATCATCCGCGGGCTGCGCGCCAAGGGCCTGCGTCCGGTTACCGTGCCCCAGCTCCTGCTCGACGACCCTCCGCCACGCAGCCAGGGTCTGCCTCCGAGCCTCGCGGGCGGCTGAGCTCCTAGCGGCACGCCTCGCACGCGCCGTGAAGGACGACGTCGTGCTCGGCGACGTCGAACTTCACCCGCGCCGAGAGGCGCTCGATCGACTGCTCCAGGCCCGAGTCCTCGAAGGGGACGACCGTGCCGCAGCGGTCGCACACCATGTGGTGGTGATGGTCGCCGCCGGGCTGAACGGGCTCGTAGCGGGCGGTGCCCTGGCCGACCTCGAGGCGCTGGACGAGGCGCAGCTCGGCCAGCTGCTCCAGCGTGCGGTAGATGCTCGCGCGACCGACGGCACGGCGCTCGTCCCGCAGGCGGTCCTCGATCTCGAGCGCGCTCAGCGCGCAGTCCTGCCGGTCGAGCAGCTCGACGACCGCCATGCGCGCCCCGCCGCGCCGGTAGCCGGCCTCCTGCAGACGGGCGAGTGCGTGCTCACTCCAGTCCACGCGTCGCCGTCCGCTCATGGTGCTTAACGGTAGAGACGGCCGCCGCGGCGGCGTACACCACGACGACGGCTCCGGCGATCGACGCGCCGGCCGCGGTGTCCAGGTGGAAGCTGAGGTACAGGCCGGCCACTCCGCCGGCGACGCCGAGCCCGACGGCCAGCGCGATCATGGTCGCCATCCGCGAGGCCAGCAGGCGCGCGCCGGCCGCCGGGCCGACGAGAAGCGCTACGGCGAGCAGGTTCCCGAGTCCCTGGACGCACACGAGGATCGCGAGCGAAAGCGCCACGAGGAGCGCTCCGTCGGCGAGCAGCGGTGAGACGCCGAGCGCAGAGGCGGCGCTGCGATCGAAGCCGACTGCGAGCAGGCGAGGGTGCAGCAGCGCCAGCGCGCCCGTGAGCGCGGCGACGAGGCCACCGGCCAGCATCAGGTCGCCCGTGGTGAGGCCGAGGACGTCGCCGAACAGCAGCTCGCGCAGGCCGGGTGGGGAGGAGGCGGAGAGGGCGAGGAGCACGCCGAGCCCGAAGAGCGAGGTGACGGCGACCGCGACGCCGGTGTCGCGGCTCACCCCGGGAGCGCGCGCCGCGAGGGCCACGCCGGCGGTCGCGGCCACCAACCCCGCTGCAGCCCCGAGCAGCAGCGGGGCCCCGATCAGCGCGGCGAGCACCAGGCCGGGCAGCAGGCCGTGGGCGAGCGACTCCGCGCCGTAGGAGAGGCCGTAGACCACGATCCACGAGCCAAGCACCCCACCGGCCACGGCGAGCAGCGCGACCTCGGCAAAGGCACGGACCAGGATGGGATCGCCCCAGGGATCGAGCAGGAAGCCGATCACGGTGCGTCGTGGTCGTGGTCGTGGTGGTGGTCGCGGGGGTGGTGGTGGGGCGGGAGGATGGCCAGGGCGGTCGCGCCACTCTCCGGTGCTACCTCGACGAGCTCCGCCCCGTAGGTCCGCTCGATCGTCGGGCGGGTGAGGACCTCGGCGGGTGGTCCGAAGGCGACCTGGGCGCGGTTGAGGCAGAGCACGCGGTCCCAGCCGCGCGCCTGTTCGAGGTCGTGGGTGGCGATCATCATCCCGCGGCGCTCGTCGGCGAGGCACGCGAGCAGGCCCTCCAGGCGCTCGGCGCTCGCGGCGTCGAGGCCTGAGAAGGGCTCGTCGAGGAGCAGCAGCTCGGCGTCCTGCACGAGCGCGCGGGCGATGAGCACACGCTGGCGCTGACCCCCCGAGAGCTCGCCGAACGGCGCGCGCGCCTCCTCGTCCAGGCCGACGGCGTCCAGCGCCTCGTGCGCACGCCGGCGCTCCTGGCGTCCCGGCCGCCGCCACCACGGCAGGAGCGCAAGCGTCCCCATGAGTGCGACGTCCAGCGCGCTGACCGGGAAGTCCAGGCGCGAGCGCTCGGTCTGCGGCAACGAGGCCACGGCGACCGCCGTCTGCACCCGTCCCGCGCTCGCGCCGAGCTCGCCGAGCAGCACGCGGAAGAGGGTGGTCTTGCCGCCGCCGTTGGGTCCCAGCACCCCGACGCGCTCGCCGCGCCCCACCGCGAAGCGCACGCCGGAGATCACGAGCGTGCCGCCGTAGCCGGCGGCAAGCCCTTCGGCCAGGGCGAGGGGGGCATCGCCCCGGTCCTGCCGGCTCACGGGATCCCCGCGATGTCGCACCGTCGCCGCCCACCGGTCAGTCCGCGAACGATCGCGTCGGCGTTGGCCTGCTCCATGCCGAGGTAGGTCGCCCCGGCCGAGCCCGAGGGGCCGAGGCTGTCGCCGTACAGCTCGTAGCGCGCGGTGGCGCCGGTCTCCCGCGCCAGCGCGCGGGCCGTGCGCGCCGGCAGCGCGCGCTCGGGGAACACGGCGCGCACGCCCTCCCGTCGCACCAGCTCGGCGAGGCGCGCGAGCTCGCCACCCGAGGCTTGTCCCTGGGTCGTCTGCGAAGGGATCACCGCGCCGACGATCCGCAGGCCGTAGCGCCGGGCGAGGTAGCCGAACGCGTCGTGGTCGGTGACGAGCTTGCGATCAGCCGGCGGAATCGAGGCGAAGCACCGGCGCAGGCCCGCGTCAAGGGTGGCCAGCTTCGCCAGGTAGGCCCGCGCACCTGCGGCGAAGCGCCTACGCTCGGCAGGGTCGGCGGCGGTCAGCGTGTCGCGGATGCGCCGGACCGCGGCGACCACGTTGGCGGGGTCGTGCCACCAGTGGGGGTCATAGCGCGAGGCCTCCGGGCCCGCGCGCTCGCCGGCGACGCGGTCCGGAAGGCCCTCGCCCAAGTCCACGACCCGCGGGGAGGAGCCCGAGCGGTCGACGACGTCGCTCATCCAGGCGTCAAGGCGCTGGCCGTTGACGAACACCAGCCGGGCGTCCGCGGTCGCGCGGACGTCGCCGGGGCGCGGCTCGAACTCGTGTGCGTCGGCGTTCGGAGCGAGGATCCGATGGACGTTGACGGCGTCGCCGCCGACCGCATCAACGATGTCGGCGAGCTGCGTGGTCGTCGCGACGACGTCGACCCCCGGCCGGTTCGCCGCACCGCCCCAGCCGCCGAGCACAAGCGCGGCAGGCACGAGCGCGAGCGCGGGCAGCGCACGCGCGCGGCCCCGGGGCCAGAGGCTGCGCCCGGCGGCGGCGAGCGCGAAGACCGCCCCGGCGAGCACGGCGACCGTCGCCCCCGGCGGCGCGTCGGTGCGCACGGACAGCCAAAGCCCGGCCAGCCCCTCGGCCGCGACGAGCGCGGCGGTGGCGGCGCGCCACCCGCGAAGCGTCCCTGCCCACAGCCGCGTCGTGGCCGCCGGAACGACGAGCAGGGCGGTCGCGAGCAGCGCGCCGACGGCCGCGAGGCTCGCGACTGCCGCGAGGGCGACCAGCAGCAGCAGGCCGAGGTCTAGACGGCCGGTGCGAAGCCCCGCCTGGCGGGCGGCGGTCGGCTCGAAGCCGGTCGCGATCCAGCGCGGCCCGACGAGCGCCGTGGCGCCCAGCGCGAGCAGGCTCGTGCCGGCGGCGAGGGCGACGTCCTGGGGATCGATCAGCAGCAGCGAGCCGAACAGCAGGGTCTCGACGTCGCCGCCCGAGGCGAAGACGTCATTGGCCAGGATCACGCCGACAGCGAGCGCCCCGACCAGGACCAACGCGGTCAGGCTGTCCGTCCCCGCGCGCCGGCGCCCGGCGACGACCGCCATCGCGAGCGCGAAGGCGACCGCCGCACCGAACGCGCCGAGCGGCGCCGCGAACCCGAGTCCGGAGGCCAGCACGAGCCCGGGGAAGGTCGCGGTCCCCACGGCGTGGGCGTAGAACGCGAGCCCGCGGAGCACCACCCAGGTCCCGACCAGGCCGGCGGCCACTGCGAGCAGAGCGATCTCCAGCATCCCGCGCTGGACGAAGGGAAGCGAAAGCGACTCGAGCACGGTGGCTGAGCCTAACAAGACTGAGACTAGTTCTCATTGGGGCTGGTGCGGGGGGGTGCGGGGTGGGTGGGGCCCAAGGCGCTTTGGCGGCGCCGACGAACGGCGGCGGGTTAGGGAGGGGGAGGGGTCGGACCGGGTCCAGGACCGGCGAGCCTGCAGTTAAGCCGAACTATTCGGCTTAACGTCGATCTCGCGGCGCCGACGGCCCTCCTCGCCGCCGCCCCAGGTCGCCCCTTCCCCCTTCCTCGCCCGACGCCGTAGACCCTTCGGGCGTCGGGGCGCTCGCTACCCCGCCGAGGCCGTCCGCGCTGTCGCGCGCGGCGTGGCCGCTCCGACCCAGTCCGTCGGCTTCGGCTTCGCCTTGAGCAGCTTGCGCCACGTCGCCTCGTCGACGACACCCGTCCGGGGCAGGCCCTCGCGGGTCTGGAGTGCGCGCACCGCCTTCGCGGTCAGCGCCCCGTAGTTGCCGGTGACCGGGAGCGACGCGCCCCCGCCGAGCAGCAGCTCCTGGGCGCGCACGACGAGGTCGCCGCGGCTACCGGGCCCGAGCGAGATCCATGCGGGCGTGACGGGCGCGGGAGCGGGGGCGGGCTGGCCCACCGCGGAGGCCCACTCGGCGTCCGTCGCCTCCTGCCAGGACCACCAGCTCGCCCCGCCCGCCCCGTAGCCCTCGGCGAGCGCGCGGAAGCGCTGCAGCTCGGCTGCGCTGGGGTCACCGTAGAGCTGGCCGAGAGGGAAGATCGGGCGGTCGTAGGGGAGGTTCGTGGCGTAGGTCTGCTGGAAGGCACGGTCGGTGGTCGTGCCGATGTCCTTCCAGTACATCTGGGGCAGGTTGGCCTGCGCGCCGTCCTTGCCGAGGAAGACCGAGTACGGGAAGGTCGGGTGGTAGTCGGCGTAGGGGAAGGAGGCCAGCGCGAGCGGGTAGTCGGCGCCTACGTCCGCGCGCAGGGCGCGCATGTAGCGCTGGGCCTGGGCGTAGCGGCCCTCGTACTCCGCCTCGGCGTCGATGACGAAGCAGTCTGCACCGCGCCGCACCGCCGCCGCGGACACCGCGGCTTCGCCCTCCGGATCGGTGCCGTAGACGAACTGCCATGCGCAGACGCGCAGCCCACTGGCCTTGAGCTTCGCCACGAGGCTGGAGCTGAACTGGCTCCAGAGGCTCCTTCCGTCACCCGACTTGACGTAGACGGTCTCGACCCCGGCCGCGCGGGCGCGGGCCGCGATCGCCGCGGGGTCGCCGCCCTGCGTCATGGGCACCTGCCAGATCCACATGCCGTCGCCTCCAAACGCCTTCGCGTCGCCCAGAGCGCCGATCGAGCGCTGCACGGTCACACGACGGCCGTTGGAGCGTCCGCCGCGGTCGAGCACCCGGACGGTGCCCGTCGCCGCCCACGACGGCACGCGCACCCAGATGCGCTTCGCGGTGCGCCACCAGGGGCGCAGCGTGTGCACGCGTCCGGTCTTGTCCGGCCAGAGCACCCGCGCCTGGGGACTGGCGGAGACCACGGCGAGCCTCATCGCGCCGCCGGTCTGGACGATGCTCTTGCCCGCGCACGCGAAGTCCTTCACGCCGAAGCAGCGCACCCAGGCAACCCGGAGCGCGCGCGGCGCGGCATCGGCGACGGGCGCGCCCAGGCAGAGGCCGAGCAGCAGGGCGGCGAGGAGGAGTGCGAGACGGCGGGTCATGGAGGTCAAGGGGGTTCCAGGACGGATCCCCCTGCGGGCGTCGAACCCCTACGCTAGCGACGAGTTGCGCGCCGATCCGCGAGGATGGCCGCATGATCGGCGCGCTGATCCTCGGATTGCTCGCTGGTTGGCTCGCCCGCCTGCTGACTGAATCAGGCCCCCGCCGGCGCCGGGCGCGGCGGCACGGTCTGGACGACGCGCGCTCCGTGCTCGGGTACCTGGGTGATGCCGCGGCGCAGGATCGACTCGGGCCGGCGGCGCTCGGGCCGCAGGTCCGTGCGCTCCACGACCCGGCTCATCACGGTGCGCATCTCGAAGAGGGCGAAGCTCGCGCCCAGGCAGCGACGCACCCCGCCGCCGAAGGGGATCCAGGTGTAGGTATCGGGCGCCGCGTCGGGATCGAGGAAGCGCTCCGGACGGAACGCCTCTGGTTCGGGATAGAGATCGGGACGCCGGTGGATGCCGGCGATCGAGGGGTTGATCTCCGTCCCCGGCTCGAGGCGGTAGCCGCCGAGCTCGAACGGCGCGCCGCGGACCTTGCGCCCGACGCCGGCGATCACCGGCCGAAGCCGCAGCGCTTCTTTGATGACCGCGTCGGGGTAGGCGTCCTCGCCGGCGGCGAGCGCCTCGCGCAGCCTTCGCAGCACCTCGGGGTTGCGGCCAAGCAGCTCGAAGGTCCACGCCAGGCCGGCGGCGGTGGTCTCGTGGCCCGCGACGAGCAACGTCACGAGCTCGTCGCGCAGCTCGCGGTCGGTCAGCCCGCGCCCTTCCTCGTCGCGCGCGCAGAGCAGCAGCGAGAAGACGTCCTCGGCATCCTCGAGCTCATCGGCGCGCACCCGGCGGTCCGCGATCTCGGCGTAGATCAGCTCGTCCACCGCGGTACGGCTGTTCTCGAAGCGGTGCATCGCGCCGCGGTCGCCGAAGCGCCCGCCCGAGAGCAGCAGCGCAAGGATCCCCAGCCGGTTTGAGAGCGGTTCGATCATCGCCCGCAGGCGGCGCTTGAGCTCCTCCGCCCGCGGCCCCTCCTCGATCCCGAACACCGCCGTGGTGATCACGTCGAGGGTGATGGCCTGGGCCTCGGGCAGCAGCGCGAAGGGCCGGCCCACCGGCCAGCGGTCGATTGCGCTGTCGGTCGCCTTGAGCACCTCGGCCTGGTAGGCCTGCATGCGCCGGCCGTGGAAGGGCGGCAGCATCAGCCGGCGGTGGCGCAGGTGCTCCTGGCCGTCGAGCAGAAGGACCGAGCGCTCGCCGAGGATCGGCCCGAGCAGGGCGTTGGCCTCGCCGGCGCGCAGGATGTCGGCGGGCGCGGTGAACACCTGTCGGACCTCGCGCGGGTGGAAGACCAGAACGAAGCGCGGGTCAAAGCGCGTTCGGAACCGCACGACGTCTCCGTAGCGCTTCCACGACGCATGGATGAAGCGCCGAGGCACGAATACGAAGAGCAGCGTCTGGGCCAGCGCCGGCAGCCGCGGTCCGGGCGGCATCCCTACGGCGGCGGAGGGCGCGGCCATCCGACGAAGCTAGCAGTGCGGTTCATCAGGGCGTAAGCACTGCGTCCTACGGTGTGACACATGTCACTCGTCCAGGCGCGCGGCCTGACCAAGCGCTTCGGGGACGGACGCGGGACGCGGCGGGTGCTGGACGGACTGGACCTCGACATCGCCCCCGGCGAGCTCGTGGCGGTGGTTGGTCCGTCGGGCTCGGGCAAGTCGACGCTCCTGCACCTGCTGGGGGCGCTGGACCGCGCCGACGCGGGGGAGGTGCGAGTCGCCGGCCGGCGACTCGACGGCCGCTCCGAGCGCGAGCTGACCCGGCTGCGGCGCGAGCTGATCGGCTTCGTGTTCCAGTTCTTCCACCTCGTGCCGGAGTTGACGGGCGAGGAGAACGTGCTGCTGGCGCTACGCGCGGGTGCGACGCGCCCCGGCGGGGTGAGTCACGCTCGCGCGCTGCTGGACGAGCTGGGCCTGCGCGAGGCGGCCGGGCGAAGGCCGCACGAGCTGTCGGGCGGTGAGCAGCAGCGGCTCGCGCTGGCGCGCGCGCTGGTCAACGGGCCTCGGCTGGTGCTCGCGGACGAGCCCACCGGGAATCTAGACGAGCGATCGGGAGCGACCGTGCTCGAGCTGCTGCGCGCGATTCCCGACCGTGAGCGGGCCGTCGTGCTCGTGACCCACGACCCGGCGGCGACGGCGATCGCCGACCGTGTCCTCGCCCTCACCGATGGCCGGCTCGTCCCGGCGAACGGCACACCGCGGCCGCGGACGCCGCTGTCCCCCGGACGCGCGGGCGCGTGAGAGCCGTTGCGGGCCTCGCCCTGCGCCGCCTGCGCGCGGCGCCCGGGCGCACGGCGCTCGCCGCGTTCGGGGTGCTCTGCGCGGGCGCGATGGCCGGGACGGCGATCGCCGTGGCGGTCTCGCTCTCGGGCGGTTTCGACCGCGCGGCGCAGCAGGCGGACCTGCCCGATGTGCTCGCGCGCTTCGGCGAGCGCGACCGGGCCTCGCTGGACGAGCGCATCCGCGCGCTGCCCAACCTGCGCTCGCGCAGCTACCGCTATGAGATCACCGGCGTACCGCTCGCCGCGCGCGGGAGGTCGACGGGCTCGGCTGCGCTCGAGATCGTGCTCGGCGGGCGCCGGGGCTACGGGCTGGTCGCGGGCCGCGATCTCTCCGGCCGCGACGGTGAGGTGGTGATCGAGCGCGGCCTGGCCGACGCCTGGGGAGTGAGGGTCGGCGACCGCCTACGGGTCGGACGGCTCGGCGCCCAGCGCGTCGTCGGCGTAGCGCTCGAGCCCGACAACGTCGCGTTCCCGCTCGCGCGCGCCGCGCACGTCTACGTATCCGGCGCTCCGCTGGAGCGGCGGTTCGGGCGGGCGCCGGCCAACGTGGTGCTGATGTGGGTCAGCGACCGCCGGCGCCTCGACGAGACGCTCGTCCAGGCGCGCGCGGCGTCATACGGACTCACCGACCTGCGGCTGGTCACACGGGCGGGCGTGCGGGTGATCGTCGGCCAGGCCGCCGGGATCGTCGTCGCGCTGCTCGGCGCCTTCGCGCTGGTGACCCTGGTTGCCGCAGGGCTGATGCTCGGTGCCACGGCCGCGGCGGACGTCCAGCGCCGGCTGCCGGCGATCGGCGTGCAGCGCGCCGTAGGCGTCTCGCGAGCGCGGGTCACCGCGGCGCATGCCCTGGAGGGCGCGCTGCTCGCCGTCATACCGGCCGCGGTCGGCGTCGCTCTGGGGGCGGCGATCGCCGTTCCGCGGGCCGACCGGCTGCTGCGTACCTTGAACGAGGTCGGCGCGGGCTCCGCGCTGATCGGGTGGCTCGCTGTGGGCGCGGTGGCTCTGGTCGCCGTCGTGGCCGCCGCCTCCGCCGGGCCGGCGTGGCGAGCCGCGGGACGCCCGCCGGCGGAGGTCCTGCGCGGGGGAGACCTGTCCAAGCGCCGCCCGCCACGGGCGCGGGTGGTCGGCGGCGGGTTTCTCGTGCTCGGCGTCCGCCTGGGCGCCGCACGGCGCGCGCGCCTGGGCGCGACCGTGGGGGTGCTCGCGACCGCCGCCGCGGTCGGCCTGCTCCTGCTCTCGGTCGCCGCCCTGCTGCAGCGTCTGAGCGAGGACCCGGCGCTCCTCGGGCGTCGCTACCAGCTCACCGTGGCCCTGCCGCCCTCGGCGGCGGCCGAGGTGCGCCGCATCCCCGGGGTCGCCGCGACGGCGCCGCGGCGGGTGGTGGACGCAAGCGACGCGTTCTCGCTGGGCCAACCGCTGCGCCTCATCGCCTACCCCGGCGACCACACGGTCTTCGAGGCGCCGCCGCTCGCGGCCGGACGGCGGCGGGCCGGTCCGCGCGAGGTCGAGGTGGGGCAGGGGCTCGCCGACGTGCTGGGTCTGGAGCCGGGGGGCAGCCTTGCGGCGGCGCTCCCTTCCGGTCGCGAGCTGCGCTACCGCGTCGTCGGGGTGGTGCGTGCCCTCGACAACGACGGGCGGATCGCCTACGTCGACGAGCGCGGCCTGGTCGCCGCGGGTGTAGGAGGCACGCCGAACCTCGCCGTCCGCCTGGAGCCGGGGGCGGACCGCGCCGCGGTGGGCCGCGCCCTGCGCGAGCTCGGCGCTGCCGCGCGTCCGGCGGGCGGCGCGAGCACGAGCAGCCAGGGCTTTCTACGCGTGCTCGTTGCCCTGCTGCGCGCGGTCGCTGCCGTGACCGCCGCGCTGTGCCTGTATGCGCTCGCGCAGGCGCTGGCCCTCACGGCGCGCGAGCGGCGAGCCACGGTCGCCGTGCTGCGCTGCATCGGCGCGGGCACAGGCCCCGTGCTTCGGGTGTTCGCGGGCGCGGCCCTCGTCGCGCTCGTCCCGGCGGGGATCGTCGCCGTCGTACTGGAGCGCGCCGTGCTCGCGCCGGTGGTCGCGCACCTCGCCGCGGGCTATGCCGACCTGCCGCTCGGCGCCGGTGCGAGCCAGACGGCGATCGCCCTGGCCGCGCTCGTCGCGGTCGGCGCCCTGGCCGCCGGCGGGATGACCGCGCGGACGTTGCGAGAGCCGGTCGTGGCCGGGCTGCGCGAGGAGTGATGCGCCCCGGCCTCATCATCAGCGCCCTGGTCGTCGTCGCGCTGGTGGCCGGCGGCTGCGGCAGCGACGACCGCGGCGCGAGCCTGCCGCGCTCGCCTTCCACCCTTGCCGGCACGTGGGGCGATCGCAACGGAGACGGTGTCCCCGACCGCGGCCCGGGCGAGCCCTTCGTCGAACGCACCGAGCTGGGCCCGCGGACACGGCCGGGCCGGGTGCTGGCCACCATCGCTCAGATCAGCGACGCCCACGTGCGCGACGAGGAGTCGCCCGCCCGCGCCCCGGTGCTCGACCGTCTTGGCGGCCAGTTCTCCTCGACCTTCCGGCCGCAGGAAGCGCTCACCGCCCAGGTCCTGGCCGGGAGCGTGCGCGCCGTCAACACGCAGCGCCCAGACGCCGTGCTGGTGAGCGGCGACCTCGCCGACAATGCACAGGCGAACGAGCTCGACGCTGCTGTCGCCGCGCTCCGCGGCGGGGTGGTGCGCCCCGATTCGGGATCCCCAGGCTACGACGGCGTCCAGGCCGCCTCAGACCCCGATCCCTTCTTCTACCGCCCCGACGTCGACGCCCCCCGCTTTCCCGGCATCCTCTCCCGCGCGCAGCGTCCCTTCCGCTCGCCGGGGCTGCGCGCGCCGTGGTATCCGGTCGCGGGGAACCATGACCTCCTGCTCGCCGGCGAGGCGCCTCGCACGGCGCGGACGGCGGCCGTCGCCGTGGGCGACCGGGAGCTGGCCCTCCGCGACCCCGCCACGCTCGACGCCGCAGGGGCGCGGGAGCGCGACGCACCCGCCCTGATCGACCGGGCGGTGGCCCAGGCCCTGCGAGGCGAGACCCGCCGCGTGGTCGCGGATCCGCGCCGGCGCCTTCTTGCTCCCGACGAGGCGGCGGCACGCCTGCGCGCCGCCGCCGGCGCCCCGGGCGCGGGCCCGCGCCTGGACTACGCCGTCGACATAGGCCCGCGCGTGCGGCTGATCGTGCTGGACACCGTGAGCCGCTCCGGCGGGTCGCAGGGAACAGTGGCGCCGGCGCAGCTCGCGTGGCTGGACCGCCAGCTCGCGGCCGCCGGGCGGGGCTGGGTGCTGCTCGCCTCCCACCAGCCCCTGGGCGCCTCTGCGAGCGGCCGCTTGGCGCTCGCCCGCGCCGACCGCGACCCGATGGTCATCGCGGTCCTTAGCGGCCACCTGCACCGCAACCGCATCCGGCCGCGGCGCACTCCCGCGGGCGGCTACTGGCTCATCGAGACCGGCTCGCTGGTCGACTGGCCCCAGCAGGCCCGCACGCTGCGGATCCGGGAGACCCCGGCAGGCGGCGTCGTCATCGAGACCTGGATGCTCGACCACGACGACCGCGGTCCGGGCGGGGAGCTGGCCGCGGTCTCGCGCCGGCTCGCCTTCCTCGACTTCCAGGGCGGGCGCCCACAGGGCTTTGGCGGCACGAGAGCAGACCGCAACGCCCGCCTCTACCGCGGGCCGGGTTGACGCGGCCCGAACGGCGGGCGACGAGGGGGCGGTCGGTTGCCGTCAGCCCGCTCGCGCGGGCGCCTGGCCCTCGGCGAGCTGCGCCTCGTGCGTGTCCTTGGGGGGGCGTGTGCCCCTGTAGACGAGGTACTCACGGATGGTGATCTGGATCGACGCCGCGGCCGGGATCGCGAGCAGGGCGCCGATCACCCCGAACAGCGTGCTGCCGCAGAGCACCGAGGCCAGCACGAAGAAGGGCTCGACCTGCACCTGCCTGGCCTGGATGCGGGGCTGGATGATGTTGTTCTCCACCTGCTGGTAGACGATCGACCACACGACCCACACGATCGTCGCGGTCGGGAAGTCCTGAAAGAGCGTGACCACGCCGACGAGCACGGCCCCGATCGTCGCGCCGATCAGCGGCACGAGGTCGAGCACGAAGATCACCAGGGCCAGCGCGAGCGGGTAGGGCGCACCGAGGATCAGCAGCACGAGGTAGCTGGAGGCCCCGGCGATAAGCGCCTGTAAGAGCGCTCCGCGTACGTAGTTGCCCACCGCCGCCCCGATCCGGTCGAACAGGCGGTCCAGCGCCTCCGCCCGGGGTGGAGGATGGAGGCGAATGAAGGCCCCTCGCCATCGCGGGGCCGCGCCGGTCATGAAGATGCTGAGGATCAGGATCGTGATCCCGGCGAACAGGCCCGAGACCAGCCTCGCGCCCAGGTCGGCGAGGGTCGTGGCCGCGTCGCCCGCCCTGGAGGGCAGGTTGGCCGCCTGCTGCTGGACCTTGCCGATCAGGTTGTACTTGTTGTCGAGCTCTTGCAGCCGCTTGTTGCGCTGGGCGAAGTCGCTCAGGTCGTTGGCGTACTTGGGCGCGTTGCGGGCGAGGTTGCCGACCTGGGTGACGACCGGCGGGACGAGCACGGCGAGCATCGCGAGCGGGGCGAGGATCACCCCGAGGTAGACGCACGCGATGGCCAGTCCCCTGCGCATGTGACGGTTGAGGGCGTTGACCGGCCCCGACACCGCGGTCGCGGTGAAGCCGGCGATGACCATCCAGCCGATCGGCTTGCGCAGCAGGTAGAGGACGTACAGCGAGACCAGCGCTCCCACTACGACCATCACCACGCGCAGGATCCCGACGGGATCGGGCCGCCACCCCTGGGAGAGCGGCGCGCGCTTCACGCCGCCCTGCGCCGCCTTGGCCGGCTCTTGAGGCTTATGACCCTCCGGGGGGTCGGCGTCTGGCACTGGGGCGATGCTACGGAGCGGGTCGGATCGCTCTCCGGGCGCCCGACGTGGCGAGGTCGAGCGCCCAGTTCTCGGCCGACGCCGGGGGCGCCCCACTCGCGCCCGACGACCGTCGCGAGGGGTTCGTTGCGCTGTTCGGCACGCTCAGTCGAGCGGGATGACGCGCTCCACCCGGTCGGCGATCTCACGGGCGATCGCGAGCGACGCGGTCGCCGCTGGGGAGGGCGCGTTGCGAACGTGCAGGGCACGCTCGGTGTACGAGAGCGCGAAGTCGTCGACGAGCCGCCCGTCGCGCCCGACGGCCTGGGCGCGCACGCCGGCGAACGAGGGCTCGAGGTCAGCGTCGCGCAACTCGGGGACGTAGCGGCGCGCCGCGGACGCCGTCGCGCGCACGGAGCCTGAGTGCAGCCACTCGCGTAGCCCGGTTCGCCAGAAGCGGCGCGCCAGTCGCAGGCTGCCCGGCCAGCGCAGCGTGTCGAGCAGATCGCCGGCGCTAGCGCGGGTGAGCGGTCTGCCGTCGCGCGTGGCGGCGAGCTGGGTGGTGGGACCGAGCTGCACCTCGCCGTCGATCCCCCTCGTGAAGTGGACGCCGAGGAACGGCAGCTCCGGGTCGGGCACGGGGTAGATCAGCGAGCGCACCAGCCCGCGCCGCTCGGGCGCGAGCCGCAGATAGGCGCCGCGGAAGGGGATGATTCGGGGATCCGGGTCAGCGCCCGCCAGTACGGCGAGGCGGTCGGATGCCGAACCGGCGCAGAACACCGCGAACCGCGCACGCAACACGCCCTTTGCGTGCTCGAGGACGATCCGGCGCCCGGCGCGCCGTATCCCACCGACCGCGCAGCCCGTGGCCACTACGCCTCCCGCGGCAGCCAGGTCCTGGGCGAGCGCGCGCGCCACCGCCGCGAAGTCGACGACCCCGGTGCGCGGGGAGTGAAGCCCTGCGATCCCCGAGCACGCCGGCTCCAGCGCTCGGATCTCGTCGGCGTCGACCCGCCGCAGGCCCGCCACGCCGTTGGCGCGCGCCCGCCCCTCCAGGGCAGCGAGCCGGCCGAGTTCCGAGGGCACCGCCGCGACCACGAGCTTGCCGCCGATCCGGTGCTCGATCCCGCGTTCCTCGCAGTACCGGTACAACCCGCGCATCCCGTCAACGCACAGCCGCGCCTTCAGCGAACCCGGCGGGTAGTAGAGGCCGGCGTGCACGACGCCGGAGTTGCGTGCGGTCTGGCCCCGAGCGACGCGGGTTTCACGCTCCAGCACGCACAGCGAGGCGCGCGGCCGACGAGCCGCCAGCTCTCGCGCGACCGCCAGCCCGACGATCCCGGCGCCGATGACTGCGATGTCGCACTCGGCGGGCGGCATGCCCTCCCGCCGCGCTACGCACGTCGGTAGCGAACGTAGACCACGCGCGAGCCGAACGTCCGTGTCTCGACCAGCTCCAGGTTTATCCGCTCGTCCATGGCAGGGAAGTAGGGCGTGCCGCCGCCCAGGGCGACCGGACTGACGAACAGCCTGTACTCGTCGATGAGGTTCAGCCTCACCAGGGCGGAGGCCAGGCCGGCGCCGCCGACGGCCAGGTCCTTGCCGGGTTGCTCCTTGAGCTTGGCCACCTCGTCGACGACGCTGCCCGAGGCCAGCGTGGCATTGCCTTCGACGCTCTCGAGGGTCTTGGAGAACACGATCTTCGGCGTCTGCTTCCAGATGCGGGCGAACTCGAGCACGTGGTCCGGGGCCGACGGATTCTCCTCGGCGGTATCCCAGTACGTCATGACCTCGTAGAGCCGCCGTCCGCAGAGCTGGACGCCGGTTTCCCTCGTCTGCTGGTTGTGGAACCGGTGCAGCTCCTCGTCGGGCGGCGACCAGTCGATCTCGCCGTCGCGTCCGGCGATGAAGCCGTCCAGCGACACACTCATCGAGTAGATCAGCTTCCGCATCCGTTCGCTACGGCGCGACCCGCTCGATGAAGGCGGCGGTGTCGCGCAGCACCTCGTCGCGGTTGGTCTCGTTGAAGATCTCGTGCCGGGCGTCCGGGTATATGCGCTGCTCGAGCTGGGCGTTTCGCAGCAGGGCGATCCCGCGGCGCGTGTCCTCGAGCAGGACCAGACGGTCGTCGCCTCCGTGCTGCCAGAGCACCGGGCCGGTGACCCGGTCGGCGTCCAGGGCGATCTCGAGCAGGCAGAAGGCCAGCGCGGCGAGGGTCGCGCGCTTGAACGGCCCGTGCCACACCAGCGGGTCCTCGGCGTAGGCGCGGCCGACCTCCGGGTCGCGGGAGAGCACCTCGGGGTCGATCGGGATCTCGGGGATCTCCTCCAGCGCCAGCAGCCGGCCGGTCGCGGAGGTGCCGATCAGCGGGCCCGAGAGCACCAGCCCGGCGACCTCGCCAGGGTGAAGCTCCGCCCAGCGGGTGGCGATCATCCCGCCCATCGAGTGCCCGACCATGACCACCGGCACGCCGGGATGCGCCTCGCGCGCCCTCCGGGTTACGGCGTCCAGGTCGGCCACCACGAGGTCGAAGTCCGCGATCGCCGCGGGCTCGCCCTCCGAGCGTCCGTGGGCGGCGTGGTCGAGCCCCCACACCGCCGCACCGCGCTCGCCCAGCGCGGCCGCGACGTGCTCATAGCGGCCGATGTGCTCGCCGTAGCCGTGCGCGAGCACCACCACGCGCCTGGGGTCGTCGCGCTCCCATGTCCGCACGTGGATCGAGCCCGCGTGACCGGTGATCGTCGACTCGCCCATGTGCGCGACTTCTACCACGCCGCCGCCTCGTGGCGCCCCGGCGTAGGCTTGCGCCGGCATGGACCTGGTTCCCCGGGGGTTGACCAATCCGGCTTCGCGGCTGGCCAAGGCGGCGCAGAACGCGCTCGAGGTCGCGCGCTTCGGCGGGCTGGAGACCGGCGAGGAGGCCTCGCCCTACGAGGTCGTCGCCCACCATCCCGTCTACCGGCTGCGCCGCTACTTCCCCGACGCGCCGGCCGACGGCCCGCGGTCGCCGGTCGTTCTCGTGCCGCCGTTGATGCTCAGCGCCGAGGTCTACGACGTCGCGCCGGCCACCAGCGCGGTCGCCGCGCTGCATCGCGACGGCGTGGATCCCTGGGTCGTGGACTTCGGCGCACCCGAGCACGAGGAGGGCGGCCTGGAGCGCACGCTGAGCGACCATGTGCTCGCGGTCAGCGACGCCGTCGATCGCGTGGGGGAGGCGGTGGGGCGCGACGCGCACCTCGCCGGCTACTCCCAGGGCGGGATGTTCGCCTACCAGACCGCGGCCTACCGGCGCGGGGAGGGGATCAGGAGCGTGATCACCTTCGGCAGCCCTGTCGACACCCGCGGGGCGCTGCCCTTCGGCCTGCCCGAGGAGGTCGTCACCCGCGGCGCCGAGTTCCTGGCCGGGCGCGTTCTCGGGCGCCAGGCCGTGCCGGCCTGGGTGAGTCGCACGGGCTTCCGGATGCTCGATCCGGTCAAGTCGCTGCGCTCGCAGCTGGACTTCGTCCTGCAGCTGCACGACCGCGAGGCGCTGCTGCCCCGCGAGCGCCAGCGCCGCTTCCTGGAGAACGAGGGCTGGGTCGCGTGGCCGGGGCCCGCGCTGGCCGACTTCGTCCGCCAGTTCGTCGCCCACAACCGGATGCTGCAGGGCGGCTTCGTCATCGGGGACCGGCTGGTGACGCTCGCCGACATCGACCGCCCGGTGCTCTGCTTCGTCGGCGAGGTGGACGAGATCGCCCCCGCGGCCGGCGTTCGCGCCGTCGTCGGCGCGGCCCCGCGCGCCGAGGTCTACGAGGTCTCGCTGCGCGCCGGGCACTTCGGACTGGTGGTGGGTTCGGCGGCGAAGCGGACCACCTGGCCGGTCCTCGCCGCGTGGGCGCGCTGGGCCGAGGGGGACGGAACGCTGCCGGAGGCCGTGCACCGCCTCGAGCAGACCGACGAACCGCCTGGAGACGGCGCCCGGCCCACCGCTCTCGCCGTCTACGGCCTGGAGCTCGCGACCGGCGTCGGCATCGGCGCCGCGCGCTCGATGGCGGAAACCGCCTCGCGGGCCGTGCGGACCGCGCGCATCCTCGCCGGGGAGGCGCCCGAGCAGGTGCGGCGCCTGGGTCGCCTGGAGCAGGTGCGCCCCGGTACCCGGCTCTCACTCGGCCTGCTGCTCGACGAGCAGACGCGCTCGGCGCCCGACGAGGTCTTCGTGCTGCTGGAAGGGCGCGCGTATAGCCGCGCGGCGGTCGCCCGGCGGATCGACGCGGTGGTCCGGGGCATGATCTCGATCGGCGTGCGCCAGGGCGAGCACGTCGGCGTGCTGATGGGCATGCGGCCGAGCGCCCTGGCTGCGGTGGGCGCCCTCAACCGGCTGGGGGCGGTAGTGGTCCTCCTGCGGCCCGACGGCGACATCGCGCGCGAGCTCGAGCTCGGCGGCGCGACGCGGATCGTCGCCGACCCGGAGCTCGCGCCGGCGGCGGCGGAAGTCGCGCCCGGCCAGGTCTTCGTGCTCGGCGGCGGAGGCGAGGAGCGCGACCTCGGCGTCCCCGGGGTGCACGACATGGAGCGCATCGACCCCGCCGCCGTCCGGGAGCCCGAGTGGTACCGGCCCAACCCCGGCCGGGCACGCGACCTGGCGTTCATGCTCTTCTCCGGCGAAGGCGAGCGCACGCGGGTCAACCGCATCACCAACGGGCGCTCAGCGCTCTCGGCCTTCGGCACCGCTTCCGCCGCGGCGCTCTCGGCGGCCGACACGGTCTACAGCGTCACGCCGATCTACCACGCCTCGGGGCTGCTGCTCGGGGTCGGAGGGGCGATCGCGGGCGGCGCTCGCCTGGCCATGGCCACGAGCTTCGAGCCGGCGGCCTACTGGGACGAGGTGCGCCGCTACGGCGTGACGGTCGCCACCTATACCTGGACCATGCTGCGTGACCTCCTCGAGGCGCCCGTGCAGCCCGGCGAGCACCACCATCCCGTACGGCTGTTCATGGGCTCGGGGATGCCGAAGAGCCTGTGGCGGCGCACCATCGAGCGCTTCCCGCCCGCCGGGGTGCTCGAGTTCTACGCATCCACGGAGGGCGACGCGGTGCTCGTGAACGTCTCGGGCGCCAAACAGGGCTCGCTCGGTCGCCCGCTGCCCGGCAGCGCCCGGGTGGCCATCGTCGGCTACGACGCGCGCACCGGGCAGCTGGAGACGGGGCCGGAGGGCTTCGCGCGCCGCTGCGCGGACGGCGAGACCGGGATGCTGCTCGCCGAGGTGCGCTCGGAGACGATCGCGACCAGCGCCGGCCCCCTGCGCGGGGTGCTCAAGCGCGACGACGCGTGGCTTGCCACCGACGACCTGTTTCGCCGCGACGAGGACGGCGACCACTGGCTCGTGGGCCACCTCGGCAGCCTGATCGACGCGGGCGAGCGCATGGTGCCGTCGGTTCCCATCCAGGAGGCGCTCGGCGACCTCGACGCCGTGGACCTCGCCGCGGCCTACGGAGTGAAGCGGCGCGGTGCAGGTCAGACGGTGGTCGTGGCGATCACCCTGCGCCCCGGTCGCTCGGTCGCGCCGGCCGACCTCGACGCCGCGCTCGCCGAGCTCGAGCCCGACGAGCGTCCGGAGGTCGTGCACGTCGTTCAGGAGATCCCGCGCACTACGTGGTACCGGCTGCGCACGGGCCCGCTGCGCAAGGCCGGGCTGCCGGCGGCGAGCAAGGACCGCGCGTGGTACCGCGACGCCCGCGGCGGGTATCGAGCACTCACGGACGCGGCGCGGCGGCGGATCGCCGCAGGCTCGTCGCGCAAGACCACGAGGGAGGAGTGAGGATGACGAGCGGCACGCCGAACGGACGGGTTCCCGTCCCGCGCGATCGCGAGAACGACTACACGCGTGAGGCGGCGGACGCGCGTCTGGAGTTCCTGCGCGAGCGCACGGAGTCCTCGCTCGAGCATGTCGCCAAGTATTCGTTCGACCCCTCGGCCCTGCAGGGCAATGTCGAGCAGTTCATCGGCGTGGCGCAGGTGCCGATCGGCGTCGCCGGGCCGCTGCTGGTCAATGGCGAGCACGCGCAGGGGGAGTTCTACGTGCCGCTGGCCACGGCGGAGGGGACGCTGGTCGCCAGCTACAACCGCGGGATGCGCCTGCTCTACGAGGCGGGCGGGGTGAAGACGACGATCATGGTCGACCACATGCAGCGCGCGCCGGCGTTCGTGTTCGCCAGCGCGCGTGAGGCGCGCGCGTTCGGGGAGTGGCTGAACGAGCGCTTCGAGGAGATCAAGGCGGCCGCGGAGGAGACGACGCGCTCGGGCCGGCTGCAGGAGATCGAGCAGTACTCGGCGGGGCGGATGCTCTACACGCGGTTCAACTACACGACGGGTGACGCGGCCGGCCAGAACCTGACCGGCAAGGCGACGCAGGCGGCGTGCCGGTGGATCCAGGCCAACTACTCCGACATCGAGCACTACTTCCTTGAGTCCAACTTTGCGACCGACAAGAAGAGCTCGCAGGTCAACATGCTGCGCACGCGGGGCAAGCGCGTGGTCGCCGAGGCCACGGTCCCCAACGCGCTGTTCGAGCGGATCATGAACTCCAACTCGGAGCTGATGTTCCGCGCCCGCCAGATCTCCAACCTCGGCGGGTTCATGTCCGGGGTCAACAACAACGGCGCGCACTCGGCGAACGGCATCACCGCGATGTTCATCGCCACCGGCCAGGACGTGGCCAACGTCGCGGAGTCCTCCGCCGCGTTCGTCTACGCCGAGCTGCGCCCCAACGGCGACTACTACTACTCGGTGACCATCCCCTCGCTGATCGTCGCGACCTACGGCGGCGGTACCGGCCTGGCCACCCAACGCGAGTGCCTGGAGATGCTCGACTGCTACGGCAAGGGCAAGGTCCGCAAGTTCGCCGAGATCGTCGCCGCCACGGTCCTGTGCGGCGAGCTCTCGCTGGGCTCGGCGATCGTCGCCGAGGAGTGGGTGGAGGCGCACGACCTCCACGGGCGCAACCGGCCCTGAAAACCGACCGGAGGGGCCGCTCCTACCTGCTGGCCGACCCCGGAGCGGGCCTGCCGAGGTGGTAGCCCTGGACGTAGTCGACGTCGAGTTCGCGCAGGCAGGCAAGCGTTGCCTCGTCCTCGACGCACTCCGCGATGGTCGTCTTGCCGAGGCCACGCGCCATGTCGACGATGGCCTGGACGGTCACCCGGTCGGCCTTCCCGGTGGTGATCTGCTTGATGAACTCGCCGTCGATCTTCAGCGAGTCGAACGGAAGGTGCTTGAGGTAGTAGAGCGACCCGAAGCCCGACCCGAAGTCGTCTAGCACGATCTGGCAACCCAGTGCCGAGAGCTGGTCGGCGAGCCGCTGGGCCTCCTCCACGTTCTCGATCGCGGCCGTCTCGGTGATCTCGAAGGCCAGCCGCGACGGGTCGGTCGCCTCCCGAGCGATCCGGGCGGGAAGCTTGTCGATGAGGTCGGGGTCGGTCATGGTGACGCCCGACAGGTTCACGTGCAGGATCGGAGGCCTCTCGAGCGCTTGGAGCTTCTCGAGCGCGCGATCGATGACCCAGCGGTCGATCGCCCCGATCTGGCCGAAGCGCTCGGCGACCGGCAGGAAGGAGGCGGGTGCGACGAGCTCGTCGTGATCGCCGCACATCCGGATGAGCAGCTCCTCCCGCTCGACCGCATCGTTACGCAGGTTGACTATCGGCTGGTGATAGAGGACGAAGTCGTCGTGCTCGAGCGCGCGGTTGATCCGCTCAGACCAGCTCAGGCGTGACATGAACGCCGGCTCGCGGCCGGCGAAGTCCGTCTCGGTGATGCGGTCGCGCCCCGTCTCCTTGGCCTCGTACATGGCGATGTCGGCATGGACGAGCAGCTCGTCGGGGGCGAGTCTCGAGCCTGGCTCGATCGGGGCGATGCCGATGCTCGCGGTGAGCCGGACGACGTGGTCGTCGGTGCCGACCGCGGTGTCCTTGCGCAGGATCTCCAGAAGCTCCTGGGCCAGCGCCCGCGTCTGCCGGCGGGGCGTGCCCGGGAGGATCACGGCGAACTCGTCGCCGCCCAGGCGCGCGATGATGTCGGTCTCCCGCAGCCGTCGACGAAGCAGCTCTGCGACCCGGCGCAGGGTCGCGTCGCCGACGGCGTGGCCATAGGTGTCGTTGACGTACTTGAAGTGGTCGATGTCGAGGAGCAGCAGCGCCCCCTGGAGCCCGTAGCGCCTGACGAACTGCACCGAGCGGACCAGCTCGTCCTCGAAGGCGCGGCGGTTGACCAGCCCGGTGAGGGGATCGCGGGTGGCCAGCTGCTCGAGCCGCTGCTCGAGCCGCTGGCGCTCGGTGACGTCGCGGGCGATGGCCGACGCACCGATGATCGCGCCGGTCGTGTCGCAGATCGGGGAGGCGATCACTGCGACGGCGACGAGCGTGCGATCGGCGCGTACGCGCTCGGTCTCGTACTCGACCGTGTCCCCGCCGAGCACGCGGCGCATGATCGCCTGGTCCTCCTCGAGCCGGTCATGGGGCACGACCTTGGCCATCGGCTGACCGAGCGCCTCCTCAGCGCGATGCCCGAACAGCCGCTCCGCCCCCTGGTTCCATGCGCTGATCACCTCGTCGCGGTCGATGGCGAGGATTGCGTCATTGGATTGCTCGACGATCGCCGCCAGGCGCCGGCTGGCGTCCTCGGCCCGCTTGCGCTCGGTGATGTCGACGCTGATCGCCACCCCGGCGAGCCTGTCGACGTCCGGGACCGGCGCGGTGTAGGTCAGCAGGGTCCGATCGCCGTAGAGCGACGGGACCTCGGCGGACGAGCGCTCCCCATCCAAGGCCGCCCGAAACAACGGCTCGAGGAGCTCGACGTGGGTGGCGGGCAACAGGTCGCTCACTAACTTGCCCCGCATCGCCTCGCTCGTCCAGCCGTTCAGCCCCAACGCCTCGCCGTAGGCAAGCTCGACGCGCAGGTCCTGGTCGAACACCGTCACGGCGGTCTCGGGGAGGCTGGCGGTCACGGCCCGCAGGGTTCCCAGCGGCTCGCGCTCGTCGTCGAGGCGGTGCTCCACGCTCTCGGTGTCGATGCCGGTGGCGAGTGCCCCCTGGACCGAGCCGTCGCCGCCGTGCAGCGGAACGACCTGCACCAAGATCCGGCTCCCGCCGGTGGGCGCGGTCCACTCGAACGCGGACTCCTCGCCCTGCAGCGCGCGCCCCAGCCGCGCCTCCCACTCCGCCCGAGCGGGCGCTTGGAGGAGCTTGTCTAGCGGCTGACCGAGAACGGGCTCGGCGTGCGAGCCCAACGCCTCTCGCTCGTCGCCCTCGAGCGCCAGCAAGCGCAGGCCAGGATCGAACAGCGCCACGAACCCGCGCACCGGGTCAGAGCATCCTCGTGGCCCGGGCGCAGACGGCCGGGCGGCGGCAAGGCCAACCATTCAAGGCTCGCAGCGTACGCCTAGCGGCGGCGGAAAGCCTGCGCGTTTCAGGCACTCGAGGTCTCATCCTTCGCCCGGCTGAGCACCGGTGCAGCCGGGCGCACCTGGGCGACCCAGAAATATCCCCCTTCCTGCGTCGTTGTCCATAGCACTTCCGTCCAGTGCATCAGCCCCGGCTCTGGTGCTCGCCGCCGGCTCGCTTCGCCTAGGCTTGGAGCCGACTCCACGACGAGGGGGAGGGGACATGCCGGAGACCTACGACTACGTGGTGATCGGCGCCGGCTCGGGCGGCTGCGCGGTGGCCGCTCGGCTGAGCGAGGACGCGGAGCGCCGGGTGCTGCTGGTGGAGGCCGGAGGCTCCAACCGGCGACTGGACGTCAAGGCGCCCGCGGCGTTCCCCAAGCAGTTTCACTCCAAGGTGGACTGGGACTACTGGACCGAGCCAGAGCCCGCGCTCGGCGAGCGGCGCATCTACGAGCCGCGGGGCAAGATGATGGGCGGGTCGAGCAACTCCAACGCGATGATCTACATCCGCGGCAACCGGCTCGACTTCGACGCCTGGGCCTCCGAGCAGGGGGCCGGCGGCTGGTCCTACGACGACGTGCTCCCGTTCTTCAAGAAGGCCGAGCACAACGAGCAGCTGCGCGACTCCTATCACGGCCAGGGCGGCCCGCTGAACGTCACCCGCATCCCCACCGTCGACCCGGTGTGCCGCAGGCTCGAGGAGGCGCTCGCCTCGCTCGGCGTTCCGCGGAACGACGACTTCAACGGCGCCACCCAGGACGGAGTGGGCCAGTTCCAGGTCACCCAGAAGGGCGGTCGTCGCCACACGTCGACGGACGCCTACCTGCGCGGCGCGCGCAAGCGAGACAACCTCACCATCCGCTCGGGCACCCAGGCCACGAGGGTGGTGGTCGAGCGCGGGCGGGCCGTCGCCGTGGAGCTGCGCGAGGGCAAGAAGGCGGAGCGGATCGACGTTGCCGGCGAGGTCATCGTCTCCGCGGGCTCCTTCAACACGCCAGCGCTGCTGCAGCATTCCGGGATCGGGCCTGCGGACCACCTGCGCTCGGTGGGGATAGACCCGGTGGTCAACGTGCCGGCGGTGGGCCAGCACCTCATGGAGCACCCGATCGCCTACTGCACGTGGGAGCTGAGGGGCGGGGCGGTCGGGCTCGCCGACGCCGAGGAGCCTCGCCACCTCGTCGAGTGGCTCGCGCTTGGCCGCGGCAAGCTCGCCAGCAACGTGGCGGAGGTCGGCGCGTTCTGGCGCAGCGAGTCGGACGCGCCCGCGCCCGACTTCGAGTACCACCTCGCCGCGGCGTACTTCGTCGAGCACGGGCTGCAGACCTGGGACGCTCCCGCGCTGACGATCGCCCCGTCCTACGTCGCGCCCGACACGCGCGGGTCGGTGCTTGTGCGCTCGGCCGACCCGTTGCGCAAGCCGGCGGTGCGGCTGAACATGCTGGGCTCCGAGCGCGAGATGGAGGCCATGGTGCGCGCGGTGCAGTTCGCGCGCGAGATCGCCGCCGCGGCGCCGGTGCGCGACGTCGTCGGGATGCAGATCGGTCCCGGTGCAGCGGTGCAGGGCCACGAAGAGATCGTGGCCTGGCTGCGGGGCAACGCCCAGCACACCTATCACCCGTCCTGCTCGGCGCGGATCGGGCCCGAAGGGGAGGGCGCGCTCGACCCGCAGCTGCGCGTGCACGGAGTGGAGGGACTGCGCGTCGCCGACTGCTCGGCAATGCCGACGATCACCCGCGGCAACACCCATGCGCCGGCGGTGATGATCGGCGAGCGCTGCGCGGACTTCATCCGGGGTGCGGCGCCGGCGGCCACCGCCGCCGTGGAGCCCGCGCTCACGCGGGCGTCCTGACGCGCGGGCGGCGCGGCCGCATGGGCGCCGGACGGGTGGCGGCAGCGCTCCTGGCCCTGGGCATGCTCGCCGCCTTTCCGGGCGCCGCCGCGGCGCGGTCACCGTTCGCCTGGCGAGGGGTGATCGAGGGGCCCTACGGGCGCCCGTGGGACGTGGGCCAGCGCCAGGGGATGCTGGCCTTCATGGCGGGGCGCGGCTTCAACGCCTACGTCCATGCGCCCAAGGAAGACCTCTACCAGCGGGCGCAGTGGCGCGACCCCTACCCGGCAGCGCAGCAGGCCGCCTTCGACCGTGAGATCGCCTTCGCGAAGCGGCACGGCATCCGCTGGGTGCCCAACCTCAGCCCCGGCGCGCCGGCGATCCCGCCGCGGGCCGAGCTGACCGGGCGTCTGAGCGCGCCGCTGTGCTACTCGTGCCCCGCCGACCTCGGTGTGGTCCTGGGCCGCTTCGAGCGCTTCCGGCGAGCCGGGGCGCGAACCTTCATGGTGTCCTTCGACGACGTGCGCAAGCAGTTCGCCCGCGCCGAGGACCTCGAGGCCTACGGGCCTGGCGAGGAGGCCTACGGTCGCGCCAACGGCGACTTCCTCACGCGCCTGCTGCGTGCGCTGCGCAAGCGCGATGCGGGTGCCCGCCTGCTCACCGTGGGCGCGGACTACCTCGGGACGCACGACACTCCCTACCTCCGCGGCCTGCGCGTGAGCCTGGACCCCGACGTCGAGGTGATGTGGACGGGCCCCGGCCTGTTCTCGCAGTCCTTCACTGCGCGCGACGCGAAGGCCTACGGTCGCGCCATCGGGCGCGTGCCGCTGGTCTGGGACAACTGGACGGTCAACGACTACGAGGGCAACGCCGGGGGCGCTGACCGCACGCAGCGCATCCATCTCGGGCCCTACCGCCGTGGAAGAGAGGCGGTCGGCGCGGTCCGCGGCTTCTTCCTCAACCCGATGAACGAGGCCACGCTGAACACGCTCCCGTTCTTCACCGCGGCCGACTACTTCACGGCGCCCGCCTCCTACCGCCCGCGCGCCTCCTTCCTGCGCGCGGCGAAGCAGCTCGGCGGGTCCGCTGCCGCCGGCCTGCGGGCCTTCGCCGAGGTCAACTACTCGGACCCGTTCGAGCGCGGGGACGACGCGCCGACGTTCTCCGCACGCGCGCGCGCTCTGCAGCGCTCCTACTCGCGCGGCGGGCGCTGGCCCGCGCGTGCCAAAGCGCTCGAGCGCGAGCTCGAGCTAGTCCGCCGCGCAGAGTTGCAGCTCGGTGCGCGCCCGGCCCTGCGCCGCTTCGTGGCCGAGGGAAGGCCGTTCCTGCGGGCGGCGGCGAGGGCGGCCCGCACCGGTGAGGCGGCCGTAGCGCTGCTGGCCGCGGAGCGTCCCTCGCTGACCGCTCGACGCGCGCACCGCGGCTTCACCGGCCGTGCGGTCGCCCCCGCCGTTGGCGACGCGGCCGCGAGCAGGGCCGAGCTCGCCGGTCGCCGGCGCGCCATGGGCGCGGACTTCCGCGAGACCTACGGCGACCGCATGGAGACCTTCGTCGCCGCGGTGCTCGAGCTCGACGCGGGATGGAAGGCGACTGCGGGCCGGGCCGCGCGGCGTGTGTCCCTCACCCTCGACGGGCGGCCGGTCGAGGTGGCCGGCGACGGTCGCTTCGCGCTGCCCCGTAGCGCGGCCGGAAAGCTGCTCGTGGCGCTCGACGGCGCCGGCGGTCGCACCACCGTCCGCGTGGGGCGGTGGTCTACGCCGGCGTGAAGGAGATCCACACCGGGCCGTCGGACGGCGCCGTCAGGCGCAGGCGCGCGCGCACGAGCTTCGGATCGGCGCCCGAGGTGTAGACGTCTGGGTCGAAGGTGACCTGCACCGGCTCGCTGCAGCGCACGGCGAGCTCGTCGTCGGACACGCCCTGGTCGTGTGCCGCCGGCGGCGTGGCGCGCGACCGGAAGAACGCCGAGAGCTCGAAGCGCTCGCGGGCCCGAGCGCCGAAGGTCAGGCGTACGCCGTCCCCGTCGGGCTCGAAGCGGAACGTGACGCCGCTGCGCAGCCACTCGCCGCTCTCGGTCATGAAGCCACCGCCGATCCTGACCACGCCCTGCGCGTCGACCCGCATGCGTCTCCCGTAGGCCAGCGCCCGGCGGTTGCCCTTCAGCAGTACCGGTCCGCAGCTGTCGGCTCGCTCCTTGGTGCGCGGGCGCAGGGGGAGAAGATCGGTCGCGCCGCCACCGTCGCCGCGCTTCAGCGCGACGAGGCCGAAGTCATAGCGCAGGTCCGCGGGGAAGTCCACGCGGCTCGTGGCGCGCTTGACGGCGAACCACGTCGAACCGTTGCGTACCAGCCCGAGCTCGCCCTCGCGGCGCGAGAGGCGAACCGCCATCGGGCGATCGGCCGGGAGCGGAGCGGGAGCGAGCGGCCGCGAGCCCATGCGCCCGAGCGTCCACTCGAGAACGACCAGCGTGAGGCCGTTGTAGACGCTCGCGCCCGCGTAGCCGTCGAGGCCGCGCAGACCGGCCTCGGGGTCGAGCGTCAGGGCCGGGGTGATCCACAGGCCTGGTCGCCGACGCCGTAGCGGTCGCGCAGGCGGCCGAGCGCCCGCTCTGAGAGTCCGCGCAGGCGCTTTCGCTCGGCTGACGGCGCCGACGCGGCCGCGACCTCGGCGCCGTACGCGGTACACGGCAGCGTCCAGGCCTGCTGCTGGGAGCGCCCGACGTAGGACACGTCGCCGTCGGGGCCGGCGAGCTGTGAGGACGCGCGCACCACGTCGCTCAGCGCGCCTGTGCCGGCGGCCGAGGCACGGGCGCCGAGCAGATCGACCGCCCGCGCGAGAAACCCCAGGCTCAGCGCGTGGTAGGCCAGCGGGTTGCTCGCAGGGTCGGAGAGCACGAGCGTGCGCTCGCCGTCGACCTCGACACCGTCGAGCTGCGCGATGCGGGGCACGCGCTCGTTGACGAACTGCAAGACGAGCTCGCGGGCGCGCGCGCGGCGGCCGCCCAGCACCGCGGCGGGTACGCTGGAATGAAGCCCGGTTCGCAAGAGCTCGAGCGTGCCCGCCGTCTCGACGACCTGCTTGTTGACGAAGCGCGCGGTGGAGTCGACGCGCAGCAGGCGCACCTTGCGAAGCCAGTGCTCCCAGGCCGCGCGCTCGCGCGCGAAGGGCTGGTGATCCGCGAGCCGGCGGCGCGCGAGGTTGTAGGCGGCGGCGACGGCCAGGTTCTCGAACACGCTGGGACGGTTCTCCTGCAGGTCGCTGCGGCCGACCGCGTAGCTCAGGCCGCGCAGGCCCGCGTCGATCAAGCGCTCGTCGCCCTCGCGCAGGCCGCAGGTCAGGAGCCCGTAGCCGAGCATCGACTCGCCGTAGCGCGCGCTGAACCCGGGCTCGCCGCCGAAGACGTAGTCCGGGAAGGTGCCGTCGGCGTTCTGCAGCCCCGGCCACGGCGCGGCGATCGCTCGCGCGAGCGCCGCCCAGGGAGCCGACGCGGAGGGAGGCACGCTCAGCGCGGCCCGACGGTGATGCGCACCGGCTTGCCGTCGCTCTCGGGAAACAGGATGTTGGCCCGCACGAGGGCCGCGTCGACACCCGACGCGTAGCGGTCGGAGTCAAAGGCCACCTCGGCCGCCGGGTTGAAGGTGACGAGCTGACCGTCGTCGAAGACGCGGTCGCTCTGCACCTCGGGCAGCTCGCCGCCGTCGAGGAAGAAGACCGAGTACTTGATGCGGTCACCGGGCTCGCTGGGGAAGATCAGCCGCACGCCGGAGTCCAGCGGCTGGAAGCGGAAGCGCACGCCGCGGCGCAGCCATCTCCCCGACACCGTGCGAAAGCCGCCGGTGAGGGTGATCGTTCCGTCGTTGGCGACGGTCACCGACTCGGCCTCCGGCAGGCCGGCGCCCGCGCTTCGCCGCAGAACCGGGCCGGCGCTGTCGGGCCCGCCCTTGGTCTTGGGCCGCGGGCGCAGAACGTCATGCCACTTCCCGTCGCGGTCACGGGCCTTGAGCGCGACCAGGCCGAAGTCGTAGCGCAGGTCCTCCGCGCGGCTGCTCGCCGCCGACCGGATCGCGAACAAGTGGCGGCCGCGCGCCACCGTGAGGTCGTTGCGCGGGCTCGCCGGGCGGATGCGGTAGGTGCGCGACCGGGCCGAGCCGGTGGAGGCGGCGTCGGCCTCGGCAGAGGAGGGATCGTCGTCCCCGAAGCGGTCTATCGCCCAGTTGAGCGTGGCGAGCGCCAGGCCGCTGTAGCCGATTGCCGCCGCATAGCTGTCGAGTCCATGGGTACCGCGGTAGTCGGGACGCAGGCTCGGGGTGATGTAGAAGCCCTTGGGCCCCGTGCCGTGCATGGTGCGGACACGCTGCACGGAGCGCGCGGCCAGCGGGCGCAGCCGGGCGGCGGCGTCGGGTCGGTCGATCGCCGCGGCCGACAGGGCGCCGTAGGCCGTGAGGGTGAGCGACCAGCCCTGCTCCTGTGAACGCCCGACGTAAGCGAGGTCGCCGTCCGGCGCCGCAAGCGCCCACGAGCAGTGGGCGACCTCCCGCAGGGTCCGGCGTGCCGCGTCCGTCGCCTGGGGCCCGAGCAGCTCGAGTCCCCGCGCGTACATCCCGAGCGAGAGGCCTTGGTAGGCGAGCGGGCTGCCCGCGTCGGGGTCGGAGAGCATGAAGGCCCGCAGGCCGCCCGGGAGGTCGAAGCCCTCGCGTTGGGCCATGCGCGGGACGCGCAGATTGAGAAGCCGCTCGGCGCGCCGTCGCGAGCGGTCGCCGTCGGCGAGGATGCTGCCGGCCTCGCCGTCCTCGAGGCCGCTGCGCAGCAGCTCGAGCACCGCGAGCGCCTCCACCAGGTACTTGTTGCCGTAGCGCCCGGTGTCGGGCAGCCACAGCAGGGTGGCCCGGCGCAGCCAGCGCTCCCACGCCGGGCGCGCGTCCGCGAACGTCGGATGGTCGTCGAGGCGGCGGCGGGCGAGGTTGTACGCGGTTGCGACGAAGGCGTTGGCGAACACGCTCGGGTGGTCGCGCTGCAGGTCGCGCCGGCCGACGAACCAGGTCAGTCCCCTCAGGCCGGCGTCGACCAACGCGTCCTCTCGCTCCCGCAGCCCGGTCTGCAACAGGGCGTATCCGAGCACCGCCTCGCCGTAGCGCGTGCTGCGCGGCGGCTGGTCGCCGTGCAGGAAGTCGGGGAACGTGCCCTCGGGCAGCTGGAGGCCCGGCCAGGGTGCCGCCATCTCCCGCGCCAGAGCCCTCATGTCGCGACCCTAACAGCGGTGTGGGGCTGCCTGGAACCCTCGCCCGTGGTCGGGGGCGACGAGGGAGGAAGGAGGGTGTGGTGCCCGCCCGGAATCGTTCTGCGACGACTTATGCGGATCCGGTCCGCTTAACTCGCCGCAGAGCGCCGGGAGACGCCTCTCCCCCTCCCTCGTCGCCGCCGTTCGTCCCGCGCTGGAGCGCCCAGTCAGCCGGCCAGGCCCGTGCCGCTCGGCAGCTTGACCCGCTCGCAGTCGCGCGCGACCCGGTCGACGCGGTCGGCCACGACCACATCGCGGCCCGCTCCGCAGCTGATCCTGTCGCGCTCGCCGTCGCGCGCGCGAATGTCGTCGTCCCCGTCGCCGCCGGAGAGCTTGTCGTGGCCGGCGCCGCCGGTGATGCGGTCGTCGCCGCCCAGGCCGCTGGCGCGGTCGTTGCCGTCGCGCGCGTTGATGCGGTCGTTGCCGCCGTCGCCCTGCACGCCGACGATGACGTCCTTGCCGTCGGTGCCGCTCGTCGTGGCCAGGGTGGGTGTGCGGACGGTGAAGATCTCGCAGTCGGCGGGCCGGGGGTCGGCCGTGTCGACGTAGGCCTGGTCGCGGCCCGGCCCGCAGGAGATCGCGTCCGCGGTGGGCGCGAGCTCGAGCTCGGGCGTCACGCCGTCCTCGTCGGCGACGTCCTCGGCGTGCAGGAGGTCGTTGCCCGGGCCGCCCGAGAGCGTGCTCGAGGCGCCGTTGAGGTCGCCGTCGCGGACCAGGTCGTTGCCCTCGCCACCGTCCACGGTGTCCGCCCCTTCCGCGCCGGTGACGGTGTCGTCACCGGCCGCGCCGACGACGCGGCCGCCCTGCAGCGCGCCGACGGCCGTGGCGAACCCCAGCCGCAGCTCGTTGTCGCCGCCGTTGCCGACGATCTGGTCTGCGCCCGTCGCGCCCACCACGTTCTCGAAGTCGGCCGCGACGCTGTCGTTCTCACCCGGCGCTCCGTCGTTGGCGACGCCATCGAGGGTCACGGTGACGGGGGTCGCGCGCACGTTGGGGAAGTCGCCGGAGCCGGCGTAGGTGACGGTGTCCGTCCCGGTGCCGCCGGTCATGGCGTCCGCCCCGAGGCCACCGTCGATCTCGTCGTTCCCGCCGCGTCCGTCGATGCGGTCGGTGCCCGCGTCGCCGAAGAGCAACTGCCCCTTGTCGCTGCCGGTGACGGTGTCGTCGCCGGGCCCGCCGGCCAGCGCCGAGGACGATCCGTTGCTCGCGGTGAGGCGGTCGTCGCCGGCGCCGCCGTCGAGAAGGCCGGACGCATTGCTCGCGCTGATCGTCGCCGTATCGTCACCGTCGCCCAGAAGCACCGCGCCGACGCCGCCGCCTCCCGATCGCGGTCCGGGCGCGACGCAGCGCACCTGGCTCGCGGATAACGCGGTGCAGCCGGTGCCCGGCGTCACCGGCGCTCCGAGGTCCTGGAGGGTCAGGGTGTTCGAGCCCGTCCGGGCGATCGTCACCCGGTTGGCCTCGCCGTTGGCGGCGGTGAACCTGAGCTGCTTGCCGGCGACGTGCGCCTCGCCGGCGAAGGCGGCGCCCGGAACGGCCACGAGCGCCGCCGCGGCGAGCGCGGTGGCGGAGACGAGGGCTCGTGTCGAGAGCGGATTGGGCATGGCGTGGCAACAACTCCGGGGCGGGCCCAAAGTAGCCCCAAGCTTGACTCGCTGTTGCGGCGCTGCGAATGTCGCGAACAGCGAGGGAGGAGACAGGATGACGCCTTGCAGTCGTGGCAGGAGCGGGCTCGTTGCGATCGTTGCGGGGATCGTGATCGGCGTCTTGGCGGGCGCGGCGCCTGGGCTCGCCGCGCCGGAGCGCATGGTCGGAAAGGGAACCGCTTCCGGAGGTGCGCTCACTGGACCAAGGAACATGACGGCCACCTACGCCTACATCATCCCCTGCAGGGGCGCGTTCGGGTCGCGCCCTCCGTTTGAGATCCGCGTCAGCGGAGGGTCTCTAGACGGGCAGCGCCTGCGGCTGGCATCCCTCATCGAGGCGGACTGCTTCCACGATTCCCGGCTACCCACGCCCACCGCCGGCTTCGACTCGCAGACGGGAGTCGGCATATTTTCGGGATCCTCGGGGTTCTTACTCATCGGTTGGGAATTCTTTGACGGTGGCGCGGGCGGGGCAGGAGACGGGGCCTGCATGGTGGTGTCGGAGACTTCCATTTACCTCCCTGCGCAGGTCATCGCTCGGTTCGAGGCGGTGCCGCCGGGCAAGTTCCCAGGCGCTGACCAGCCGACCGGGTTCAACACCGCGCTGCCAGGCACCACCACGCCGAGGGGTGGCGGGCTTGGCTGCTTCCCGCCGTCGTAGTCGCGACGTTCAAACGGCATCCGCGGGACCACTAAGATCGCCGCCTTCGCCATGCGAGCCCTCCAGATCGTCAACCTCGACGGGCCCGACGAGGCCCTCGAGCTCGCTGAGCTTCCCGAGCCCGAGCCGTCGCACCTGCTGACCCCCGGTTCAGGCGTGGTGGTCGACGTGCGCGCCGCCGGCGTCTCGTTCCCCGAGGTCCTACAGACGCGCGGGGAGTACCAGGTCAAGCCGCCGCTCCCGTTCGTGCCCGGCAGCGAGGTCGGCGGGATCGTGCGCAGCGCCCCCGAGGGCGCGGGCGTGCGCGAGGGCGACCGCGTCGCGGCGTTCTGCATGCTCGGCGGCTTCGCCGAGGTCGCCGTCGCGCCCGAGTTCTTCACCTTCGCGCTTCCGGATGCACTCGACTTCGCGCAGGGCGCCGCGCTCATCCTCAACTACCACACGGCGTACTTCTCGCTCAGGCTTCGCGGGCGCCTCGCGGAGGGGGAGACCGTCCTTGTCCACGGCGCTGCGGGTGGCGTAGGGACTGCCGCGCTGCAGGTCGCTAGAGGTCTCGGCGCGCGGACCATCGCCGTGGTCTCCTCCGAGGAGAAGGAGCAGGTCGCTCGCGAAGCCGGCGCCGACGAGGTGGTGCGCGCGGACGGGCCGTGGAAGGACGAGGCGAAGGAGCTGTCGGGCGGCGGCGTCGACGTGGTGCTCGACCCGGTCGGCGGCGAGCGCTTCCTCGACAGCCTGCGCGCGCTGGGGGAGGGAGGGCGGGTGGTGGTCGTCGGGTTCACCGGCGGGTCCATCCCCGAGGTGAAGGTCAACCGGCTGCTGCTCAACAACACCGAGGTGGTGGGCGCGGGCTGGGGTGCCTACGTCATGGGCAAGCCTGACCTCAACCGACAGATCGGCGCGGCCATCGACGCGCTGATCGCCAAGGGCGCGGTCGCGCCCGTGGTCGGCGAGCGCTTCCCGCTCGAGCGCGCCGCAGAGGCGCTGAAGCTGATCGACGGCCGGGGTGCGACGGGCAAGGTCGTGCTCGACCTAGAGCGCGCCTGACCCGAGTCCTCACGGACGCAGGTGGCTCATCGCCACCGCGTGCTCGGACTGCATGCGGGCCGCGATGAGCGAGCGGTGACAGGCCTCGGGATCGCGCTCCACGCACAGCAGCGCGGCGGCGCCTTGGGGGGGCAGCTCCTCGACGATCGGCGCAAGGTCCACACGGTCGAGGATCTCGCGCGTGTAGCGCTCGCGATACTCGGGCGCGAGCTCGGTGCGTGAACGCTTGCCCACGCCCAGCCGCGCGTCCTCGCGGTACTGCAGCCGGCGCAGCTCGGTCGTCGGTGCCAGCTCGGGATGGTGGCGGTAGCCGACGCCCGCCTGCTCGAGGGCGGCCTGCAACCGGCGCGAGTTCGCCCACGCGTACTCGCTCCCCCGCACCCCCCGGCGCTGGCGCACGTCCAGGAGCAGGCCGACCCGCGCCGCGCGCAGCGCTTCGAGGAAGGTCTCGGCAGTGAACCCGTAGACGCCGATGGTGGCGACCGCCCGCACGCCGGAATCCTCCCAGGCTGGGCCGCGGCCGTTTGCCGCGCCCCAGCCCGGGAAGCGGTGAGCCACGTAACCGGAGGGGGCCCGAGATGAAGGCATTGACCTGGCACGGCAAGCGCGACGTGCGCGTGGACGAAGTGCCCGACCCGAAGATCGAGGACCCCACGGACGCGATCGTGCGCGTCACCACGACCGGGCTCTGCGGGTCGGACCTTCACCTCTATGAGGTGCTGGGTCCCTTTCTGCAGGAAGGCGACATCCTCGGCCACGAGCCGATGGGAATCGTCGAGGAGGTCGGCAGCGCAGTCACCGAGCTGGCGCCGGGGGACCGCGTGGTCGTGCCCTTCAACATCTCGTGCGGGACGTGCTTCATGTGCGGCCACGGCCTGCACTCCCAGTGCGAGACGACGCAGGTCCGAGAGCAGGGCATGGGCGCCTCGCTCTTCGGCTACACCAAGCTCTACGGGCAGGTACCGGGCGGCCAGGCCGAGTTCCTGCGGGTGCCGTTCGGCAACACGCTGCCGATCAAGATTCCCGACGGGCCCCCCGACGAGCGCTTCGTGTACCTCTCCGACGTGCTGCCCACCTCCTGGCAGGCGGTCAAGTACGCGGACATCCCGGACGGTGGCACCGTCGTGGTCATGGGGCTCGGCCCGATCGGCGACATGTCAAGCCGCATCGCGATGCACCTGGGCCACCGGGTCATCGGCGTCGACCTGGTGCCCGAGCGCCTGCTGCGCGCCCGCTCCCGTGGCGTGGAGACGCTCGATCTCACCGAGCACGCGAGCGACCTCGCCGAGGTGATCCGCGAGATGACAGACGGGCGCGGGCCGGAGTCGGTCATAGATGCCGTGGGGATGGAGGCCCACGGCGCTCCGGGCGCCAAGCTCGCCCAGCAGATCGTGGGTCGGCTGCCCGACGCCGTCGCCGAGCCGCTCATGCAGAAGGCGGGCATAGACCGCATGCACGCCTTCTACCTGGCCATCGACATCGTGCGCCGGGGCGGCACGATCTCGCTGATCGGCGTTTACGGCGGCATGGCCGACCCGCTGCCGATGCTGACGCTGTTCGACAAGCAGGTCCAGCTGCGCATGGGCCAGGCCAACGTCAAGGCCCACGTCGACGACATCCTCCCGCTGCTCACCGACGGCGACCCGCTCGGCACGGAGGGCTTCGCCACCCACCAGGTCCCACTCGACCGGGTCCCGGACGCCTACGCGACCTTCCAGAAGAAGGAGGACGGCGCGATCAAGTTCCTGTTCAAGCCGTGACGCGGCGAGGGCGGGGCGAGGGCTACAAGACATGTCGGGCTTCGAGAGCGCCTGAGCGCCTCAGCCCGTATCCAAGCTCAGGACGTGATCGTCACCGGCACGCCCGGGACGATGCGCTCGGCCAGCCAGGTGATGCTTCGGTTGGTGAGACGTATGCAGCCGTGGGAGACAGCGGTTCCCATGGTGCCGCCCAGGTTCGCGATGCCGTGCAACGCGATCTGGCCCGGACCGCCCTCGAACTCCTGCAGCACGTCTGAGCGGGCGCTGGTTGCAAGGGCGTAAGGCGCCCCGGCGGCGCCCGGCAGCATGCGGATGCTCTCCTCGACGAAGAACCGCCCGCGCGGGGTGGGCGTCGAAGGCTTGCCGACGATCGCTGAGAAGGACTTCACGACGCGGCCCTTGCGGTACACGAGGACCTGACGCTTGGACGTGCTCACGACGAGATGCCAGCTCGTCGTGAATAGCTCGGTCCCTCGCTGGGTGATCCAGCCCTTGCCGCCGTTCGGGCGCCCGGGGATCAAGACCCGCAGCCAGCGAACTCCATCCTTGGTGGTTTTGCGGTCGACCACGGGGAGGACCGTCTGCCCGCCGGTGATCGGCCGTTGGGCCCGCACGGTGCTCTTTCGCGGCCGGGGGCCGAGGGTTGAGACCACCTTGTGCGAGCTGAGCAGCGCGGCGAGCTGCTGTGTCGGCTTGACAGCGGGCGCCTTTCGGGCGCCGGCAGAAGGCGCCACGGCGCCCCCACTGGCGGCTACCGCGATCATGACGACGCCTGTGAACAGGCTCAGTCGCCGGCGGGGCGTGCGCCACGTGGCCATCAGCGAGCTACGTACCGAACGTTCCCGGATCCGTCCATCTGGGTGACGACGAAGCGGGTGCTGCCGCCCTTCTTCACGGCTGCCGTGCAGTAGAACACCAAGCCCTTCACCTGGTGCACACCGGACGGGCAGGTCACGCTGGCTTGCTTTCCGCGCTGAGCCAGGCTGCTGCTCTCGATGGCGCGCTCG
>JBBQNQ010000016.1:0-47937 GCA_038330095.1 Solirubrobacterales bacterium
AACATCGTGGCCGGGGGCTTCGGCGGCGGCGCGCCCGTGGGCGGAGGAGCGGCGGCAGGCCTGCCGGAGGGTGCGACGGTGCGCTCCACGAGCGCCGCCGACGCGGCGATCCAGCTCTCCTACGCGAGGAAGGTCATCGTGGTGCCCGGCTACGGGATGGCGGTCGCCCAGGCCCAGCACACGGTCAAGGAGCTCGCCACAGAGCTCGAGAAGCGCGGGATCGAGGTCTCCTACGCGATCCACCCGGTCGCGGGACGGATGCCCGGCCACATGAACGTGCTGCTGGCCGAGGCCGACGTCCCGTACGACCAGCTCAAGGAGATGGACGAGATCAACGGCGAGTTCTCGCGCACCGACGTCTCGCTGGTCATCGGGGCCAACGACGTGACCAATCCGGCGGCCAACTCCAACCCTGAGTCGCCGATCTACGGGATGCCGATCCTCAACGTGAACGAGTCCGACTCGGTGATCGTCCTCAAGCGCTCGATGAACCCGGGCTTCGCGGGGATCGACAACGAGCTCTACTACGACTCCAAGACCCAGATGCTCTTCGGCGACGCCAAGGCCTCGGTGGCCGACGTGACGTCAGAGGTGCAGGCGCTCTAGCTCGGATCCTCGGCGCGCGCCGCCGCCGTCACGGTCACCTCGGTGCCGTGGACCGTCGTGCTCTCGCCCATGTCGCTCTTACGGGCCGGGACGAGGACGTTGATGTTGGCCCGCTGCTCCTCGAGCTTGGGCCAGCGGCCCTTGGGCGAGAGCGCGACGCCCCGCGGGACGTCGTCGGAGAGCGCAACGGGGAGCTGGAGGCGACCCACGTCGCTGACCACCAGCGCCTGATCGCCGGCTCGGAGCCCTCGAGCGGCGGCGTCGGCCGGGTTGAGCGCGAGCACCGCGCCGCCGGCCCGGCGGCGGATCTTCGCGTCGTTGGCGAAGCTCGCGTTGAGCATCCACGGCGAGGCGGGCGAGAGCAGGCGCAGGCGCCCCTCTTCCGGAGCCTGCTCGGCGGCGGGTCGGGGCACGCGCGGGAGCCCGTCGGCCTCCGCGCGCGCCGAGGCGAGCTCGATCCTGCCGCTCGGCGTCGGGAAGCGCAGGCCGGCGAACTGGACCGCGGGCTCGGCCGGAACGGCGACCGTCCCGGCTGCGCCCAGGGCCTCGAAGTCCACTGGCAGGCCGGTGCGCTCGAGCAGCGTCGCAATCACCTGCGCGTCGTCCTCGGCGAGCTCCGGCTCGGCGTAGCCCATCGCGGCGGCGAGGCGCCGGAAGATCTCGGTGTTGGGGAGCGACTCGCCGAGCGGCTCGCCGGCCTTCACCTGCGCCGACAGGCTGCGGTGGAAGTAGCTGGCGACGAGGTCGTCGGACTCGAGGAAGCTCGCGGCCGGGAGGACGACGTCGGCGAGGTCGGTCGTGTCGGTCGGGAAGAGGTCGACCGCGACGGTGAAGAGATCCTCGCGCTCCAGGGCCACGCGCAGCCGGGCCTGCTCCGGGTTGGAGGCCGCCGGGTTGATGTTCCAGCACACCAGGGCGCGGAAGCGCTCGGGGTCCTCGAGCGCGGCGGCGAGGTCCATGTGGCTGATCGTCGCGCGCTCGTCGACGCGCAGGTGCTCGCCTGTGACGTAGCCCTCGTCGATCCCGCGGCTCTCCGCGCCGTTGAGGTAGAGGAAGCCGGCGCCCGGGCGGCCGAGGTTCCCCGTCGCCGCGGGCAGCAGCGAGACGGCGCGCACGACGTTGCCGCCGCCGGCATGGCGCTGGAGGCCCTGGCCGATCCACAGCAGCGACGGGCCCGCGCCGTAGAGCCGGGCCGCGCGCTCGATGAGTGCGGCGGGCACGCCGGTGCGCTCCTGCCCCCAGTCCGGCGTGCAGGGCTCGAGCAGCGGCTCGACCTCCTCCCAGCCCACGGTGTGGGCGTCGAGGAAGCCGCGGTCGAGCCGGCCCTCGCGCGCCAGCAGGTGAAGGAGCGCAAAGGCCAGTGCGGCGTCGGTGCCGGGCCTCGGCTGAAGATGAAGGTCGGCCGCCCGCGCGGTCGGCGTGGCGATCGGGTCGACGACGACCACGGCCCCCGGCGCCTCGGGGAGCCAGTGGTCGTGCTGATGGGGCGCCGAGGCCGACGGGTTAGCGCCCCACACGAGGATGCAGGCGGCGTCGCGCGCGGTCCGCGGGTCGAAGCCCTCCATCGAGGTGCCGTAGGCGTAGTCCAGGGCGGCGTGGCCGGCGTTGTTGCAGATCGTGTCGGGATCGACCTCGGTCGCACCGATGCGGTTGAAGAAGCGCAGCGGAAAGCCGTACGCGAGCTGGGCGAAGGTGCCCGTGTAGTGGGCGTTGAGCACGGCGCCGCCGCCGTGCTGCTCGATGACCTCGCCGAGGCGCTGGGCGATCTCGCTGAGCGCCGCGTCCCACGAGACCTGCTCGAAGCGCCCCTCGCCCTTGGGCCCGACGCGGCGCAGCGGGTGCAGCAGGCGGGCCTGCGGATCGAGCAGGACGCCGTTGTAGGCGATCGAGCACTTGCGGCACAACTTGCCGCGGCTCACCGGGTGGTCGGGGTCGCCGCGCACCTGGTGCAGCTCCCCGTCGCGTCGGACGGCGAGCACGCCGCAGGCGTCGTAGCAGTCGCGCGGGCAAGTGGTGCGGATGACCTCCCGAACGCCTGGCATGCGAGCTCCTCTCAGGGCAGCGGCGCAATGGGCGGCGCGGGCGCTGGACTCTGCATCGACACCTCGCGGCCGGTGCCCTGATGATACGCGGTGGCCCGGCCTCCCGAGGCGGGTCTAGTCAGCGCGAGCGAAGCGCCGCAGCGCATCGGTGCCCCCGCCGATGACCGGGCTGCCGTGGGCCAGCAGGAGGTTCTCGGGCCGCAGCTCCTCGGCCAGGCGCGCGTAGCCCTCCCGCAGCCCCCGCTTCGCCTCCTCGGCGTCGTCGCCGAGGTGCTCGTCGGGGACGAAGTGGAGGTCGTCGCCGTAGCGCATGACGCCGTCGGCGAGCGCGAGCGCCCGAGCGCGCGGGATCTCGATCGCCCCCTCGTCGGGCCACCCGGCGTAGACCGCGTGGGCGCGCAGCCCGCCAGGCAGCTCCTCGCCGAAGGAGAACGGCTCGATCTGCAGGTCCGCTCCGCCGAACTCGTGCAGGCCCTCGAAGACCACGTGCAGCGAGCAGCCGTGCGCGGCGACGAGCTCGCCGGCGTCGCGCAGGTGGTGGCGGTTGGTCAGGACGACGTGGCGCGGCGGATCCTCCGCAAAGGCCTCGACGCCGCCCTGGGGCGGAAGCATCGGATCGAGGAGCACGCCCTCGCGTACCAGCCAGTAGGAGCTGACGTCCATGCCGATGCCGGGATGCACGGCCGTCCAGTGCCGGACGCCGGGAAGGAGCTCCTCCATGGGCACGACGATACCTTCTCGAAGGTGAGCGGGCGCATCGTGGTCGGGACCTCGAGCTGGGCTGACCCGGGATTCGTGGAGGAGTGGTACCCGAAGGGGATGGCGGCCCGCGAGCGTCTGCCGTGGTACGCCGAGCGCTTCGAGGCCGTCGAGCTGAACTCGAGCTTCTACGCGGTGCCGGCCCGCGAAACCGTCGCACGGTGGGCCGAGGTGACCCCGCCGGGCTTCACGTTCGATGTCAAGCTGCACCAGCTGCTCTCGCGCCACAGCGCCACGCTGGACTCGCTGCCTCCCGACCTTCGCGACGGAACGAAGACCACCCCGCGCGGCCGCGTGGTGCTCGAGCCCGGCCTCGAGCGCGCGCTGGCCCGCCGGATCGTGGAGGAGCTCGAGCCGCTGCGGGAGGCCGGCAAGCTCGGCGCCTTCCTGCTCCAGCTCACCCCCGCGTTCAAGCCCAGGGCGCACGAGCTCGACGAGCTCGAGGGGCTGATGGAGGAGCTCGCCCCTCACCCGGTGGCCGTCGAGCTGCGCCACCGCGGCTGGGTGGAGGGCGAGCAAGCAGAGCACACGTTCCGCTGGCTGTCTGACCACGACGCCGCCTTCGTGTGCGTCGATGCGCCCGTGGGCGACGCGCCCACGCTCATGCCCCCGGTCGACGCAGTCACCTGCGACGACCTCGCCTACCTGCGGCTGCACGGCCGCAACCTGAAGGGCTACCTCAGCGGCCGCTCGGTGGCCGAGCGCTTCGCCTGGAGCTACAGCGACCAGGAGCTCGAGGAGATCCGGGGGCGCGTCCAGGAGCTCGCGGGCATGGCGAGCGACGTGCGTACGCAGTTCAACAACAACCGCGGGGCCGACGCGCCCACCTCCGCCCGCCGCTTTCGCGAGCTGCTCGGCCAGGATCCGGGCCCGAGCCCGGACATACCGAGCACCCCGGCGCCGCGTGGTCAGGGCGAGCTGTTCTGAAGCGCCTGATTCACTAGGACCGTGATCGCGCGCGAGCAGGCCGTCGAGGCCCTCAGCTCAGAGCCCTTCGACGTCGTGGTGATCGGCGGCGGGATCACGGGCGCCGGTGTCGCCCTCGACGCGGCCAGCCGCGGCTACTCGGTCGCGCTGGTCGAGCGCGAGGACTACGCGTCGGGCACCAGCAGCCGCTCGAGCAAGCTCGTCCACGGAGGGCTGCGCTACCTCCAGCAGTTCGACGTCGGGCTGGTGCGCGAGGCGCTCTTGGAGCGCCAGCTCATGGTCGCGCTCGCTCCGCACCTGGTCCGCCCGCTCAAGATGGTGGTTCCCGCCTTCGAGGGCGCGCGCCTGGACCGGATCGTCGGTATGGGGCTGAACATGTACGACGTCCTCTCCATCGACAAGCTGCGCGGCCGCTGGCGCCGGCGCGGGGGGGAGAGCCGCGAGGAGGCCGACGGCTCGGCCGAGTGGAGCCCCGAGCGTCACCGGACGATCTCCGGGGAGGAGGTCGTCGAGCTGCTGCCGGCGCTGGCGGCCCGCGAGCCGAGCTCGGGCTACCTGTTCTACGACTGCCAGACCGACGACGTGCGCCTCGTGCTGACCGTTCTGGGCGAGGCCGAGCGGTTCGGGGCGATCTGCGCCAACCGCCTGGAGGTCGTCGAGCTCGTCGAGGAGGACGGCCGCGCTGCGGGGGTGGTCGTGCAGGACGGCGAGGGCGGCGGGCGCTTCACGGTCCGTGCTGCCAACGTGGTCAACGCGACCGGCGTGTGGGCCGACCGGATCCGCCCCGAAGAGCTGCACGACGCCGCCGAGGTGCCGACGATCCGGCCCAGCCGCGGAACCCATCTCACGGTCTCCAAGGAGCGCCTGCCGGTGGAGGCCGGCGCGATCGTGCCGGCCGGCGACGGACGCTCGATCTTCGCCCTCCCGTGGCTCGGCAGCGTCCTGCTCGGCACCACGGACAACGACTACGACGGCGACATCGACCACGTGCGCCCGCCCGAGGAGGACGTCCTCTACCTGCTCGCGGCGACCAACGACTTCTTCGCCTCCGACCTCGAGCCCCGGGACGTCACCGGCGCCTACGCCGGCGTGCGCCCGCTGATCTCACGCAGCGACGCCAAGAAGTCCGTGGACATCTCGCGCAAGGCCGAGCTCTATGAGACATCCAGCGGGTTGATCACCATCACCGGCGGCAAGCTGACGACGTGGCGGCGGATGGCCAAGATGGCCGTCGACCGCATGGTCGAGCGCGAGGATCGCGAGGCTCCCTGCCGCACCCACGAGATCCCCCTGGGGCAAGCGGTCGAGCCGGCGGAGCTGCCGGCGGTCGAGGGTGTGCCGGAGGCGTCACGCGAAGCCCTGGCCGCCCGCTACGGCCATGCCGCACACGACGTGCTCGCGCTCGCGGGCCAGCGCGGCGAGCTGGCCCAGCCCATCGTGCCCGGGCGGCCCGACCTGCTCGCCGAAGCGGTGTTCGCGGCGCAGCGCGAGCAGGCGCGCGACGTCGCCGACGTGCTGCTGCGCCGCACGCGCCTCGGGCTGCTGGCCGCGCGCGAGCTGTGCGGGCCGGGCACCCAGATCCCCGAGCGCGTCGCGGGCGCGATGGCCAACGAGCGCGGCTGGGACGCAACGCGTACGCGCGCCGAGGCGCAGCGCTTCCGCGAGCTGGCGGCGAGCGAGGGGCTCCTGGTCGCCTGACCCTGGCGACGCGGGCGTCGGGGGGCTGGCGTAGGTTTCCCGGCAGGTCGCCGTCCCCATGCGCCTCCGCCTTATCGCCCTCCCGCTCGCGGCCGCCTCCCTGTTCGCGGTGGTCCCGAGCGCGCAGGCGGCCTACTTCCCGGGTCAGGTGATCGACGCCGCCCCGGGTCTGTCGGCGGTCCAGAAGGCCGACGTCGCACCGGACGGCTCGGGCGCCGTCGCCTATCTGCGAAACGTGGGCGGGGTCGACCACCTGTTCGTGGTGCGCCTGGTCAACGGCGGCTTCCTCCCGCCCGAGCGGGTGGACTCCGGTGTGGCCGAGGCGGCCTCCGACGCACAGATCGTCGCGGTCGACGGCGGGCGCCTGATCGTCGCCTGGAACGCCGGCGGGCGCCTGCTCGTATCCGCGCGCGCGGCCTCCGACGCCGGCTGGCCGGCGCCCGCGCCGGTCTATGACGAGCGCGCGGGCGGGCGCAGGGTGTCCAACCTCTCCCTCGACGCGAGCATCTTCGGCGTCCCCTACGTCGCCTTCACGACAACGGGCGCCGGTGGCGCCGACGTGCGCTGCGCGCGCGTCGTCGGCGGCCGGTGGACAGTCGACCCGGAGCGCCTGGACGTCAATCCGGCGGCCGCCGCCGGCGACGGCGCCGCCAAGCATCCGGACGTTGCCGCGGCGGCGGACGGCACGGCGCTCGCCGTCTGGGGGGAGACCGCGGTGGACGGGCGCGTCCACCTCTTCGCACGGCGCCTGACCCGCCGCGGGGTCGCGAGCACCGTGCGCGAGCTGAGCGTTGCGTCGCTGAACGGCCGGCCGTCGCTCGGCGCCGGAAGCCCGGACGCGGCGATGGAGTTCGACTCGAGCTACGGCTGGGTGGCCTTCCGGCAGACCTTCAACGACGGCGGCCCGCGATCCAGGGTGCTCGCCCGGCGGCTGGTGGCGTCCGACTTCGGCGCGCCGGTCGCGGTGGACGGCCTGGGCTTCCCGGCCGCCCAGGGCGCGATGACCCCGCGCCTGGCCATCGACGGGCTCGGCCGCGGGATCGTGACGTCGGTACGCGAAGCCTCCCTGCAGACGGTCGGCGCGATCGTTCGCAACGACGCCTTCAGGCTCCCGGTGCGGATCGACTCGCTGGCCAATACCGGAGCGTCGTTCGCGGTGCCCACGGCCTTTGGCAGCCGGGCCCTCGTGGCGTGGCAGCGGGCTCCCGGCGCCGGCCGGCCGAGCGAGATCCGCGCCCGCCGCCTCGCCACGGACTCTCCCGAGCCCGAGGCCGTGATCTCGCGCCCAGAGCTCGGGCCGTCCGCGGCCTCCCTCGGCCTCGTCGATGCGTCGGACCGCGCCGGGGACACGGTGATCGCCTTCCTGCAGGGAGCCGCCGGCGCGCGCCGGCTGGTGGCAGCGGTCGAGGACCGACCCCCGGGAACTCCTGCGGTCACCACCCACTCGGGCTGGCAGAACAACCCGCGGCCCAAGATCAAGTGGACGCCCGCGAGCGACCTCTGGGGAAGCCCGACCTACCGCCTCAACCTCGCCGGACTGGACATCGACCGCGGCACGAGCACGTTCTTCCGGCCGGGCGCGGACCTTCCCGACGGCGTCTACCTGTACCGGGTCATCGCCACGGACCGTCGCGGTCAGGCTCGTGAGAGCCACGACCGCAACCTTCGCGTCGACACCACGGAGCCGACCATCTTCAGGATTGCGCCCCCGGTGCAGGCGGGCCAGCAGGTGCTGCTCTCGCTGGTCGACGCGGCCCCCGCCCCGCCCGGCGTGTTCCCCGGGCCGGGCTCGGGCATCGTGCTCGCCCGGATCAGCTTCGGCGACGGCTCGCCCTCGGTGGTCACGCGCCGGCGCAGCGCGCCTGTCCGCATCGACATCCCGCACGTCTACGAGCGCCGCGGACGCTTCAAGGCGAGCGTGCGGGTGGCCGACAAGGCGGGCAACTTCGCCCGCCAGCGGTTCGTGGTGAAGGTCGGGAAGTAGCGCCCGCATGGGAACGGTGAGCGAGTCTGCGCCGCTGACCCTTCGCGCCGGCAGCCGCACCCTCCGGCTCGGCGGCGACCCGCTGCTAATGGGCATCGTCAACGCCACCCCGGACTCCTTCTCGGACGCCGGCGAGCTGCGAAGCGCGGGCCAGCGGATCGCCCGCGCGCGCGAGCTCGTGGAGGCCGGCGCCGCGATTCTCGACGTGGGCGGTGAGACGGCCGCCGTCCATCGGCCGGCGGTGGGCGCCGAGGAGGAGATCGAGCGGGTAGTCCCGGTCATCGAGGGGATCGCGCGCGAGCTCGACGTGCTCGTCTCCGTGGACACCTACAAGCCCGAGGTGGCCGCCGCCGCCATCGAGGCCGGCGCCGCGATCGTCAACGACATCAGCGGGCTAACCGACCTCGGGCTGGCGGACGTGTGCGCGCGCACGGGCGCCGCGCTCGTGCTCATGCACACCCGCGCGCGGCCGAAAGAGAAGGTGCTCGACTTCGAGTACGACGACGTCGCGGCCGACGTCGAGTCCTTCCTGCGTGCCGGCCTCGCGGCGGCCGAGAGCCGAGGCGTCGACGCCGAGCAGACGATCCTCGATCCGGGTCCCGACTTCGGCAAGAGCCCCGCCCAGACCGTCGAGGCGCTGCGCGCGCTCCCTCGGCTGCGCGCCCTGGGCCGCCCGCTGCTGCTCGCCGTATCGCGCAAGGACTTCGTCGGCGCCGTTGTGCGCCGGCGCCCGCGCGAGCGGCTGGCGGGGACGCTCGCGGCGCTGGCCCACGGGGTCCAGTCCGGTGCGCACATCCTGCGCGTCCACGACGTGCGCGAGGCAGCTGACTTCCTGGCCGTCCGGGCGGTGTTGGAGGGCGAGCGCGAGCTCCCGCACGACGCACGCGTGCCCGACGGTCTGCGCCGCGAGCCCGCCGCCTGACCCCCGCTCCGTCGCGACCGCGCGCTACCCTGCGACGGGTCGCCGGCGGCTGACCGCAACGCCGCCGGATGCCAACCGACCTCCACGAAGGGAGACCCCCATGCCAGTACTCGGCCGCTCAGAGCTCGAGCAGAGCCCGCTTGCCGACCTCCACATGATCGCCTCCGAGCTCGGCCTCGACGGCTTTCGGCGCCTACGCAAGGCCGACCTCGTCGCTGCGATCCTCGCGCGCCAGGGCGGCGACTCGAGCGAGGGTGCTCCGGATGACGACGGCGACGGCGACGGCGAGGCCACGGCCGCGGTCGAGGCGGTCGAGGCGGTCGAGGAGGCCGAGGCCGCCACGACCACCGAAGAGCCTCCCGGATCCGGCGGCGACGAGCCCTCCGAAGCGCGCCCCAGGCGTCGCCGCGGCGGCCGGCGCGGGCGCGGCGGCGGCGCCGCTCGCGACGCCGACCCCGAGGGTCGGCAGGGCAGCGGTGGCGCAGGCAAGCAGGAGTCCGACGAGGAGCCTCGGGCGCCGCAGGAGCCCGAGCGCACGGCCGAGGGCGTCATCGAGATCCTCGACGGCGGCTCTGGCTTCGTCCGCCTGACCCCGCCCGAGCCCTCCGAGGAGGACGTCTACGTATCCGCCGCGCAGGTGCGCCGCTGCGAGCTCATGGACGGTGACACCGTGACCGGGCCCGTGCGTCCGCCCAGGCGCTCGGAGCGCTATCCCTCGCTCGTTCGCGTGGACACCATCAACGGCGTCTCCGCCGACCAGGTCGCCGCGGGAACGCCCTACGACGAGCTGCCCGCCGCCTTCCCGCAGGAGCGGCTCGTGCTGGGAGGCGAGGACCCGACGGTCAAGGCCATCGAGTGGCTGACGCCGTTCGGGCGCGGCTCGCGGGTCACCATCGTCGGCCCGGCGCGCGCGGGCAAGACCGAGGCGCTGCGCCGCATCGCCGCGGCGCTCGCCGGCGAGGACGGTCTCGCGGTCTCAGTCGTTCTCGCCGGCGTACGCCCCGAGGAGATCTCGATGTGGCGCGAGGGCCCAGTGCAGCCGGCGAGCGCCGTCAGCTTCGCCGCGTCAGCGGAAGCGCAGGCGCAGGCCGTCGAGCGGACGGTCGACCAGGCGCGGCGCGCCGCCGCCCGGGGCGGCAACGCGGTCGTGCTCGTCGACTCGCTCGACGCCCTGCAGCCCCAGGCCGCGCGCCGCGTGCTCGGGGCCGCGCGGAACATCGCGGACGGCGGGTCGCTGACCATCGTGGCCACCGGGGCCGCGGCGGTCGGCGGGGAGACCACGGTCATCGCGCTGGACGAGGCGCTGGCGGGCGCGCGCCGCTTCCCGGCGCTCGATCTGCTGGCCAGCGGGACCCTGCGACCCGAACTACTGGTGGGCGAGGCCGGCGCCGACGCGATCGCCCGCGCGCGCGCCGAGGCGGCCGCCGCCGCCGTCTCCGGCGGCGCTTAGCGGCGGTCGCTCAGCCCGTCGGGTCCTGGCGGACCTCGCCGCGCCACGCGCCGGTCTCCGAGCCCTGGGTCTCGACGAGCTCCTTGAAGCGCTCGAGGTCGCCCTTCGCGCGGCGCTTGACCACGCCCAGCGCGTCGCCGGCCTTCTCCAGCACGCCCTCCGGCTCGACGTCCATCTGGAGCATGAGGCGCGTCTTGCCGTCGTCCACACGGTGGAAGGTGACGACCCCTGCGTTGGGGGCGCCCGAGGTGCTCTTCCAGGCCACCCGCTCGTCGGGGAGCTGCTCGGTGATCTCGGCGTCCCACTCCTTGGCGTCGCCGGCGATCTTGGCCTTCCAGTGCAGCGTCGTGTCGGAGACCTGGCGGATCTCCTCGACGCCCTCCATGAAGCGCGGGAACTCCTCGAACTGAGTCCACTGGTTGTAGGCCGTGCGCACGGGGACGCTGACCTCGATGCTCTCCTCGATGGTGGACATGCTTCGCTCCTCGATGGTCGGGTTCGTCGATCTACGACCCGGCCTGCCGCGGGGCTTAACCGCCGGTCAGCGAGGCACGTAGGCCACCCGGCCCCACGAGGGCTCGGGGGAGAGCTCGATGGCCTCCCCGCCCCGGTCGGGCTGGATGTAGGCGAAGGCGTGCGCGTCCTGGTCGAAGGAGACGTCGAGCTCGCCCTCCTTGACGCGCTGGTCCAGCCACGCACCGCGGAAGATCAGACGGCGCAGCCAGTGCACGAGCGAGCGGTCGGCGGGGCCGGCGAGCTCGGGCCAGCAGTCGTTCACGTGGTCGCCCAGGGCGGAGCTGGGGTCCCCGACCTCGCCGTTGACCACCAGGTTGACGAGATCCTCCTGCTCGGCCTCGTCCAACCGGCCGCCGACGAAGCCCAGCTTGATAGCCGCCTGCTCGCAGCGCTCGGTGAAGTCGCGCTCGTTGAAGGTGAAGCGAAGCTCCCCGTACTCGAGCACGAAGTCCTCACCGGAGTTGTAGTTTCCGCGACGGCTCATCTCATCCCACACACAGCTCCCCGATGAACGACTCGGGGGCGTCGGCATCCTACGGCCGGATCCTTCCGGTCCGGATGGCTGCAAGCGATGTTTCACCGATGTTTCAGCCGCTGTGGCTGCGCAGCGCCGAAGCCACCATCACCAGCGCGATCCCGACTGCCTCCAGAGCCCCCGGCAGCTGACCGAGGACAACGGCGCCGACCACCGCGGCGGTTGCGGGGAGCAACGAGAGCAGGAGCGCGAAGCGGGCGCGCGGGAGACGTGACATCGCGACCTGCTCGAGCGCATAGGGCACCACGCTGGCCATGAGCCCGACCAGCACGCACGCGGCCAGCTTGGCCGGGTCGGTGAGTGCGGGCACGGCGCTGGGAACCAGCGCGGGAGCGAGGACGAGCGCGCCGGCGATCATCCCCACGGCAAGCCCGTCCTGGGGGCGCAGGGCGGGATCGGCGGCCACCCGATGTCCGAGCACGATGTAGCCGGCCCAGCACGCGCCGGCGGCGAGCGCGAAAGCGACGCCCGCGGGGCTCCCCGACACGTGCACGTCTGCGAGCAGGAGCACTCCGAGGGCCGCCAGCGCGAGCGCGGCGGCGTCGCGACGCGTACGAGAGCCCAGCGCGGCGACGGCTATCGGCCCCACGAACTCGATCGCCACGGCGCTCCCGAGTGGGAGGCGGTCGATTGCCAGGTAGAAGGCGAGGTTCATCAGGGCCAGGACGACGCCGAACGCGCTGGCGACGGCGACGCTGCGCCGGCTCCAGCGCGAGCGCCACGGCCGCCGCCACGCGGCCAGCGCACCGGCGGCCGCGACGACCCGGAGCCACGCCACCCCGGCGGCGGGAACCACGTCGAAGAGCAGCACGGCAAAGGCGCTGCCGACGTACTGGGAGATGGCGCCCAGCGCGAAGAGCAGGTGGGGCGGGACGCGGCGAGCCAACCCCTGACCGGCCGTCGCGTGCGCCTCCATCCCCCCTGAGTGTGGCAAGGGGGGGCGAACTTCGGGGCGCCGCACCCTAGGAGCGGCGTGGACGCAGAGCGGGCGACAATCCTGATCGTCGAGGACGACGCCGCGACGCGGACCTTCCTCGCCGACAACCTCTGCGCCGACGGCTACGAGCCGCTGCTCGCCGACTGCGCACGCGACGGGATGCGGCTGCTGGAGAGCAAGTACCCGGACCTCGCGATCATCGACGTGGCGCTGCCGGACGGATCGGGGCTCGACCTCATCCGCACCGTGCGCAGCGCCGACGGGCTGGCCAGTCGCGTGGACCCGCGCGTGCCGCTGGTCGCGGTCAGCGGCCGCACGAGCGAGCTCGACCGCATCCGCGGCTTCGAGCGCGGCGCGGACGACTATGTCTGCAAGCCCTTCTCCTACGGCGAGCTGCGTGGTCGCCTGGCGGCGCTTCTGCGGCGCGCCGACCAGCGCCGCAGCTCCGGGCGGCTGCGGGTCGGGCCGCTGGAGGTCGACCCGCCTTCGCGCGAGGTGCGCCTGGGCGGCGAGCGCATCGAGCTCTCCCAGAAGGAATATGCGCTGCTGCGCGCGCTGGCCGCCGAGCCCACGCGGGTGTGGACCAAGGACGAGCTGCTGCGCACGGTCTGGGGCTACCGGGCGATCGGGTCGACCCGCACGCTGGACTCGCACGCCTGCCGTCTGCGTCACAAGCTCGGCCGCCATGGCGACCGGTTCGTGGTCAACGTGTGGGGGGTCGGCTACCGACTCGTGGACGGGCCGGTGGAGCGGGCAGCCCATGGGGTCGAGCGGTGAGCGCGTCGCTCGGCGTCGCGCTGCTGGGGTGGATCGCGGCGATGGTGGCCGGCGCGGTGGCGGCGGCGCTGTGGCGCGAGCTCGACCGCCGGGCAGAGCTCGTCGCCCGGGCGCTGCACGAGGTCCGCCGGCCGCTGACGGCGGCCCGGCTCGGGCTGCACGGGCTGGGGGCGGGCGACCCGCGCGCCGAACGCCGCGGGCTGGCGGTGGACCACGAGCTTCGCCGCGTGGCCTTCGCGCTCGAGGACCTCGACCTGGCTCGCGAGGGCGCGGTGGCGCCGGAGAAGGTCGAGCCCATCGAGCTGAGCGAGCTGCTCACCGAGGCGGCGGTGGCCTGGAAGCCCGTCGCGCGCGCCTTCGGCGCCGAGGTCCAGGTGCTCACGCCGGGGCGGGTCGCGATGCTGCGCGGAGACCGTACGCGGCTCACCCAAGCGTGCGGAAACCTGCTGGCCAACGCGATCGAGCACGCGGGTGGGCGGATCGAGCTGCGCGGCCGCGCGCTCGGCGAGCGCGTGCGAATCGAGGTCGTCGACGAGGGACCCGGCCTGCCCGCGCCCGTCGCGCAGCTGGCCCGCGCTGCGCGGGCCGGTCGCGGCGATCGGGGTCGTGGCCTGGCCATCGCCTCTGAGATCGCCGCCCGCCACGGCGGCCACCTTGCCGCGGCGCCAACGCCTCGCGGGGCCCGCGTGGCGCTCGAGCTGCCGGCAGCAGGGGCACAGCGACGATGACGGCGCCGGTGGGCGCGGTTCCATGAGCCGGCGGCGGCGCGCGCTGCTCCTGCTCGGCCTCGCTCTGTTGCTCGGCGGGCTCGCCGCCTCGGACGTGGCTCGCCGCGAGGCCGCGCTGCAGCACGAGCTCGGGCCGTTGGTCCCGGTGGTCGTCGCCCGCGCGCAGCTCCCGAAGGGAACCTCGCTCAGCGCGGCGCGCCTGGCGGTGCGGCGGATGCCCGCGCGCTTCGTTCCTCCCGGCGCGTTCTCCTCGACGGCGGAGCTCGCCGGTCTTCGCACCGCGATTGCGATCCCGCGTGGCGGCTTCCTCGCGACCACCGCGCTCGACGACGGCTCCCGGCAGGCGGCGGGGCCGCCGATCCGCGCCGGTGAGCGCGTCGCCGACGTGGTGGCGGTCGGGTCCTCCGCCCTGATCCAGGAGGGCTCCCGCGTGGACGTCCTGGTCAGCCAGGACGAGGGCGACGGCAAGAAGGGGCGGACCGTGCTGGCGCTCGAGGATGTGGAGGTGCTGGCCGCCTCGCCGGTCGAGGCGGGGGCCGGTGACTCCGGCGCGGCGGGCAGCGGCGGCGAGCGCGTGGCCGCCTCGCTGCGGGTGGACGTGCGCCAGGCCGTCTACCTCGCCGCGGCGCAGAGCTTCGCGCGCGAGCTCAGGCTGCTGCCACGCGCGTCGGGCGACCGCCGCCGTGGCCAGGAGGGCCTCACGGTGGGAGGTGGGCTGTCGTGAGAGCATCCTCGAGTGCGAGTCGCCGTCGTCGGTCACACCGAGTGGGTGCGCTTTGCGCAGGTGCCCCGGCTGCCGCGACCCGGCGAGATCGTGCATGCCTCGCGCGGCTGGGACGACGTCGGCGGCGGGGGCGCGGTCGCCGCGGTGCAGCTCGCGCGGCTGGCCGGGGAGGTGAGCTTCTTCACCGCGCTGGGCGACGACCGGCACGGCCGCGCCGCACTGCAGCGCCTCCAGGCGCTCGGCGTACGGGTCCATGCCGCGTGGCGCCCCGAGCCCCAGCGCCTGGCCTTCACGCACCTGGAGGCGAGCGGCGAGCGGACCATCACCATCATCGGGCCGCGGCACGCCCCGCACGGCGACGACGCGCTGCCCTGGGACGAGCTCGCCGGCATGGACGGCGTCTACTTCACCGCGGGTGACCCGGCGGCGCTGCGGGCCGCGCGGGCCGCGCGGGTCCTCGTTGCGACGCCCCGTGCGCGCGATGTCCTGACCGCTTCCGGTGTCGAGCTCGACGCGCTCGTACGCAGCGCTTCGGACGAAGGGGAGCGGATCGCCGCCGGCGAGCTCAGCCCCGCTCCGGCGCTCGACGTCGCCACCGACGGCGCGCGCGGGGGGCACTGGACCGCGGCGGAGGGACGAACGGGCACGTGGACGGCCGCCCCGTTGCCCGGCCCCGTCGCGGACGCGTACGGTTGCGGTGACTCGTTCGCGGCCGGCCTCACCCACGGCCTCGGGTCGACGGGCTCGGTGGAGGCGGCGCTGGAGCTCGCGGCGCGCTGCGGCGCGGCGTGCCTGACCGGCGCGGGCCCGTACGCGGCTCAGCTGAGGCTCGAGGGTTGAGCACGCCATCAGCGGTATCGCCGCGCGGCGCTCCGTTCGCGACCGGGCTGGGGTGCGGCGCGTGGTCTGGGGCGACGAGGGAGAGGAAGGGGGCTCCATCTCGGCCTCTGCGGGTTCTGCGACGAGTTGTGCGGCTCAGATCCGCTTAACTCGTCGCAGAACGAGTTGCGGCCGAACTTGACCCTTCCCCTCCCTCGTCGATGCCGTTCGACCCGCACCGCCGAAACGGACTCTGAGGGGGGCGAAAACGCGGCGGCGGCGCCCTAGGCGCAGCGTGGAGGCTTCTCCGGAGGGATCGCTTGAGGCGCTGGCCGACGGGCTGCGCGAGCGGCTGGTGGCCGATGCTCGCGACGACGGGGGCTCGGCGGGCGACGATGACGTCGAGGCGCGCATCCGGGCGCTGGTCGATCGCGAGGCGCGCTTGCTGGGCGAGGAGGACCGGGCGCAGCTTGCGCGGCTGGTCGCCGAGCGCTCGTTCGGCCTCGGGCCGCTCGAGCCGCTTCTGGGCGACCCGGCGGTCGACGAGGTGATGGTCAACGGCCCGGGGGCGGTGTGGGTCGAGCGCGGCGGGCGCCTGGAGCCGACTGCCGTGCGCTTCGAGCGGGCCGCGCAGCTGCGCCACGCCATAGAGCGCATCCTCGCCCCGCTGGGGCGCCGGGTCGATGAGGCAGAGCCGCTGGTCGACGCGCGGCTTCCCGACGGCTCGCGGGTCAACGTGATCATCCCGCCGCTGGCCCTCGACGGGCCGGTGCTGACCATCCGCCGGTTCCGCCGCCGGGGGTTCTCGCCCGACGAGCTGGTGCAGCGCGGGACCCTGACCGCGCCGCTGAGTGACTTCCTCGGTCGCTGCGTGCGCGCCAGGGCCAACCTGCTGGTGTCCGGAGGGACGGGCTCGGGCAAGACGACGACGCTCAACGCGCTGTCGTGCTTCATCCCCGACGGCGAGCGGATAGTGACCATCGAGGACGCCGCCGAGCTGCGCCTCCAGCAGCGCCACGTGGTGCGCCTGGAAGCGCGGCCCGCCAACGTCGAGGGGCGCGGAGAGGTCACCATCCGGCGCCTCGTCCGCAACGCCCTGCGCATGCGCCCCGACCGGATCGTCGTGGGGGAGGTCCGGGGCGCGGAGGCGCTCGACATGCTGGCGGCGATGAGCAGCGGCCACGAGGGCGGCCTCTCGACGGTGCACGCGGGCTCGCCCGAGGAGGCGCTGCGACGCCTGGAGACGCTGGCCCTGATGGCCGACGTCGCGCTGCCGCTGGCCGCGGTGCGCGAGCAGGTGGCGGGGGCGATCGACCTCGTGGTCCACCAGCGCCGCGAGCGCGACGGCGAGCGGCGGGTGGTGGCGGTGAGCGAGGTGGTCCGGGTCGCCGGGGGAGTCGGCGCGCGCGAGATCTACGTCGTGCGCGACGGCCGCCCGCGCTGGCGGGCAGCGCTGGGCGAGGACCTGGCCGGCCGGCTCGCGACGACGTGAGGTGGGGAGCTCGCCTTGAGTCCTGCCGCGCTGCTTGCCGGGCTGGCCGCGGGCTGTGGCGTGCTTGCCCTGTGGGACGTGCTCGCGGCGGCGGAGGGGCTGGCGCTGCCCGAGCTCGCCGAGCGGCTGACCGCGCCGCTTCGCCGCGCGCGCAGCGAGGGCGCGCTGCCCACGGCCGCCGAGCGGCGGCGGCTGGGCCTCGTCGCGGCCGGCTCGCTGCTGGCGGCCGGCTGGTTCGTCGCCGGCCCGGCGGGCGGGGCGGTGCTCGCCCTGGCCGGTCCGTGGCTGCTGTTCGCCGTCGTGCGCGCGCGGCGCAGGCGCTACCTCGCCGAGCTCGAGCGCCAGTCCTCGCTCGTCGCCCGCGCGCTGGCTGACGCTCTGGCCGGCGGCCACTCAATCCGCGGGGCGATAGGCGAGGCCGCGTTCGGCCTGACCGGCGCGGCCGGAGGCGAGTTGCGCATGGCGGCCGCGGCGCTCGACCTGGGCGAGCCGACCGAAGCGGTGCTCGGGCGCCTGCGCCGCCGGGCGGTCGCGCGCTCCTACGACACGATGGTCGCCGCGATGCTCCTGCAGCGCGACGCCGGGGGAGACCTCGCCCGCCTGCTGCGAAGCCTGGCGGTCACCCTGGAGGAGGCGCTACGGCTGGAGGGCGAGGCCCGCGCCCTCACCGCCCAGGCGCGCTTCACCGGCCTCCTGGTCACCGCCCTGCCGCTCGGGGCGGCCGGCCTGGTCGAGCTCGGAAGCCCCGGTTACCTGGGCGAGCTCCTCCAAGCGCCCCTGACCGCCTGGCTGCTCGGCTGCGCAATGGCCTTCCAGGCCCTGGCCCTGTTGCTCATCCAGAGGATGTCGAGGGTGCGGGCGTGAGGATGTCGAGGGTGCGGGCGTGAGCCCCGCGCTGGTTCTCGCCGCCGCGGCCGGAATCGTGGCGGCCGCGGGCGTCGTCGAGCTTGCCGGCGCCGGCCGGCCGCGCGGCGGTGCGATGCCGCTGGCGGTCGTAGGGATGCTGGCGCGCCTCGGCCGCCGGCTGGGCGCACCTCGGCCGCCCCGCGACCTGGCGACGCGGATTGAGGCGGCGGGCACCCCGCTTGGTCTCGGCGTCGCCGATGTCATGGCAGTCAAGGGCGGTTGCGCCCTGGTCGCGCTGCTCGCGGGCGCACCGCTTGCCGCTGCGCTCCCCGGGCGCCTGCCACTGCTCGCCGCGCTCGGCCTGCCCGTCGTCGGCTTCCTCACTCCGGACCTCGCTCTCGGGCGGCGCATCCGCCGCCGCGCGGCCGAGATGGAGGCCGAGCTCGCCGACCTTCTTGACCTGCTGCGCATAGCGGTGGAGGCGGGGCTGCCCATGGGCCGTGCGCTGGGGGAGGTCGGCCGGCGCCACACGGGCGTGCTGGCCGCCGAGTGGGCGCGCGCGGCGGCGCAGATCGCGCTTGGCGTCCCGAGCGAGCAGGCGATGGCCGCGCTGGCCGCGCGCTGCCCGATCCACGGCGTCGTCGCGCTCGTGGCCGCGGTCGGTCGCGCCCAGCGTCACGGTGCGCCGCTGGGCGAGACCCTCGCCGCCCAGGCCACCGAGGCGCGAGCCGATCGCGCCCGCCGCATACGCGAGCGGGCCGGCCGCGCCGCGCCCAAGATCCAGCTCGTAATCGCCCTGCTCCTCGTCCCGTCGGTTCTGTTGCTCGTCGCCGCGGCGCTGCTCGCGTCGCTCGTGAAGTGAAGTGGGCGCGGCCTACCCGACCCCGAGCGCCAGGCGGCGGATGCGGTTCTTCGAGGCGTAGACGGCGTAGGAGAAGACGTTCAGCAGCGGGCGCGCGGTGCGATAGGCGCTCGACCGCCGCGCGCGCGAGCGGTCGAACACCCGCAGCGCGGTGCGCAGGTCGAGGAAGCTGTCCGGCCGCAGGCTGGGCGCGAGGGTCGCCGAGGCCGCCCGGAAGGCGGGCGTCGTCCCCAGCTTGCGGGGGGCGTCGAGTGCGTCGATGGCCGCCGCGCGCCCGACCGCGGCCACGATCCGGTTCCCCCGCGAGAGCAGGTAGACGGGCTGGGAGACCTTCGGCGCATCAAGCTCGTAGGCCCCGGTGAGGTCCGAGCGCCGGCTCCGCCACCCGGGCTCGCGATCCAGCGCCTTCGCGATACGCCGCAGCGCCGGACGTGTCGCCGATGGATCGAGCGACTCGATGACCGCGCCGCCCTCGAGCCGCCGCGGGTTGCTCCCGCGTACGAAGACCGCCATCGCGCCGAGCGCCGGGACCAAGTCCTCCCGGGCCCGGGGGCCGGCCAGCCGCCGCACGGCGCGGTTCAGGGCGTCCAGCGGTAGCGCCTGGTCGATCGAGGGATCCAGGAGCTCACCGACGCGCTGGCCGAAGTCGGGAACGCCGATGGCGAGCCACGCGTCGGCGGGCAGCTCGGGGAGCAGCGGCGAAGAGAGCAGTGAGAGCCCCGCGCCCGGAGCACCCGGGTTGGAGCCGCTGCCTGGTCCCGCCTCCGGAGCCGACCCGTCGCCGGTCGCCCCCGGCTGGCCCGGTACCGGCGGGTTGGAGCCGCCGCCCGCCTCCCCGGGCGGCGTGCCCCCGTCGCCCTGATCCGCGCCGGCGCCCTGCTGGCCGCCGGGGAGGGTGTCCCCGGGTCGCGGGCCGAAGTCGAAGACCAGCGCGCGCTCCTTGGCCGAGATCACGGCGACGATCGGATCGGGGTCGGTGATCGCCAAGCGCTCGCGAAGCTGGCGGCCCGTGGACCGCGGGACCAGGCCGGGGCGCAGGATGTCGCCGAAGGCCAGCAGGTCGAAGTACACGAGCCCCACCCGATCGCCCTTCAGGCGGTTCACGCGGGTCTGAAAGCGGTCGGAGCCCGCGAGCGAGTACCCACGCGCCGCGTCGACGGCGGCGCGGACGCCGCCCTCGTCGCCGATCACCCCGAACCCGTCGAGGACCGCCGCCACGGTCCCGTCCCCGCGCACCGCGTAGGTCACCCCCCGATAGGTCCGTCGCACGCCGCCGGTCACCAGCGAGCGCCGCGCGAGCCCTTCGTCGCGCGCGGCGAGCAGCAGCGTGCCGTGCGAGCGAGGCCCGGCCAGCGCACGGAAGAACACGCCCGCGCGCGACCCCAGCCACGGCTTGACGTCGGTCCGGTAGTCCGTGGCGCCGCGGCCACCGTCGACCGCGCGCTTCACGAGGTCCGCCAGGCTCGCCGCGGGGTCCGGGCCGCCCAGCGCGCGCGCCAGCAGCGCGCGGGCACTCGTGCCCTCCGCGCCCGGCGGATGCAGCGAGACGTCGGCGAAGACTGCAACCCGCGGTGGGGTCAGTCGCGCGGGGTCGGGACCCGTCGCCGCCGCATCGCCGCCGCGGGCCAATGCGACGGCCAGCACGACGAGCGCGAGCACGACGGCGCCACCGAGGGCGAGCAGGAGGGGGGAGGAGCGCAGGCGCGTCACCGGCGCGGTGAGTGTTGCAAGTCGCCGAGCGCGACTACGGAAGCGGGCCGAGCCGTGGCGACCACGAGACTGCGATCAGGCCCCTATGACGGGCACAACGTCAGTCTCGCGTCGCACACGCCCAGGCCACCCAGGCCCTCCGTCCCAAACCGGCGCCGTTCGCCGTTCGTCGCTGCAATTCGCCGCCCACGAACGCGCGCCTGTCGCCCCGTATCCACGGCCAAATGGGCCCTTGTGGGGACGGGTGAAGATTTGTGTTGCAATGTGGGACGCAGTGGGGTACGTTTCCCGCGGTTGTTCGAACCGGGGTGGCGGGGCTCCTCCCACTCCGCCACCTCGGTTCAACTCCTACCTTCGACCCGGACCTCGATCCCTTGGCCTTCCGCGGTGCCTTCGACTACACGCTCGACGCCAAGAACCGCCTCACGGTGCCGGCCAAGTTCCGCAACGCGCTCTCGCAGGGACTGGTTCTCGCCAAGGGCGTCGAACCCTGCGTCGCCATCTGGCGTCCCGAGGACTACGACGCGTTTCTTGCAGGAGCGCTCGGCGGCGTGAATCCGCTGTCCCCCCAGCGCCGCCAGGTCGAGCGCTACTTCTCGGCCAACAGCTTCCCCGAAAGGCTCGACAGCGCCGGCCGCGTCGGTCCCGTTCCCTCCAAGCTGATGGACCACGCGAAGTTGTCAAAGGACGTCGTCGTGGTCGGCGCCGGCAGCTGTGTCGAAGTGTGGGACCGCGAGCGCTGGCACGCCTACGACGCCGAGCTGACTGCAGAGATCCCCGACCTCACAGCGAGTCTTGGCCATCCTGCTTGACATGACCCACGTGCACGTGCCCGTGCTGGCCGGCGAGCTCATCGAGGCGCTCGAGCCGCGCCCTGGCCAGATCGCAGTCGACTGCACCGTGGGCGGCGGCGGCCACGGCCGCTTGGTCGCCGACCTGCTCGGGCCGGGCGGCACGCTGATCGGCATCGACCGCGACCCGCTCGCCGAGGAGCGTTTCGCTGAGCTCGCCGCCGAGGTCCCGTGCGAGACCCGCTTCATCCGCGGGCCGTTCTCACGGGGCCTGGCGATGCTGCTGGACGAGGGCTTGCGCGCCGACCTCGTCTACCTCGACCTCGGCGTCTCCTCCATGCAGGTCGACACGCGCGAGCGCGGGTTCTCCTACGCCTACGACGCGCCGCTGGACATGCGCATGGACCCTGACCAGGAGCTCTCGGCTCGCGAGGTGGTCGACTCCTGGGACGAGCGGCGCCTCGCCCGCCTGCTGCGCGAATACGGCGAGGAGCGCTACGCCGGCCCGATCGCGCGCGCGATCGTGCGCCGCCGCGAGCGCCGCCCCATCGAGACCACCGGCGAGCTGGTCGACACCGTTGTCTCCGCGCTTCCGGCGAGGGCGCGCTTCGCCGGCGGGCACCCCGCCAAGCGCAGCTTCCAGGCGATCCGCATCGCCGTCAACGGCGAGCTCGAGGAGCTCGACCGCGCCCTGCCGGCGGCCTGGGAGCTGCTCGCCGCCGACGGCCGCTTCGCGGCGATCTCCTTCCACTCGCTGGAGGACCGGCGGGTCAAGCGCTTCCTCGCCGGCCGCGCGCGCGGTTGCATCTGCCCGCCCGACCTACCGATCTGCGCCTGCGGCCGCACCCCCGAGGCCGAGCTGCTCACCCGCCGAGCGGTGGCCCCGAGCGCGGGCGAGGTCGCCCACAACCCACGCTCGAAGTCCGCTCGGCTGCGCGCGGCGCGCAAGCTCGAGCAGGGAGCGCACGCGTGAAGCCGCGGGCCGCCCGCGAGCCGTCCGGCGGGAGGTCCGCATGAGTCGCACCGGTGCAGCCACCTCTGCCGCCCGCCGGGTCCGGGCCGGACGCCGGCCCGTCGGCCGGCGTCCACACACCGGCGCGACCGGCCGCTTTCGCCCGCCCCCGGGCGGCTCGGTGCCGCGGCGCTACTCCGGCGCCGCCCGAGGCACTCGCCGCGCGGGTGCCGCCCGCCTGCCCGACCGCGCCCGGCGGGCCCTGCGCGCCGTCGCCGGCCTGCCCGACCTCGCGATCGTGGACCGGGTGGTCCGGGGGCGCGCGTGGATCGCGGTGGTGGGCGCGCTGCTCATCGGGGTCGTCGCGCTGCAGGTGGCCATGCTCAAGCTCAACGCCGGGATAGGCCGCGCGGTGGAGCGCACCGCGGCTCTGGAGCGCGACAAGGCCCGGCTCGAGGCGTCGATGGCCGGCGCCTCGTCGGCCGAGCGCATCCGTGCGAAGGCCTCCAGGCTCGGCCTGGTAACGCCGTCGGGGCGCGTGCGCTACGTGTCTGCCCGGGGGCCCGCGCCGGCGCGCGCGGCGGCCGCCGCACTGGCCGCGGGCCGCTTCCAGCCGCCGCAGAGCGACTCGCAGGGGCCCGTCGCACCCAACGATTCGAGCGCGAGCCCCGCGGCCGGTGGCTCCACCGACGCGTCGTCCACCACCGCGTCGTCCACCACCGCCCTGACGCCCTCCGAGGCCCAGGCGATGCTCAACGACGGCGACCCGAGCAACGACGCCCAGGCGCTGCTCAACGACGGCGACCCGAGCAACGACGCCCAGGCCATGCTCAACGACGGCAACCCCTCAAACGATGGCCAGGCGCTCGCCCAGCAGAGCAGCTCCGGCGGCGACGCGCAGGCCGCGGGCGGGTAACCGTGCGGGCAGCCGGACGCCTCGGACTGATCGAACGGCGCATCGGCCTGCTCTTCGGCTTCTTCCTGGTCCTGCTCGTAGCGGCCGGGGCGCGAGCGGCGTGGCTCGGGGTCGTGCGCGGCGGCTCGCTCGGCGAGCGCGCCCGCAACCAGCAGGTGAGCGACGTTCAGGTCGCCGCCCGCCGCGGCTCGATCCTCGACCGCAACGGCGTCGAGCTCGCGGTCTCCCAGACGGCGGATGACGTCGCCGTCAACCCCCGCCTCGTCAGGCGCCCCGCGGCCACGGCCCGCCTGATCGCGGCGCTCCTGCGTCGCGACGCGCCCTCCGTGCAGCGCGACCTGACCACCCGCGGCACCGGCTTCGTCTACCTCGCCCGCGGCCTGCCCGCCGCGCGCGCCCGCAAGCTGCAGCAGCTCGGGCTCCGGGGGCTCTCCTACACGCCGGCCAGCCGGCGCAGCTACCCACAGGACTGGCTGGCCTCGCAGCTGATCGGGGCGGTCGGCGTCGACGGCAACGGCCTGTGGGGGGTGGAAGCGGCGGAGGACCGAGCGTTGCGCGGCCGCGACGGCGAGCGCCGGATCGTCCGCGACGCTCTAGGCCAGCCCATCGCGCTGCGCGACCTGCGCAAGGCCAGCGCGGGGCCCGACCTGCGGCTGACGATCGACGCGACCATCCAGGAGCGCGTCGAGGAGGTGCTCAAGCAGGTGGGGGTGCAGTACAAGCCCGCAGGCTCGACGGCGATCGTGACCGACCCCCGCTCGGGCGAGATCCTCGCCCTCGCCAACTGGCCGCGCGTGGACCCGAACGACTTCGGCGCGAGCTCGGGCTTCGCGCGCCAGGACCGCGCGGCCACCGCGGCCTACGAGCCCGGCTCGACCTTCAAGCCCTTCACGGTGGCAGGGGCGCTCCAGGACCGGGTCGTCACGCCGCAGACCTCGTTCAACCTCGCGCCCGAGATCAGGGTCGCCGACCGGACGATCGGCGAGAACGAGCAGCGCGGCTTCGAGACGCTGACCACGGCGCAGATCCTCTCGCAGTCCAGCAACGTGGGGGCGATCACCATCGGGATGAAGCTCGGCGAGCGGCGCTTCGACGGCTGGGTGCGGCGCTTTGGCTTCGGCTCGACGACCGGCAGCGACCTGCCGGGCGAGGGGAGGGGCATCGTCCCCAGGCTCAAGGACTACTCCGGCTCCTCGATCGGCAATCTCCCGATCGGCCAGGGCATCGCGGTCACCCCGCTTCAGGTCGCGGCGGCCTATGGGTCGATCGCCAATGGAGGCTGGCTCAAGCCCCCGCACGTGATCATGGACATCGGCGGACGCCCACGTCCCGCGCCACGGGGCCGGCGCGTCATCTCGGCCGCCACGGCGGCGCAGGTTCGCGACATGCTCCGCGGTGTCGTGGGACCCCAGGGAACCGCCGAGGCGGCTGCGGTGCCGGGCTGGGAGGTCGCGGGCAAGACCGGCACCGCCAACAAGCCCGACCCGAAGACCGGCGGTTACTCGGACACCCGCTACGTCGCCTCGTTCGTGGGCTTCGCGCCGGCGACCACACCGCGCGTGCTGATCACGGTGATGGTCGATGAGCCCAAGGGCGACATCTACGGAGGCTCGGTGGCCGCGCCGGCGTTCCAGAGGATCGCGCGCTTCGTGCTTCCCTATCTGCGCATCCCGCCGCGCTGAGCGCGCCGGAGTGCGTTGGGTCCCGGCGTAGACTGCCGCGGCCATGGACCTCCGTGAGGTGATTGGGAACCCCTCCGTGCCCGCGGTGGAGGTCGCCTCGCTCGCCTACGACAATCGCGCCGTCGGACCCGGGACGCTGTTCTTCTGCGTGCCGGGCTTCACGCGCGACGGCCACGACTTCGCCGCCGACGCGGTGGCGCGCGGCGCCGTCGCGCTCGTCGTCGAGCGGCCGCTGGGCCAGGCGGTCCCCGAGGTCCTCGTCCCGTCGGTGCGTGAGGCGATGGGTCCGGCGGCAGCACGCTTCTACGGAGACCCGACCGCGCACCTGACCATGGTGGCCGTCACCGGGACGAACGGCAAGACGACCACCGCCTTCCTGGTGCGCGCCCTGCTGGAGGCAGCCGGGCGCCGCTGCGGACTCCTGGGCACGGTCAAGAGCGTGGTCGGCGGCCGGGAGCGCGAGGTCGTGCGCACCACCCCCGAGGCCATCGACCTCCAGCGCGACTTCGCGCAGATGCTCGCGGAGGGCGACGAGGCGTGCGTGATGGAGGTCTCCTCGCACGCCCTGGAGCTGGATCGCGCGCGCGCGATCCACATCGACGCCGCGATCTTCACCAATCTCACCCAGGACCACCTCGACTTCCACCCCTCGATGGAGGACTATTTCGCGGCCAAGCGCCGGCTGTTCGAGAGCCCGGATCCCCCGGGCGCGCGGATCGTCAACGCCGACGACCCCTACGGCCGGCGCCTGCGCGAAGCGCTTCCCGACGCCATCACCTTCGCGCTCTCCGAGCGCGCGGACTACCGGGCGCGAGACGTGCGCAGCGGCTTCGCGGGGACGCACTTCGTGGCGGTGACCCCCGACGGACCGCTCGAGCTGCGCTCGCCGCTGCCCGGGCGCTTCAACGTGCTCAACGTGCTCGGCGCGGTCGCGGCGGCGCGCGCGGTGGGCGTCGGCCCCGAGGTCATACCGCGCGCGGTGGCGGACGCCGGGCGGGTGCCCGGGCGCTTTGAGCCGGTCGACGAGGGCCAGGACTTCGCAGTTCTCGTCGACTACGCCCACACGCCCGACTCGCTGGACAACGTCCTGCGTGCGGCGCGCGAGCTCGCGGTCGGGCAGCGGGTGCTGGCCGTGTTCGGCGCAGGCGGCGACCGCGACCGCGACAAGCGTCCGAAGATGGGAGCCATCGCGACGCGGCTGGCCGACGTGGTGATCGTCACATCGGACAACCCGCGCTCCGAGGATCCCGAGGCGATCGTCCGCGAGATCGCGGCCGGCGCCGGCCCCGAGGCGGAGGCGATCCTCGACCGGCGCGCGGCGATCGCGCGCGCCGTCGGCCTGGCGCGCACGGGGGACGTGCTGGTCATCGCCGGCAAGGGCCACGAGCAGGGCCAGGAGCTCGGCGGTGGGCGCAAGGTGCCGTTCGACGACGTGACCGTCGCGAGCGAGGCGCTGCGCGGGCTGGCCAAGGCGTCGGTGTGAGGGCCTGGAACGCCGTGCAGGTGGCCGAGGCGGCCGGCGCGCGGCTCGAGCGTGCGCCCGCCGCCGACCATGGACCTACGCGGGCGGTGGTCGACAGCCGCCGCGTCGGCCCGGGAGAGCTGTTCGTGGGTCTGCCCGGGGAGCGGGTCGACGGCGCGGCCTTCGCCGCCCAGGCACTCGGGGCGGGCGCCTGGGGGGTGCTGGTGGGTGGCGCGGGCCTCGATCGGGCGAGCGGAGGCGATGGCGCCGTACTCGTCGCGGACGATCCTCTGCAGGCCCTCCAGCGCCTGGCGCGCGGATGGCGGCTACAGCTCGGCGCCACGGTGATCGCGATCACCGGCTCGACCGGCAAGACCTCGACCAAGGACATCCTCGCCGCGCTGCTCGCGCCCCACCGGCGCACGGCGGCCAGCCCGGCCAACTTCAACACGGAGATCGGCCTGCCGCTCGCGGTGCTCGAGGCTCCGGCAGACACCGAGGTGCTCGTGCTAGAGCTGGCGATGCGCGGCCCGGGCCAGATCGCCGAGCTGGCAGCGATCTCACGCCCCGACGTCGGGGTGATCGTCAACGTCGGTCCGGTGCACGTCCAGCTGCTGGGCTCGCTCGAGGCCATCGCGGCGGCCAAGGCCGAGCTCTTGCGCGTCATGCCCGGGGGCGGAACCGCGGTCCTGCCCGCGGGCGAGCCACTGCTCGAGGCCCACCGGCCGGCGCATCTCGATGTGGTCACGTTCGGGGAGGGCGGCGACGTAGCGCTCGCCGAAGCCGAGGGTGGGCGCCTGCGCATCGACGCCGCCGGAACGCCGATCGAGCTCGAGGTCCCGTTCACCCAGGCCCACAACCGGCTCAACCTGCTGGCCGCGGTCGCGGCCGCGCGCGCCGTCGGGGTGACGCCTGCGGGCCGCGTCGAGGTCGCCTTCTCGGCGTGGCGGGGCGAGCGCGTCGACCTTCCCGGCGGCGTCGCCGTGATCAACGACTGCTACAACGCCAACCCGATGTCGATGCGCGCCGCCCTCGACGACCTCGCCGTGAGCGCGCCGAACCGGCGGGTAGCGGTGCTCGGAGACATGCTCGAGCTTGGCGCCGAGGAGCTCCAGCTCCATCGCGAGGCCGGCCGCCACGCCACTCGCAGCGGGGTAGCGCTGCTGGTCACCGTCGGCCCGCTCGCGGCCGCGATGGCCGAGGGCTTTGACGGCGAGGTGCACGCGACCCCGGACGCGGAGCGCGCCGCCGCCCTGGTCAGCACGCTCCTGCGCCCGGGCGACACGGTGCTCGTCAAGGGCTCGCGCGGCGTGGGCCTGGAGGTCGTCGCCGAGCGCCTTGCCGATCAGGCGACGGCCGAGGCGCGCTGACCATGGGCGAGGTGCTCATCGCGGGGACGGCCTCGCTGCTCATCTGCTGCTTCCTGAGCCCCAAGTTCATCGCGTTCCTGCGCGACCGCGAGTTCGGCCAGCAGATCCGCGAGGAGGGTCCGGAGGGCCACCACGCCAAGGCCGGCACTCCGACCATGGGCGGCGTCATCCTCTTCGCGGCGATCAGCGTGCCCTTCCTGGTCCTCGGAGGCAGCGATTCCAAGGCCCTGGCGGTGTTCGGCGTCGCGGTGGCCTGCGCCCTGATCGGCTTTGCCGACGACTACATCAAGCTCACCCAGCGCCGCTCGCTGGGGCTACGCGGGCGCACGAAGCTCGTCGTCACCGTCCTGATCTCGGTCGGCCTGTGGCTGGTGGCGACGAAGGTCGCCGACCTGCCGAGCACCCTGCGGCTGCGGGTGATCGACGCGCAGATCGACCTGGGGATCCTCTACCCCGTCCTGATCTACCTCGTCGTGGCCGGGACGACCAGCGCGGTGAACCTCACCGACGGCCTCGACGGCCTCGCGGCGGGCTGCTGCGCGATCGTGTTGCTCGCCTACATCGGGATCACCTTCGTGACCGCCGGCCAGCGCGACCTCGCCGTGCTCGCCGGCTGCCTCGTCGGCGCGTGCGTCGGCTTCCTGTGGTTCAACGCCTTCCCGGCGACGATCTTCATGGGGGACACAGGCTCGCTCGGGCTCGGCGGGGCGATCGCGGGCATGGCCGTGATGACCAAGACCGAGGTCCTGCTGGTGATCCTGGGCGGGATCTTCGTGCTGGAGGCACTGTCGGTGCTCATCCAGGTGTTCGCCTTCCAGTCCTTCGGCAAGCGCGTGTTCCGCATGGCGCCGATCCACCACCACTTCGAGCTGCTGGCCTGGTCTGAGACCAAGATCATCCTGCGCTTCTGGATCGTTGCCGCCGCGTGCGCAGCGATCGGCTTCACGATCTTTCAGCAGACGATCCCGGCCGCCCCGGACTGCGTCCGAGGCGTTGTGCAGCTGAGCCGGGGATGTAGGTGACCCCCGGAGGGCGGCGGTGAAGGGCCGCCCGCCGCTTCCGCGCGGGCCGTTCCTCGTCGTCGGACTCGCGCGATCCGGGGTCGCGGCCGCGCTCACCCTGCGCGAGCGCGGGGAGGAGGTCATCGGGGTCGACGCGGCGGCGCCGGACGTTGCCGCGCTTCTCGAGGCCGGCGTCGAGGTTCACCTGCAGTCCGACGGGGCGGCGCTGGTGGAGAGGGCGCGCACCGTGGTCAAGAGCCCGGGGGTTCCCCAGCAGGCGCTGGCGGTGGCCCAGGCGCGCCGGCGTGGGCTAGGGGTGATCGGCGAGCTCGAGCTCGCCTGGCGCCTGCTGCCCAACGAGTGGGTCGCGGTGACGGGGACCAACGGCAAGACGACGACGGTCGAGCTGCTCGGCCACGTCTACCGCGAGGCGGGGCTGCCCGTGGCCGTCGCCGGGAACGTGGGGACGGCGGTCGCCTCGCTCGCCGGCGGGCTGGAAGCGCAGGCAACGATCGTCTGCGAGGCCTCGTCCTTTCAGCTCGAGGACACCGAGGCCTTCTCGCCCGAGACCGCGGTGCTCCTCAACCTGACCGAGGACCACCTCGACCGCCACGGGACCATGGAGGCCTACCTGGCCGCCAAGCTGCAGGCCTTCGCCCGGCAGGGCAACGATGACTTGGCCGTCTTCCCGTGTGACCTGAGGGTCGAGGACCTGGGCGGCTGTGCGCGGCGGGTGTGCTTCGGCGACGAGCCCGAGGCAGAGCTCGCCGACCGGGCAGGCCAGTTGTGGTGGGCGGAGGAGCCGCTGCTCGCGGTGGACGAGATTCGCCTGCGCGGGCCCCACAATCGCGCCAACGCGATGGCCGCGGCGGCGGTCGCGCTGGCGCGCGGCCTTCCGCGCGAGCCGGTGGCGGACGCGCTGCGCAGCTTCGCGGGGGTGGCGCACCGGCTCGAGGAGGTGGCCCGCCGCGACGGCGTCCTCTACGTCAACGACTCCAAGGCGACCAATGTCGCGTCGGCGCTCGTGGCGCTGCGCTCGTTCGACGGAGGCGTGCACGCGATCCTCGGCGGGCGGGGCAAGGGCGGGGGCTACCGGGCGCTGCGCGACGAGGTCGCCGCGCGCTGCGCCGGCGTCTACCTCATCGGCGAGGAGGCCGACGCGATCGCCGCCGACCTCGAGGGCCTGGAGGTCCGGTTGCGCCGCTGTGGCGACCTCGAGCGGGCGGTCGCCGCGGCCCGTGAGGCCGCGCGGCCCGGTGAGGTGGTCCTGCTCTCGCCGGCGTGCACGAGCTATGACCAGTACCGCGACTTCGAGGCCCGTGGCGAGCACTTCCGGGCGCTCGCGCGGGGGTAACGACTCCGGGCGGCAGGAGGCTGCCCGCGGGCGTCGAAGGCGCTCGGTACGTTGGCCCGCTTCCGCCTTCCGTTTCGCCGGGCCCGCAAGGCTCGCAAGCCAGGCCCGCCCAAGCCCCTCGAGCACCGCATCCTCCTGACCGCCACGCTGTGCCTGATGGCCGGCGGGGCGGTGATGGTCTACAGCGCCTCCTCGGCCCGCGAGTTGCTGAGCTCAGGCGGCGACGGCAGCGGCTTTCTCATCCGTTACGTCGCCTACGGCGCCCTCGGCCTCGTGCTCATGCAGGTGCTCCAGCGAACGCCGCTGGCGACCATCCGCAGGCTGACGCCGGCGCTCCTCATCGCGGCCTTCGCGCTCGTCGTCCTCACGCGGGCACCCGGCGTGGGGGTCGAGGTCAACGGCGGGCGCCGCTGGGTCGGTGCGGGGCCGCTCGTGTTCCAGCCCTCCGAGCTCCTGAAGGTCGCCCTGGTCCTCTACACGGTCCGCCTGCTCGCCGCCAAGCCGCATTCCGTGCGCTCTGCGCGCGAGCTCGCGCGGCCGCTGCTGCTGGTCGCGGGGGCGGCGTGCGGACTGGTGGCCATGCAGCCCGACCTCGGCACGGCGCTGGTCATCGCCTTCGCGCTGACGACGCTGCTCGTGGTCGCCGGGATGCCGTTCCGGACGCTCGGGACGCTCGCGGCGGGCGCGGCCCTGATCGTCGTGCTGTTCGCCATCCTCGAGCCCTACCGCCGCGCGCGCCTCACCTCGTTCATCGATCCGTGGGCCGACGCCGGCGGCGCCGGCTTCCAGTCCGTCCAGGGGCAGATCGCCGTCGGCTCCGGGGGCCTCTTCGGGGTCGGCCTGGGCCAGTCGGTCCAGAAGGTCTTCTACCTGCCCGAGGCCCACACGGACTTCATCCTCGCGGTCCTGGGCGAGGAGCTCGGGGTGTCCGGGATCCTCGGCCTGCTCATCCTCTACGGGATGATCGCCTACGCCGGCCTTCGCACGGCGAAGCGCGCCTCGGGGGCCTACGCCAAGCTGCTGGCGACCGGGCTCACCGCGCTGATCCTGTGCCAGGCGCTGCTCAACGTCTTCACGGTGCTCGGCTTGGCCCCGCTGACCGGCGTCCCGCTGCCCTTCATCTCCTACGGCTCCTCCAACCTGCTCGTCCTCCTCGGCGCCATGGGTCTGCTGCTCAACGTGGCGGGCGGAGGCCGCCTCGCGGCCGGCAAGGCCACCCGCCGCTCGCGGGCGCCGCTGCGCGCGGTGGCCGGGGGCGCAGCGGGAAGGGCGGCGGGCGCGAGGCGCCGGGCGGCGGGCTAGGGGCCAAAGGCGTCGGGCCAGGGAGAGTGCCCTCGAGCGGGGGCCGAATCCCGCCGGTCGTCGGTTCTGAACGAGGGGGCCCGCCTGTCCGCCCGCCCCTCCCCCTAACCCGCCCGCCGTTCGTCTATCCCGCATACGAGCCGAGGTGACCGGCGCGCCTCTAAGCTGCCGCGCCGATGGCCACCCGGATCGTGATCGCGGCGGGCGGGACGGCGGGGCACGTCGTTCCCGCGCTGTGCGTTGCCGAGGAGCTGCGCGCGCGAGACGCGCAGGTCGTCTGGGTCGGAGGGGAGAGGGCGGAGGCGCAGCTCGTCCCCGCCGCCGGCTTCCAGCTGCGCTCGATCGCGGTCCGCGGGCTGAGCCGCACGGACCCGCGCGCGGCGGCAGCCGCCGGCGCCCTGGCAGCGCGGGCGCTGATGCGCTCAACCTCGATCCTGCGCGAGCTTCGCCCCGACGCGGTCCTGGGCGGCGGGGGATACGTCGCCGGGCCGGTGGGGCTCGCCGCCGTCGGCCTGCGCATCCCGCTCGTCCTCTCCGAGGCGGACAGCCACCTGGGCCTCACCAACCGCGCGCTCGCGCCATTCGCGCGCCGGGTGTGCCTCGCCTTCCCGCTGGAGGGGCGCACGGGCGAGCGCTACCGGGTGACCGGCCGTCCCGTGCCGGCGCCCGCGACCGACCGCGCCGGCGCACGGCGGCGGCTGGGTATCGGGGCACAAGAGGACTGCGTGCTGATCTTCGGGGGCTCGCAGGGGGCGAGCTCGATCAACCGCGCGGCGGTCGAGGGGCTCGCCGATGCTCCCTTTCGCGTCCTGCACATCGCAGGCTCGCGCGACTTCCCGGCGCTGCGCGAGCGGCCGGTCGCCCCTCGCTACGACCTGCGCGAGTACCTGCCGATCGAGGAGTTCCGCCAGGCGCTGGTCGCCTGCGACCTCGTCGTCGCGCGCGCGGGCGGCTCGATCTTCGAGGTCGCCGCCCACGGCCGGCCGGCGATCCTCGTGCCCTACCCGCACGCTGCCGCCGACCATCAGGCGACGAACGCGCGCTGGATGCAGCAGGGCGGAGCCGCGCTCGTCGTCCCCGACGACCAGCTCGACGGCCCGCGGCTGGCCCGCGAGGTGGGCACCCTGCTCGCCGATCGCGGCCGCCTCAGCGCGATGGCGCGCGCGTCCGCCCATCTCGCGCGCCCCGACGCCGCCCGCGAGGTCGCCGAGGAGCTCCTCACCGCGGCCGGACCTGACTGAGCCCGCGGGTCACGGTCCGCTGATCGCCTCGCCCAGCAGCCGCTCGACGAGCAGGACGTCGCGCCACTCGCCGCGCAGGCGACCGTGGTGGTGGTAGGTGCCCACGTCGCGGTAGCCGAGGGCGCGGAAGAGGCCCATGCTCGCGTCGTTGTCGAGGAAGAGCAGGCCGATCACCTTCCACAGCCCGCGAAGCTCGGCGTCGCGGTGCAGCGCTTGGAGCAGTGCACGGCCCGCACCCTGCCCGCGCGCCGCGCGGGCGACGTAGACCGATGCCTCGGCGACCCCGGCGTAACAGGGGCGGTCGCTGTAGGAGCTCAGTCGCGCCCAGCCCAGCAGCGCCTCGGAGTCCACCGCGACGAGGATCGGCAGCGCCCCCGCACGCTCGATCCACCGGCCGGCGTCCGGCGCTGTGTAGCGCCGGGTCTCGAAGGTCGCGCGCCCGTCCTCGATGCCCTCGTTGTAGACGGCTGCGATCGCCGCGGCGTCGTCGGGCTGGGCGGCGCGGACGTCCATCGCTCTCATAGGGTGCCCGACATGCAAGGTGAACGGCCCTGGGCAGGGCGGCGGCTGCACATCGTCGGCATCGGGGGCGCAGGGATGAGCGGGCTCGCGCTCGTCGCCCACGAGCTCGGAGCGCAGGTCACCGGCTCAGACCAGGCGGACTCGAGCTACCTCGCGCGGGTGCGGGCCGCGGGGATCGAGGCGGCCGTCGGCCACGCCGCCGGCGCGGTGCCGCCCGGTGACGACGTCGAGCTCGTCCATTCCACCGCCGTCACGGACGCCAATCCCGAGCGCGTCGCGGCTCGCGAGCGCGGCCTCGCCGAGCTTCACCGCTCAGAGCTGCTCGCCCAGATCAGCTCCCTGCGGCCGACGATCGCGGTCGCCGGCACGCACGGGAAGACCACGACGACGAGCATGACGGTCCATGTCCTGCGCGCGTGCGGGATGGATCCGAGCTGGCTGGTCGGCGGCGAGCTGCGCACGCCCTCCGGGAAGGGCTCCAACGCGGGCTGGGGAGCAGGTGAGTGGCTTGTCGTCGAGGCCGACGAGTCCGACCGCTCGATGCTGCGCGTGCGCCGTGACATCGCCGTCCTGACCAACGTCGAGGTGGATCACCACGCGACCTATGGGTCGCTGGCCGAGGTGGAGCAGGCGTTTCGCGAGTTCCTCGCTCCGGCCGGGCGAATCGTTGTGTGGGACCGTCCGCGACTGCGCGCACTCTGCCCGCCGGCCGCCGAGATCGCGCCCTTTGCTGTGGACGATGTGCGGCTGCACCCCGGTGGCTCGCGCTTTCGCTGGCGTGACGAGGAGGTCGCGCTCGAGGTCCCGGGTCACCACAACGCGCTCAACGCCGTTGCCGCGCTGGAGGCCTGCCGGCTGGCGGGCGCCGACCCGCCGCGCGCCGCCGCCGCGCTGGCCGACTTCCGCGGGGCGGGCCGGCGCTTCGAGCGCCTCGGGGCGACTGCCGCCGGTGCCGAGGTCTACGACGACTACGCCCACCATCCCACCGAGGTGCGGGCGACCCTCGAGGCGGCCCGGACCCTAGGCCCGCGCCGGCTGGTCGCGGCCTTCCAGCCCCACCTCTACTCGCGCACCGCCGCCCTGGCCGGCGAGTTCGGCCAGGCGCTCGCGCTCGCCGACCTGGTCGTCGTGCTCGAGATCTACCGCGCCCGTGAGCGCCCCGAGGATCACCCCGGGGTCACCGGCCTCCTGATAGCTGAGGCCACCGCCGACTGCGCGGCCGGGCGCACCGTCGCCTGGCTGCCCGGCTTCGAGGACGCCGAGCGCTACCTGCGCGACGTCCTGCGCGAAGGCGACCTGTGCCTGGTGATCGGCGCCGGCGACGTCGACGCGCTCGGGTGCCGCCTCGTCGGCTGAGCGGGGCCTCGCGCCCCGCAGGGCGGTAGGGAATGGGCCGCGCCCATCGAATCTGAGGCCATGGCCTCGCGCCGCCGAAGGACCGCTCGCGTTCTCCCGCGGCGGTCGCCCCGCCGGCGCCTGTCGCCCCGCACACGCACGGCGGCCGTCGCACTGCTCGTGGTCGCCATGGGCGCCGGGGGCTTCCTGGTGCTGCGCGACCTCTCCCTGTTCGCCGTACGCGACGTGCGCGTGACCGGGGCGACCGGCCCCGAGGCGGCTCCCATCGCCTCCGCGCTGCGAGCGACGGCCACCGACATGACCACGCTGCACGTCGACCGCGCGGCGCTGATGCGCTCGCTGTCGAGCTTCGAGCAGGTCCGCACGGTGCGCGTCCACCGCGTCGGGCTCCACGGCCTGCGCATCCAGGTCGTGCAGTACGTCCCGGTCGGAGCGGTCGACTACGCCGGACGCCGCGTCCCGGTGACCGGCGACGGCACGCTCTTGCGGGGCATGACCGCCGCCCCGACGCTGCCCTCCGTCGAGGTGCGCCGAACGGGAGGCGGCGACCGCATCGAGGATCCTGCCGGCCTTCGCTCCGTCGCCCTCCTGGACGCCGCGCCGCACGCGCTGCGGGTGCGCGTCAAGGCGGTCGCGCCGGGCCCGGGCGGCCTCACGGTCACGCTGCGCAAGGGGCCGGCCATCTACTTCGGCGGGCCCGACCGGCCGCGCGCCAAGTGGGCGGCTGCCGCCGCGGTGCTTGCGGATCCCGACGCCAGGGGCGCTCGCTCCGTGGACGTGCGGGCGCCAGAGCGCCCCGCCGCCGCAGGCCTTCCCGAGCCGCCCGCCGCGGTCTCCCCGGCGCCGCCGACCCCCGCCGCTCCGGCCGGCCCAGACCAGACCACCACTCAAGAAACACCCGCAAATCCACAGCCCTCAAGCTCAGGTCAAGCCTGATGCGAGAAACGCACGGCTTCTTCCCGGATGGTCGAGACTTGGTCGATCTGCAACGCTTCTTGCGAGATGTCCGACCCATTGACAAATCCGTGGATCCCTGCGTACCGTGCCGAATGGGAGGCGGCTGGCCGACAAAGGCTCGACCTAACGTTCAGGCCCGGCTGAAACCATGAACAGCGGTACCTACCTGGCAGTGATAAAGGTCGTCGGAGTCGGCGGCGCTGGGACCAATGCGGTCAACCGCATGGTCGACGCCGGCCTGCGCGGCGTCGAGTTCATCGCGGTCAACACCGATGCCCAGGCGCTCGACATGTCAGATGCCGACGTCAAGCTGAACATCGGCCACGACCTCACCAAGGGGCTCGGCGCGGGAGCCAACCCGGAGGTCGGCCACGGTGCTGCGGCCGAGTCGCGCGACGACATCAAGGAGGCGCTCAAGGGCGCCGACATGGTCTTCGTCACCGCGGGCCAGGGCGGCGGGACCGGTACCGGCGCGGCGCCGATCATTGCCGAGATCGCCAAGCAGGAGATCGGGGCGCTGACCGTCGGCGTCGTCACCCGGCCCTTCGAGTTCGAGGGCTCCCAGCGCTCCAAGCAGGCCGCGGAGGGCATACAGCGCCTGCGCGAGCAGGTGGACACGCTCATCGTCATCCCCAACGAGAAGCTGCTCGCGATGGTCGAGCGCCGGACCACCATCTTGGACGCCTTCCGCGAGGCCGACAACGTGCTGCGCCAGGGGGTGCAGGGAATCACCGACCTGATCACCATCCCCGGCCTGATCAACCTCGACTTCGCCGATGTGCGGGCGATCATGCACGACGCCGGCACGGCGCTGATGGGGATCGGCGAGGAGGGCGGCGAGAACCGCGCCGTCGAGGCCGCAAGGCAGGCGATCTCCTCGCCACTGCTCGAATCCTCCGTGGAGGGCGCCACCGGCATCCTCCTCAACATCACCGGTCCCCGTGACCTCGGCCTGTTCGAGGTCAACGAGGCCGCCGAGATCATCGCCAGCGCGTCAGACGCCAACTCCAACATCATCTTCGGCTCGGTCATCGACGAGGACCTGAGCGACGAGGTCCGGGTCACGGTCATCGCCACGGGCTTCGACACCGGCCGCGGCGCCACCCGTCCGCCACGCCGCCGGCGGGGCGAGCCGCCCGACCGCAACCCGACGATCGACGATCGCCAGCGCTCCTCGCTGGAGATCGGCGACGACGAGATCGACATCCCGGCCTTCCTGCGCGACCGCTAGAGCGCGCCTCACCTCCAGCGCCACGACCTGAGCATCCGCCGGAAGTCTCGCTCGGCGGCGCTGAAGCGACCGGGCGGCGCGGTGAGGCCGATGGCGTAGGTCCTGCGCTTGCGTATCACCGAGACGACCTCCTGGCTGAGGGTGACCGCGCCTGCCCTGCGCTCATAGCGCAGCGCCACGGCGCGCTCGCCGTCGACCTTCATCGCGGGGAGGTCGACGATCTTGCGCGCACCCTGCTTGGTGACCCCCTGGCGGAAGATGGGCGCGGCCTGCTCGACCGTTACGCCCTTCGGGGCCGGAGCGACCACCACCGTCACGCTGGCGGGGTACTGGGGAGCCGATTCACGTCGCTCCAGAGCGGCGTCGAGGCCCCGCACCCGGCGCTGTGCCCAGCCGGGCGGTGCGGTGAACGAATAGCCGCCGCCCCTGACCTTCGTGGGCTTCGCCGGCGTCGAGGGCGTGCCCTTAGAGTCATATCCCCCGCTGTCGCCTCCGCAGCCGGCGAGCAGCGCGGCGGTGAGGCAGGCGACCGAGGAGAGCGAGCGCACGGTCACGACGTCAGCATCGCAGAGGCCGCTGCGCGCCGCGACCCCGCTCGAGGAGGGCCCGAGAGCCGCTGCTAGCCTGGCCGCCTCGTGCCCGGCGCCGACACCACACTCAAGCGAACTCCGCTCTATGACCGGCATCGCGAGGCCGGTGCACGGCTCGTGCCGTTCGCCGGCTGGGAGATGCCGGTGCAGTACGAGGGCATCCGCCAGGAGCACCTCGCGGTGCGCGGCAAGGCCGGGGTGTTCGACGTCTCCCACATGGGCCAGGTGGAGACCCGTGGGCCGCAGGCCACGGAGCTGCTCCAGCACCTGCTCTCCAACGACGTCGAGCGGATGCGGGTGGGCGGGGCCCAGTACAGCGTCCTGTGCCGTGAGGACGGCGGCATCCTCGACGACCTCTTCACCTACCGCCTCGCCGAGGACCGCTACCTGACGGTCACCAACGCCGCCAACCACGGCAAGGACCACGGGTGGCTGGCCTACCAGGGCGACTCCTTCGACGCCGACGTGGTCGACCGCGCGGCGGACTACGCGATGCTCGCCGTCCAGGGGCCGACGGCGCGGGAGATCGTCGGGTCGCTGGCCGACTCTCCGCTCCCCGAGCGCTTCCAGGCCTCCAAGCGGTTCATCGCCGGGGCCGAGACGCTGGTCTGCGGTACGGGCTACACGGGCGAGAACGGAGTCGAGCTGCTGGTCGCGCCCGACCACGCCGAGCTGGTGTGGGACAAGCTGCTCAACGCCGGCGCCGCGCCCGTCGGGCTGGCCGCACGGGACACGCTGCGCACCGAGGTGTGCTTCGCGCTCTACGGAAATGAGCTGACGGAGGAGCGAGGGCCGATCGAGGCGGGGCTGGGCTGGTGCTGCAAGGAGCAGACCGGCTTCGTGGGCTCAGAGGCCGTGCGCGCTGCGCGCGACGCCGGCCCGGCCGAGTCACTCGCCCCCTTCCTCATCGAGGGCCCCGGCATCGCGCGCCAGGGCAACCCGGTCATCGGCGGGGGCGAGGTCACCAGCGGGACCCACTCGCCGAGCCTCGAGCGCGGGATCGGCATGGCCTACCTGCCGGCCGGGCGTGCGGCCGCCGGAACGGCCATCGAGATCGACGTCCGCGGGCGCACGCGCCGCGCGTCCGTCGGCGAGAAGCCCCTGTACCACCGCCCCCAGTAACGTCACCGCGACCGAGCCCCGACGAGCAGGAGCACCGCAAGCCCATGGCCGACGAGAGCTATCCCCAGGACCTCCTCTACCACTCCGAGCACGACTGGGCGAAGGTCGAAGGCGACAGCGCGACCTTCGGGATCACCTGGTACGCCCAGGACCAGCTCGGGGAGGTCGTGTTCTTCGAGCCGCCGGAGGTGGGCGCGCAGGTCGCCAAGGACGAGCCCTACGCCGAGGTCGAGTCGGTCAAGGCGGTCTCCGACGTGATCGCGCCGCTCTCGGGCGAGGTCACCGAGGTCAACCTCGGGCTCGCGGAGAACCCCGAGCAGATCAACGAGGACCCCTACGAGGGGGGCTGGCTGGTCAAGGTGCGGCTGACCGAGCCCGAGGAGACCGGACAGCTGCTCGACGTAGAGGCCTACCGCTCCTCGCTGCAGTGATCCCGGCGGCCGCCACGTCCGGAGCCCTGCGGTGAGCAGGTACACCCAGCTGACCGACGAGGATCGCCGCGAGATGCTCGCGGCGATCGGCGTCGAGCGCGTGGACGACCTGTTCGCCGACATCCCGGAGGCCCTGCGCCTGAATCGCCCGCTCGACCTCCCGGAGGGCCAGGCCGAGCAGGAGGTCTTCGCGCACCTGCGCGAGCTCGCGGGCCGCAACACCTCGGCCGACGACGAGGTCAGCTTCGTGGGCGCCGGGATGTACGACCACTACGTCCCGGCGCTGATCGACCAGATCCTCAGCCGCTCGGAGTTCCTGACGCCCTACACCCCCTACCAGCCCGAGATCTCCCAGGGCGGGCTGCAGGTGATGTTCGAGTACCAGACGGCGATCTCCGAGCTCACCGCTCTTCCCGTCTCCAACGCCAGCGTCTACGAGGGACCCAGCGCGCTGGGCGCCGCGGGCTACCTCGCGCGCCAGTCCAGGCCGGGGCGCCGCTTCGTGGTCTCCCGCGGCGTGCATCCCCACAGCCGCGAGACCCTGCGGACGATGTCGGCGGGCTGGGGCACCTCCGTCGAGGAGGTCGGCCTCCTCGACGGCGTCACCGACGCGAGCGCGCTGGCGGCTGCGATCGACGAGGACACCAGTGCGGTGTTCCTCCAGCAGCCGAACTTCCTCGGCGCGGTCGAGGACCTCGAGGCGCTCGCCGGGGCGTCCAAGGCGACGGGGGCCGTCGTCGTGTGCGCGTGCGATCCGCTGCCGCTGGCCGTCCTCAAGCCCCCCGGGGAGTGCGGGGTGGACATCGCGGTGGGGGAGGGGCAGACGCTCGGCAACCGTCTGGACTTCGGCGGGCCGAGCTTCGGGTTCTTCGCGGCGACCCAGGCGTATCTGCGCCGCATGCCCGGGCGCATCGCCGGCGAGACCCGCGACGTCGACGGCCGCCGCGGCTTCGTCCTCACCCTGCAGACCCGCGAGCAGCACATCCGGCGCGAGAAGGCGACCCACAACATCTGCACCGCCCAGGCCCTCAATGCCCTCGCCGGGGTCATGTACCTGAGCTGGCTGGGGCGGCGCGGGATCGTCGAGCTCGCAGAGCTCATGCTCCGGCGCACCGCCTATGCGCGCGAGGCGCTCGCTGCGGTCGAGGGTGTGTCACTCGTCCATGAGCAGCCCGTGGTGCGCGAGTTCGCGGTCCGCCTCGACGCGCCGGTCGAGCGTGTCATCGAGCGCTGCCAGGCCGAGGGGGTCAACCCGGGCCTCCCGCTCGACGTCGACTACCCCGAGCTCGGCGAGGGCCTGCTGGTCGCGATCACCGAGCTGCGCACGCGCGAGGACATCGACCGGCTGGTGGCGGCGCTGGGTGAGGCCGTCGCCGCCGAGCGCGGCGCGCGCGTGCAGGTGGGCGCATGACCATGAACGACAACCGCCTGCACGCGGACCCCGAGATCCAAGGGCACGCTCCCGACCACGGGCGCCCGGTCGCGCTCGCCGAGACCCCGTTGCAGCGCGAGCCCGCGGTGACGATCTTCGAGAAGGGCCGGGCGGGCCGGCGGGCCTTCACCCCGCCCGCTCTCGACGTTCCCGAGCGGCCGGTCGACGAGCTGCTGCCCGAGCGGTTTCGCCGCGTGCAGCCGCCGCGCCTGCCCGAGGTGGCCGAGCCCGACCTCGTCCGCCACTACGTGCGCCTCTCCAAGCGCAACTTCGACCTCGACTCGGGCTTCTACCCCCTCGGGTCGTGCACGATGAAGCACAACCCGCGCCTGCACGAGCGCGTCGCCGCACTGCCCGGCCACGCGCGGCTGCACCCCGCCCAGCGCCCGAAGCGGGCGCAGGGCGCGCTCGAGCTCATGTGGAGCCTCGAGCGCGCGCTGTCGGAGATCGCCGGGCTTCCGCACGTGTCGCTCCAGCCCAGCGCAGGCTCGCACGGCGAGCTGGCCGGCGTCCTGCTAACCCGTGCCTACCACGAGGATCGCGGCGAGCACCGCCACAAGGTCCTCACCCCCGACACGGCGCACGGGACCAACCCGGCGACGGTGACCATGGCCGGCTACGACGTCGTGAAGGTCGGCACCGACCCCGACGGCAACGTCGACCTCGACGACCTGCGAGCCAAGGCCGACGACGACGTCGCCTGCCTGATGCTCACCAACCCGAGCACCCTCGGGCTCTTCGAGCCCAACATCGCGGAGATCGCACGGATCGTCCACGACGCCGGCGCGATCCTCTACTACGACGGGGCGAACCTGAACGCGGTCGTGGGCGTCTCACGGCCGGGCGACATGGGCTTCGACATCGTCCACTTCAACCTGCACAAGACCTTCACCCAGCCCCACGGCGGGGGCGGCCCGGGCAGCGGACCGATCGCGGTGTCCGATCGCATCGAGCCCTATCTCATGGTTCCCCGCGTGATGCGCGGTGAGGACGGGTCCTTCGACCTCGCCGAGGAGGGCTTCGAGAAGTCCATCGGCCGCCTGCGCGGCTTCCAGGGCAACTACGGGACCTTCGTGCGCTCCTACGCCTACATCCGCTCGCTGGGGAGCGATGGGCTGAGGGAGATGTCGGAGACCGCGGTGCTCAACGCCAACTACCTGCTCGCGCGGCTCAAGCAGGCGGGGGTCGGGGAGTACCTGCCGGCCGCCTACGACCGGATCTGCATGCACGAGTTCGTGCTCTCCGGCGCGCCGGCGAAGCGCGAGCTCGGCATCAAGACGCTCGACGTCGCCAAGCGCCTGCTCGACTTCGGCTACCACCCACCCACCGTCTACTTCCCGCTGCTGGTCGAGGAGGCGCTGCTAGTCGAGCCGACGGAGACCGAGAACAAGGAGACGATGGACGGCTTCGCCGACGCGGTGGCGAAGATCCTCCAGGAAGCCGCGGAGGACCCCGAGATCGCCCGCCACTCGCCCTATACGACTCCGGTGCGCCGGCTCGACGAGGCCGCTGCGGCCAAGCGGCCGGTCATACGCCAGCCCCTGTGACGGGGCCTGCCGGCCAGACCTGAGCCGTATCGTTCGCGCCGATGAGGGCGCGGTTGATCGTGATCGGGCTGGCGCTCGCGGCAGTGGTCGCGGCGATCGTCATCACGTCGAGTGGTGGCGGCGGCGGTGGTGGTGGAGGCGGGAAGGGGGCGCCCAAGGACGCGGTCCGTGTCTCCTTCGCCTACTCGCCAGAGAAGCAGGCGCTGCTGGAGCCGATCATCCAGCGCTTCAACGACCAGCGGCGCAAGGTCGGCGGCAAGCCGGTCTACGTCGACGCACAGGTCGTGAGCTCGGGCGACGCCGAGACGCGCATCGCCCGCGGGCGCCTGAAGCCCACGGTGTGGTCGCCCGCATCGTCGCTGTGGGGGCGGCTGCTCAACTTCCAGGCCGACCGGCCCTACGTGCCCGACGTCAACCCCTCGATCGTGCGCACGCCGCTGGTCATCGCGATGTGGGAGCCCCTGGCGCGCGCCCTGGGCTGGCCGCGCAAGCCCGTCGGCTTCAAGCAGATCCTCGCGCTCGCGACCTCCAAGCGCGGGTGGGCGGACTACGGGCGCCCGGAGTTCGGGCGCTTCAAGCTCGGCCACACGAACCCCGAGTTCTCGACCTCCGGCCTCTCGGCGGTCGCGGCGGAGTACTTCGCGGCGACAGGCAAGCGGGAGGGGCTCAGCGAGCGCGACGTCACCCGGCCCGCGGTTCGCTCCCAGATCCGCACCGTCGAGCGCTCGATCGTGCACTACGGCGACACGACGCTGTTCTTCGCCGACCAGCTGCGCAAGTACGGCCCGGGCTACGCCTCGGCGGTGGCCATGGAGGAGCAGACGCTCGTGGACTTCAACCGCCGGCGCCGCGGCACCAAGCTCGTGGGCATCTATCCCTCGGAGGGGACATTCTTCTCCGACAACCCGCTGATCGTGCTCGACGCACCGTGGGTGAGCAGGCAGCAGCGCGACGGGGCCCGTGCCTTCGGCGACTATCTGCGCGCCGAGGTGACCCCCGAGACCGCCTCGCGCGGCGGCTTTCGCCCCGGCGACCCCGACGCCAAGGCGGGGTCCCCGATCGACGCCGCCCACGGAGCGAATCCCGCGCAGCCCAAGCGCGTGCTGGGGCTGCCCGACCCGCGCGTGCTCGCGCGGATCAAGTCGACGTGGCGCCAGGACCGCAAGCCGGCCAACATCATGCTGGTCGTCGACAAGTCGGGGTCGATGAGCGAGGAGGGCAAGCTCGACCAGGCCAAGCAGGGCCTGAAGGTCTTCTTCCGTGAGCTTTCGCCCCAGGACCGCGTCGGGCTAATCTCGTTCGACGACAGCGTGTTCAGACCGGTCGGGATAGCCCCTTTCTCCCGCAACCGGACGCGCCTGGACCGAGCGGTCTCAGATCTCATCCCCGACGGGGAGACCGCGGTCTACGACGCCACGGACCGGGGCCTGAGGACCATCCAGGGGCTGCGTGACTCCACCCGCATCAACGCCGTCGTCGCGCTCACCGACGGGGAGGACAACGCGAGCGACCAGACTCCGCAGGGCCTGGTCTCCACCCTGGAGCGCCAGGCTCGCAGCGAGGGCCTCAGCGTCCGCGTCTACACCATCGCCTACGGCTCGCAGGCCAACCGCCAGGTCCTCAAGGACATCGCCCGCGCCTCGGGGGGAAAGGAGTTCGAGGGCGACCCCGACGACATCGAGGCGGTCTACCGAAGCATCTCGAGCTTCTTCTGATGTCTAGAGAGGTAGACCGCCGCCCTCCGACCCGCGGTGAGCTCAACCGCGCGCTGGTCCTCAACGCCGCCACCAAGCCGGTCAACGTCCTGGTCCCTGCGGCGATCGTGGTCGTCGCGCTGGTGGCGAGCCTGTGGTGGCTGATCCCCGTGATCGCGATCCCCGCCTTCCTCGCCCTGGTGGCCGTCACCTATCTCGACGGCAACGAAGCCGAGCGGGTCGGCGATCGCCTGCGCGGGGGGCGGGGGCGGGGCGGCGGCGGCGCGCGGCGGGTGGACCCGCGCTCGCTCGCGCCGCCGATCGGCTCCCAGCTTCGCGCCGCGTTCGAGGAGGAGCGCCGAGTCCGCGAGGCGATCGCGCGCTCTGACCTCGGGCTGGAGGAGGTCGGCGGAGAGGTCGCCAGCCTGGTGCGGGCGATGGAGGGGACCGCCTCGCGCGCCCAGACCCTGTGGGAGTACCTCGCAACCCAGGACGTCCAGCGCATACGCCGGCGCGCCACCCAGCTCGAGCACAGCGGCGATCCCGCCGCGGCACCGGTCGTCACGGCGCTCCGTGAGCAGGTCGCCGCGCTCGATGCCCTCAACGAGCAGCTCCAGCGCTTCTTCGCCCAGATGGAGCACATCGTCGCCTCTCTGGGCACTATGCACGCCCAGCTGCTGCGGATGAGCATGGCCTCGCAGTCGGACGGCGAGCGCGAGATGGCCGACGAGGCCCGCGGGCTGCGCGAGCAGGTCAACGCGCTGGCCGAGGGGATGGGCGAGGTCTACGAGCAGGCGGGAGCTGCGGAGCCGCCACCGCGGGCGCCGCCGGCGCCGCCGGCGGGATAGCGAGCGTCCGGATACCCTGCGCCGCCGTGCGGATCTTCTCCGGCATCCAGCCCACCGGGCGAAAGCACCTGGGCAACTACATCGGGGCGATCACCCAGTACGTCGAGGGTCAGGATCGCGGCGAGGCGATCTACTGCATCGTCGACCTGCACGCGACCACGCTCCCCTATGGCCCCGCGGAGCTGCGCCGCAGCGTCCACGACCTCCTTGCGCTGCTGCTGGCGGCCGGTGTCGATCCTGAGCGCTGCATCCTCTTCCGGCAGGGCGACGTGCCCGAGCACACCGAGTTGTGCTGGCTGCTCACCCCGGTGACCGCCTACGGCGAGCTCAACCGGATGCACCAGTTCCGCGAGAAGTCGCTGGCCCAGCGCGAGCTGGTCTCCGCCGGCCTCTTCCTCTACCCGGTGCTCCAGGCCGCGGACGTGCTGGCCTATCGCACCGACGAGGTGCCGGTGGGGGAGGACCAGCGCGAGCATCTGGAGCTCACGCGCGACGTCGCCGTGCGCTTCAACGCGCGCTTCGGCGACGTGTTCGTCGTTCCCGAGCACCGGATCCCGCCCGTGGGCGCGCGAATCCGCGACCTCCAGGAGCCCGACCGCAAGATGTCGACGACCGGCGCGACCGAGCAGGGCACCGTGTACGTCCTGGAGGAGCCCGAGGCGATCGCGCGCAAGGTCAAGCGGGCGGTGACCGACTCGGGGACCGAGATCCTGCGTGCGCCGGACAAGCCCGGGGTGTCGAACCTGATCGAGATCCTTGCGGTCGCGCGCGGCGTGGCGCCCGAGGCAATCGAGGAAGAGCTCCGCGACGCTCGCTACGGCGACCTCAAGGCGGCGGTGGCCGCCGAGCTCGCGGGCTACCTCGCGCCCGTTCGCGAGCGCTACGCCGAGCTGCGCTCCGACGAGGATCACCTGGAGCAGGTGCTCCACGGGGGCGCGGAGAAGGCCCGTGCGATCGCCTCCGCGACCGTGGCCGACGTTCGCGAGGCGATGGGGGTCGGGCCGCCGCGGCACGGGACCGTCCCCACCCGTCGCTAGCCTTCGCGAACCGTGGGTGCGGCCGCCGAGCTCGAGCTCGACCTCGACGTCTTTACAGGGCCCTTTGACCTGCTGCTCACGCTCGTCCTGCGCGAGGAGGTCGACCTGCTCGAGGTGGACCTCGCCGATGTCGTGCTGGCCTACCTCGACCACCTCGAGGCCCGCGGCGAGCTCGACCTGGAGGCGGCCACCGAGTTCCTCGTGCTGATCGCCGCCCTTCTCGAGCTCAAGTCGCGGCTGATGCTCCCGCGCGAGGAGGACGCGCGCCTCGACGACCTCGAGCCCGAGCAGGCCGCGGAGGAGCTCCTGGCGCGGATGCTCGAGGCGCGACGCTACCGCGGCGCCGCCGCGCACCTGCGCGAGCGCCTGGCCGCCGAGGAGGGCCACCGCTACAGGACCGCGCCGCTGCCCCGCGAGCTGCGCCGTCATTCGCTGGACCATGCGGTCCAGGCCTACGACCCCGCGCGGCTCGGTGTCGCCCTCGGCGAGCTGCTGCGCACCCCGCCGCACGTGGACCTGCGCCACCTGGTCGCCCCCCGGGTCTCCGTCGGCGAGCGCCTGGCCCATCTGCGCGAGCTCCTTCGCTGCGGGCGCTTCAGCTTCGACGATGCCGTCCGCGGCGCCGATCGGGTCACCGTCGCGGTGACCCTCTTCGCCCTACTCGAGCTCTACAAGCAGGGCGAGGCCACCTGGTCCCAGGAAGTGCCTTTCGGCGCGGTGGAGGTGCGTGGGCGCGGCGAGGCAGGGGTGGCGGCGGGGAGAGCGGCACCGTGATCGGGTCGGGCCTGCGTATCGAGCGCCCCGTGCGCGCCGCGAGGGGGCTTCGGTCGTGACCGACCTCCAGCGCCGCGTCGAGGCCCTTCTCTTCCTCTCGCCCGACCCGGTCTCGGCGGACGAGCTCGCCGACGCGCTCGAGATCTCCGCGCCGGCGGTCGAGCGCGCGCTCGAGGACATGGCCGAGCGCCAGTTCGAGGGCCGGGGGCTCGTCCTTCGGGAGGTCGCGGGCGGTTGGTCGCTCGCCTCCGATCCGATCGCGGAGGACGCGGCCCGTCGCCTTCTCGCGCGCCCGCGGACGCCGCCGCTCACCCCGGCCCAGGCGGAGACGCTCGCGATCGTGGCCTACCTGCAGCCGGTCTCGCGGCCGGAGATCGCGCGCATCCGCGGTGTCAGCGCCGAGTCCGCCGCCGGCTCGCTGCTTGAGCGGGGGCTGGTCGAGGAGGCCGGCCGCTCGCAGTTCGGCGCGGTGCTCTACCGGACCACCGCACTGTTCCTCAAGCTCTTCGGCCTCTCAGAGCTCGGCGAGCTGCCCGACGTCGCGCGCTGGGACCCCGACCCCGAGCAGGAGGCCGAGCTGCGCCACCGCCTTCTGCGCGCGGGCGAGGCGCGGTCGGGAGCGATCGAGGCCGGTGCGGCATAGCAGCCGGGCAGGGGCGCCGCTGCCGCTGTCGAACCTGCACAGAGGCTGTGCACTCAGGGTGTAACGCGTGACCCGAACATACGTACGGTAGGCAGACCATGAACAACCTCAAGCACGTCGAGTGGCACGGAGGGACGAGCGCCCACCGTGCCGACCCTCATCAGCGCCCCACCCAGCGCGAGCTCGTAGCCGCTTCGCTTCTGCGCCGCAGTGGCGCGGCCCCCCGCCGGTGGGACGAGCGAACGCAGGTCGAGTACCCGGGCCGCGGCCGCTGAGCCGCATATCGCCCGCTCTCAGCCGCTCGCCGCGAGCTGACCGCAGGCCGCGGCGATGTCGCGACCACGGGTGAGGCGCACGGTGACCAGCAGCCCTCGCTTCTCGAGCGCGGCGCGGAAGGCGGCGATGGCCTCACGGCCGGAGCCCTGGTAGGGCGATTCGGTCGGGTTGTAGGGGATGAGGTTGACCTTGAAGACGCGCGGGTCGAGCGCGTCGGCCAGGGCCAGCGCCTGCTCGTAGCGGTCGTTGACGCCCGCGAGCATCACGTACTCGACGAACACCATCCGCCTGCGACGGGCGTGGTGCGCCCGGCAGGCCGCCAGCACGTCGGCCAGCGGGAAGCGCTCGTTGACCGGCATGAGCTCGGAGCGCAACGCCTCGTCGGCGGCGTGGAGGGACAGGGCCAGGCGCACCGGCGGGCCCTCCGTGGTCAGACGCTCGATGCCGGGGATCCAGCCGACGGTGGAGATCGCCGTGCGCCGGGGCGTGATGCCGAGATCCGGCAGGCGCTCGCAGGCCGCGAGCACGTTGTCGAGGTTGAGCAGCGGCTCGCCCATCCCCATGAACACAGCGTGCCATCCGGCGCCCGTCTCCAGCCGCCGAAAGTGCAGCGCCTGATCGAGGACCTCCGAGGCGGTCAGGTTGCGCCCGAAGCGCATCGCGCCCGTCGCGCAGAAGGTGCAGGTCAACGGGCAGCCCGACTGGGAGGACAAGCAGATCGACCGCCGCCCGTCCCGGTAGCGCATGAGCACCGCCTCCACCGGCCGGCCATCAGCCGTGCGAAACAGCGCCTTGACCGTCCCGTCGCTTGCCCGCGCCTCACCCTCGAGCGTGAGCGTCGAGTACGGGACGGCGCCCGCCAGCCGCTCGCGCAGCCCGAGCGGCAGCTCGCTCATCGCCTCATAGCCCGGGCACCCGCGAGCGACCCGCGACCACACCTGCCGGGCGCGGAAGGGCGGCTCGCCGGCCGTAGCGAGCGTCTCGTCGAGGAGCGTGAGGTCCACGAGGGAAACGGTAGCCGGAGGCGTGGGTGCGTTCAGGCGTTGGTGGTGGACGAACGGCGTCGGGTTAA